>QKBZ01000300.1 GCA_003245895.1 Beggiatoa sp.
AGGCGTAGGCTTCGGCTTAGCCGGTGTAACCTGTTCAGCTAAACGAGGCGCTGCTTGAGTATTAAGCTGTTTCGGTGTTTCTGTATGTGTCGTTTCGCTTGCAAGCGTCGAGCTAGTTGGCGTTGATTCTGCTTTAAAATTCGGCGTAACAGCTTCAGCCGGAGTGCTTTCTGGATTCGCCGCCGTTGTTACAGCTTGAGGTGTAGGCGTTACAGATGGTGGCGCTTTGGTTTCAGGTGTCGCAGCGTGCGTGATAGCTGGGCTATGGATTTTCTGTTGTTGTGAAAACCATGTACCTATACCCGCAGCCGCTAAAATAATGAGAATGAGACTTCCCATTAACCAACCTGCTGCCCGTTGCAACGGCAGAATGGCAGCGGACTCTTGAAATAAAGGTGTTTGCTTTGTTTGTGTCACTTTAGGCACTTGACCTAAATTGCGCTCACGTTCAGCTTTTTTTAAGGCTTCTAAAATATATGACATAATCCGAAAGGAAATCCTATTGCCATCATGACTTGCTTTTCCTTAAACAAGCACGATCAAAATCACGGTGTTGTCCTAGACAACAACCTCTCGATAGACCTGCTATTGAGCAACACAAAACGCGCGCAACCTATCCGTCAGGCTTTTTTAATAGGAGGCATTATGCGCTATTTTATCGGCAATATGCGCTGGTTTGGACTTTTTTGCCTGTTCAGTAGTCATATTGCATTTGCCGCTCCTCTTGAACCGATTAAAATAGCGGCGATTTATGCACACACTGGCGTTGCCGCCTTGGATAACGAGGACAGTTGGCTAGGCGTAAGATTAGCGGTTGATACGGTGAATAACAACGGTGGGGTATTAGGCCGCGATATACAGTTGTTAGAATTTGATAATCAAAGTTCAGCATTAGGCACCGTTAAAGCCGCGCAACAAGCCATTGCCCAAGGCGTTGTCGGTGTCATCGGTAGCGCGTGGAGTGCGCATTCTTTGGCTATGGCACCAATGTTAGATCGCGCAGGCGTGCCTATGATCAGCAGTTTATCAACCACACCCAGCTTAACCCAAAATAAACCTTATATTTTCCGCGTTTGCTTTACTGATAACTTTCAAGGCATTGTGATGGCAGAATTTGCCCGCCAGCGCTTGCATAAGCAAAGAGCAGTAACCTTAACCATTATCGATAATAAATTTAGTACCGGACTCGCCTATTATTTTAGCCAAGCCTTTAAACAATTTGGCGGCGAAGTGGTTTGGCAAGGCGAATACACTGAAAATGCCATCGACTTTAGCAGCATTGTGCGCAAGTTAAAGACATTAAAACCTGATGTAGTGTTCATCCCTGGTTATTTACGCGACAGTGGCTTGTTGATTAAACAAGCCGTGCAACATGGCATCGACACCCAGTTTTTAGGCGGCGATGGCTGGGACATTGGCATGGTGTTATACGGCGATGAGTTTGTCTATGGGAACTATTACGCCAGCCATTGGCATACAGCAATGGCCGATTCAGATAGCCGTTATTTCAAACAGTTATTCTCCCAACAATACCCTGATCACCCTAACATCACCTCTGGTTCTGCGTTAGCATTTGATGCAGTAAAGGTATTGGTTGATGCGATTCGACGCAGTAATAGTCTACAGCGGGCAGACGTGCGTGATGCGTTAGCAGACACTCATAATTTTAATGGTGTGACAGGCCAAATTAGTTTTGATCAAGATGGCAATCCATTGAGTAAACAAGCCATCATTTTACAATTGAGTCCCCCTGAACCCAAATTTGTCACGCGAATTTTACCGGATATAAGTCCACAAGCCTTGCAAATACCAGTGAGTTCAGCACAACCTTAATGTAGGGCGGATAAGGCGTAAGCCGCCATCCGCCGAAATGCTTGTGATTATGCTTGCTCCCACGCGCCTTGAGGTTGTAAAAGAACTGCCTGTGTCTGAATCAGAATTTAAGAATTAACAGGATTATTAAATATTTATAATTCTGAAAATTTCTAAATTCTGTGAATTCAGATTCAGACAAGAAATTCTTTTATAGCCTCAAAGCGTATGGGCGCTAGAAACCCCTATTATTCCACTTCACCCCTTTACCCAGCGAGCTTAAGGCATGGCCAGCAACTCTCAACGCACGGAAGCAGAACACTTTTTACTGGCACATCCTGACATCAAAACGGTGGATTTGCTCATTGCGGATATTAACGGCTTGCAACGCGGCAAACGCATTCATGCCGATAAGCTGTTATCGATTTACGAGCAAGGCGTGTGCTTGCCCAGTTCGATTTTCGGCATGAATATCACGGGCGATACTTGTGAATCAACCGGCTTAGGCATGAATATCGGCGACGCAGACAAATTCTGTTTTCCGGTCGCCAACTCGTTAAAATCAGTGCCTTGGTATGACATCCCGATGGCGCAAGTGTTGTTGCATATGTATGAGCCTGATGGCAACACGCCTTTTTTTGCCAATCCGCGCCAAGTGTTGCAACAAGTATTAGCACGTTTTGAGGCGTTAGGTTTAACGCCAGTAGTTGCTGTTGAATTAGAATTTTACTTGCTAGATGCACAACGCAGCGAAACACACGCCCCACAACCTGCCGTGTCACCTGTTACCGGACAACGTGCCAAAGGCACACAAGTTTACGGCATTCAAGAATTAGACGAATTCGCGCCCTTGTTGCGCGAGATTGCCGAAGCCGCCGCGATACAAGACATTCCCGCCGACACTGCCAGTTCTGAATACGCGCCTGCGCAATATGAAATTAATTTATATCACCGCCCTGATCCGGTCGCGGCCTGTGATGATGCCTTTGAATTGAAACGCTTAGTAAAAGCCATTGCACAAAAATACAATATGGAAGCCACCTTCATGGCGAAACCGTATCAAGATTTATCCGGCAATGGCCTACATATTCACCTCAGCTTATTAGACGCTGACGGCAATAATATCTTTAGCACAGAACCACACTTAGTCACGCAACAACCTTTTATTCGCCACGCCATCGCCGGTTTAAACGCTTTAATGGCAGAATCAATGGCGATTTTCGCACCTAACGCCAATTCTTATCGCCGCTTTCAAGCCAATACTTTTGTGCCATTAAGCCCTAGCTGGGGAGTTAATAACCGCACCACCGCGTTACGCATTCCTATCAGTCCACCCGAAGCCACGCGCATTGAACACCGCGTTGCCGGAGCAGATGCAAACCCTTACTTAGTGATGGCAGCAATGTTAGCCAGTGTGCATTATGGTTTAACGCAAAAGTTAGAACCCGTGCCTGCAATCGAAGGCGATGCCTATACCCAATGCCGCCCTAGTTTGCCTAATACATGGGTGGAAGCCTTAACTTTATTTCAGCAATCACGCATTTTACCCAGTTATTTAGGGCTGGCTTTTTCGCATGTGTATAGCGCGGCGAAAGAGGAAGAACGGGCGAGTTTTAACGCGCATGTGTCTTTGTTGGAATACGAGTGGTATTTGAGGTTGTAAAAATGTAGATGTTTAGCACTAGCCACCATCTGGCTTTTGTACTCGCTCAAGATTATCAACACTGAATGAGTAGGTTAAATATGTATGAAGCTAATGACAATATTGAAGCATATCATCAGGATACCTTATTATTGCTGGATTTTTGTCGTTGGAGTTATACCCTTATTAGCATTTTTTTTGATCCTATTGTTAATGCCGCTCATGACCGTGTTAAACATTTTAAACATGCTGGGTATTACGCATCACAAATTAGACGACAGTTGGTCTGATCTCGTCATCACTTCTCTGGGAACAGTGATTAGTATTTTCTTCTTCAAATACGCTTATTTAATCATCGCGGAAAACTTAGGCTTTAGCTTACCGCCAAATGCAGAAGAAAATTGGTTAGCATGGCTAGGTTATGCTTGTCTAGCAGGGCTTGTTTTACTCATTTATTCACTCATAAAAAACCTTATTGGCTATTAACTTTTGCCTTCTCTTGCCCTCCCTGACAAATCAATCTATGCTGACTAACGACTCAAACCCAAACGATAACAACACCAGATGAGGAGACCGCTATGACTGCAAGCCATGCAGTGCGGGGGACAGATTACCATGACAGCGGCTTACACCACCCAGATGCAAGCAAAGCCCAATTAGTCGCGGAATTTTCGACGTTTTTACCCGCCGACGCAGTGTTACACACCACCGAAGACTTACACCCTTACGAATGCGACGGTTTATCCGCGTTTCGCCATCTGCCGATGATGGTGGTATTACCCAACACCGTAGAGCAAGTGCAGCAAATCATGCGCATTTGCCACCGTGAAAAAGTGCCTGTCATTGCACGCGGCTCCGGTACTGGCTTATCTGGCGGCGTGTTACCCAACGAACACAGCGTATTGCTCAGCCTTGCTAAATTTAAAAAAATCTTAGACATCGACCCACTGAGTCGCACCGCGCGTGTGCAACCGGGGGTACGCAATTTAGCCATCAGCGAAGCGGTTGCCCAACACAATTTGTATTACGCGCCTGACCCTTCTTCGCAAATTGCTTGCTCCATCGGCGGCAACGTGGCGGAAAATTCCGGCGGTGTGCATTGCTTAAAATATGGCTTAACCGTACACAATGTATTAGCCTTAAAAGTCGTTACCGTCACTGGCGAATTAGTCACCATCGGCAGTGCCGCCTTAGACAGTGCAGGCTATGATTTGCTGGCCTTAATGCACGGCTCAGAAGGCATGCTCGGCATCATCGTGGAAATTTTGGTCAAACTGACACCGAAACCTGAGCGCGCACAAGTGATGCTCATCACCTTTGATGATGTCGCCAAAGCAGGCGAAGCGGTAGGCACTATCATTTCCTCCGGCATCATTCCGGGGGGGCTAGAAATGATGGATCATTTAGCCATTCGCGCGGCTGAGGATTTTTGCAAAGCGGGTTATCCTACTGATGTCGAAGCCATTTTGCTGTGTGAATTAGACGGCACAGAAGCGGAAGTAACCGAGCAATTAACGCAAGTAAAACAGTTAATGGCAGAGTGTGGCGCGTTAGAAGTGCGCGTGGCTCAGAATGAAGCTGAACGCGCTTTATTTTGGCAAGGCCGTAAAGCGGCCTTCCCTGCGGTGGGGCGCATTTCGCCAGATTATTATTGCATGGATGGCACTATTCCGCGCCGTCATTTAGCCGAAGTATTGCGTCGAATCAATGCCTTATCGGCAGAATATCAACTCTCGATTGCCAACGTGTTTCACGCAGGCGATGGCAATTTGCACCCATTAATTATGTACGATGCCAATATCGAAGGCGAGTTAGAGCGCACGGAAGAATTAGGCGGTAAGATTTTAGAACTTTGTGTTGAAATGGGCGGTACAATTACCGGAGAACACGGGGTCGGGGTCGAAAAAATCAATCAAATGTGTAGCCAGTTTCAATCCGCTGAATTGCTGCAATTCCACGCGGTGAAAGAAGCGTTTGATCCGTTACGCTTGCTCAACCCTGGTAAAGCCGTGCCTACATTACACCGTTGCGCCGAATTAGGCGCGATGCACATTCATCATGGTCAGTTACCGCACGCCGATTTGCCGAGATTTTAACCATGTCTGATTTAACGCAAGAGTTACAAGCTACCGTAAACGCTGCCATTGACACGGACACGCGCTTTAATCTCATCAGTGGCAATAGCAAACAGTTTTACGGTCGCGCCCCGCAAGGACAGCCGCTGAATTTAGCCGCACATCGCGGCATTATCACTTATGAACCGACTGAGCTAGTCGTTACCGCACGTTGTGGCACGCCGTTAGCGGAAATAGAAAGCACTTTGCAAGCACAAGGGCAGATGTTGGCATTTGAGCCGCCACATTTTGGCGAGCAAGCGACCATCGGCGGCACCATTGCCTGTGGTTTTTCAGGGCCTAGACGACCATATAGCGGTGCAGCACGGGATTTTGTGTTAGGCAGTCGTGTGTTAACCGGCAAAGGTGAAATTTTAAAATTTGGCGGCGAAGTGATGAAAAACGTCGCCGGTTACGATGTCTCGCGCTTAATGGTCGGCGCGATGGGCACGCTAGGCATTCTGCTCGATGTGTCGTTGAAAGTCGCGCCGATTCCTGCGCAAGAACTGACTTTAGTGCGTGAGTTAGAGCGCGATCAAGCCTTGCGTTTAATGAATGAATGGGCAGGACGACCTTTGCCTTTGTCGGCAACTGCTTATTATGACGGACGTTTATATTTGCGCTTATCCGGCACGGTGTCAGGTGTGCAAGCGGCGCGTCAGCATTTAGGCGGCGATGAATTCAGCGATGGCGCGACTTTTTGGCAGCAATTACGCGAACAACAATTGCCCTTTTTCCAAGAGACTAAGCGCAGTTTGTGGCGTATTTCCGTACCTGCGGTAACACCTGCACTGAATTTATCTGGTGATTGGTTAATTGAATGGGGCGGCGCGCAACGCTGGTTATTATCTGATGTGGATACTGAAACTGTGCGCCGCGTAGTTGACGCGGCAGGCGGTCACGCGACTTTATTCCGTAATGGCGAGCGCGAGCATAGTTTTCATCCGCTAAATAGTTTATTGCTGGGACTGCATCAGCAGTTGAAACAGGCGTTTGATCCTAAAGGATTATTTAATCAGGGGCGGATGTACGAAGCGTTGTAATTCTTCTCGTTCCCATCGTCTTTCAATGGGAATGCATACTGCGTCGCTCCAGCGGCGCGTATAAAGTTAAAGATTGGCACAGTCTTGTAGGTCGGATAAGGCGTAAGCCGTCATCCGCCGTAAGCGGCTTAGTTCAAGTTTCAAGCGCGTTATGTCGGATGACGGCTTGCGCCTTATCCGACCTACAATCTCTATTTTCGTCACTAAGTTTGCTGTTTCACATAAACTTATAGTTATCTCTTTAGCCTCAATTCATAACAGAACATTAATTTATTCAATCTAATGAATTGACTTATAAAATGCTCACTTTGTCAAAATAACTGGCCTACATACTATAAGCCAACAAATTCCTCATAAAGCACAGCATAATCAAATAGAAAAAATCTTGCTCTCTTAAAAAGGTGTCAGCAGCCCCTGTGTCACAAATGACGACAAGCATGTATACCGACTATAAATTTTTGCACACACCAGCCTTTTCTATTTCTCCCTTCTCCCCGTCACATCCGTTATAATAGCCGCCTTTTACTGTTCACTCAGGGCGGCGTTCAGCCAAAAAAGAACTCAAAGCCGTCACTGGTTTTTATGAGGGAAGCTTCATGCAAGAATATGTTATTGATTTTGCAGCATTAGGTATGAATGACGTGCCTAGGGTTGGCGGCAAAAATGCCTCTTTGGGAGAGATGGTCAGCCATTTAGCCAGTGTCGGTGTTTCTGTTCCAGGTGGTTTTGCTACCACTGCGCAAGCCTTCGTCGACTTTTTAGAACAAAGTGGCTTACGTCAAAAAATTATTGATAAATTAACCGGCTTAGACATCGAAGATGTCGACAATTTAGCTAAAGTCGGTGCTGAAATTCGTCAGCTTATCGTTGATACCCCCTTTCAACCTGAATTAGAACAAGCCATTACTCAGTCTTACGAAAAAATGTTGGCTGACAGTGGTGGCGAATTATCGGTTGCAGTGCGCTCTTCTGCGACTGCTGAAGATTTGCCTGACGCTTCTTTTGCAGGGCAACAAGAAACCTTCTTAAACGTGCGCGGTTTAGACAATGTATTGTTAGCCGTGAAACACGTTTTCGCTTCTTTATTCAATGACCGCGCGATCTCTTACCGCGTTCACCAAGGTTTTGAACACAGCGAAGTGGCTTTATCCGCTGGTATTCAAAAAATGGTGCGCAGCGACATCGGTGCCAGCGGCGTTATGTTCACCTTAGACACTGAATCCGGTTTCCGTGATGTGGTGTTCATCACTTCTTCTTATGGTTTAGGGGAAATGGTGGTACAAGGTGCGGTGAATCCTGACGAATTCTATGTACACAAACAAACTTTAAACGCAGGTCGTCCTGCAATTTTGCGCCGCAACCGTGGTAGCAAATTGATCAAAATGGTGTACAGCGATGAAGGCGGTTATGGTAAAGCAACCAAAATTGTCGACATTGATGCCAGCGAAAGCCAAGTATTCTCCATCACTGATGAAGACATTACTGAGTTAGCGAAACAAGCCTTAATCATCGAAAAACACTACGGTCGTCCAATGGACATCGAGTGGGGTAAAGATGGCGGCGACGGCAAAATTTACATTCTGCAAGCCCGTCCTGAAACCGTGAAAAGCCGTATTACTCAAAGCAGTACTGTAGAACGCTTTGTGTTAAAACAAGAAGGCACCAACGTGTTAACCACAGGCCGCAGTATCGGTCAACGCATCGGCGCAGGCCCTGCACGGGTAATCAGCGATTTAAGCCAAATGTCACAAGTGCAAAAAGGTGACGTGTTGGTGACTGATATGACTGACCCTGATTGGGAACCCGTGATGAAACGTGCCTCTGCGATTGTCACTAATCGCGGCGGTCGTACTTGTCACGCGGCGATTATTGCACGCGAATTAGGTATTCCTGCGGTGGTCGGTTGCGGTGATGCGACCATGAATATTCCTAACGGCATGGAAGTGACTGTTTCTTGTGCAGAAGGGGATACCGGCTTTATTTATGAAGGCTTGTTAGAGTATGAAGTAAATACTTCAAACTTAGCAGAATTGCCTGAATTACCGTTCAAAATCATGATGAACGTGGGCAACCCTGACCGTGCTTTCGATTTCGCGGGCATTCCTAATGCCGGTATCGGTTTAGCGCGTTTAGAGTTCATCATCAACCGGATGATCGGGATTCACCCTAAAGCCTTGTTAAACTTCTCTGCGCAAAGCCCAGAGTTACAAGCCACCATTAAAGAACACATTGGCGGTTATGCTGATCCGGTGAGCTTCTATGTGGATCGTTTAGCAGAAGGCGTGTCTACGTTAGCGGCTGCGTTTTATCCTAAGCCTGTTATCGTGCGTTTATCTGATTTCAAATCAAATGAATACGCGAATTTAATCGGCGGTGCGCAATACGAACCACACGAAGAAAACCCAATGATCGGTTTCCGTGGTGCATCTCGTTACATTGCAGAATCTTTCCAAGACTGCTTTGAATTAGAATGCCGCGCGATGAAAAAAGTCCGTGATGAAATGGGCTTAACCAACGTGGAATTAATGATTCCATTCGTGCGTACCACTTGGGAAGCAGAGCAAGTCGTTAAATTATTAGAGAAAAATGGCTTAAAACGTGGCGAGAACGGCTTACGTGTCATCATGATGTGTGAATTACCGTCTAACGCCTTGTTAGCCGATGAGTTCTTACAACATTTTGACGGCTTCTCTATCGGTTCTAACGATATGACGCAATTAGCCTTAGGTTTAGACCGTGACTCTGGCTTAATCGCGCACTTATTCGACGAACGTAACGAAGCGGTTAAAGCCTTGTTACATTTAGCAATTCAAGCTTGCCGCCGCCAAAACAAATACGTCGGCATTTGCGGTCAAGGCCCTTCAGATCACCCAGATTTAGCAAAATGGTTGATGGAAGAAGGCATTGCTAGCGTGTCTTTGAACCCTGATACAGTGGTTTCAACTTGGTTGTACTTGGCTGGTCAAGAACAAAACTAAGCTGAGTTAGTTTAAAAAGAAGGCTAAACTGGTCGCGCTGTATGGCGTGACGGTTTAGCCTTTTTTATTTGTAGGATGGGCTGACGAAGGAAGCCCATCGTTTACCGCGATGTTAGTTTTTTTTCGTTCCCACACGCCGTGTCACTGCCATTAAGTTAAGCGTTAGCAGCACCTTGTAGGGTGTGCGAAACGCCGCCGAGAAGCTGGGGTTGTTTCCGACCTTAATCGGCGTTTTGCCCACCGTGCGGAGCTTGGTGGGCAAAATCCCACACCAAGGACAACGGATTATCAAACAGCATACCCTGTGGGATTTCGCACACCCTACAACTGTGTATGCCTTAACTTAATGGCTGCACGACCGATGGGCTTCCTTCGTCGGCCCATCCTACATCGTTGCTAAAAAGAAATACGGCGCACTCATTGCTTAAGCATTGTATTAATAAAACATTAAACGATTAATCACTCACTAGGCTCATGATTTTTCAACTAAAACCAAAGCTTAAGATTAATCGGTGACGCTAGACTGTCTTAATGTCGACACCTGTGCCGAGTCTTAAGCCAATCCAGTGTACGGTTATCACTTAAACGACAGGATAACACTACTGTATGCCCGTATTTGCCAGTTTAACCAGCATTGTCTCTTCCATTCGGCAAGGGCAGTTCAGTGCTGAAACCTTATTAACACAATACCTTGCCACCATCGCCGAGCGAGAGCCGCAGGTGCATGCCTTTGTTGATCTGCAATCAGAACAAGCATTGGAATATGCACAGTTTTTAGATAAGCAACCGCTAACACAACGCGATAAAGTGTTATACGGCGTGCCGATTGCGGTGAAAGAAGTGATTGACGTGGCGAGCATGTGTTGCAGTTGGGGTACGCCGATTCATCAAGGGCGCGTGCCGTGTAGCGATGCGGCATTAGTCACACAATTGCGAGAGGCGGGGGCGGTGATTGTCGGCACCACCGTCTCGACAGAATATGCCATTGCCAATGCAGGCCCGACACGTAACCCACATGATTTACAACGCACCCCCGGTGGCTCGTCTAGCGGCTCTGCTGCTGCCGTTGCCGCGCAAATGGTACCGATTGCTATTGGCTCACAAGCCATCGGTTCGGTGATTCGTCCAGCAGTATATTGTGGCGTGTACGGCTTAAAACCCACTCGCGGCGCAATCAGTCGGGTCGGTTCTATGCTACTGTCTCCAGCCCTAGATCACATCGGCATTTTTGCCAGTCAGCCAGAAGCCATTAAGCTGGCTTGCCAAGCTTTGTTTGCGTTTGATTCTAGCGATCCTAACAGCCAAGCCATATCACCACCCACCTTAAATAATCCTGTCTTGCCAACTAGGGTGTTACATATCACCAATGTGCTTAATGAGCGTATAGAACAGCCTAGCCAATTTGCTTTATACCGTGCGATAACAACATTGCGTGAGCAAGATATTAGCGTAGAAACCTGTGAACTACCGGCAGATTTTGAGCATCATTTCGACTGTATTCACACCTTATTGTGCCATGATATGGCCTTAGCCCATATCGAAGATCGCCGTCGTGCAGGCAATCATATGAGTCAGCGGGTGCGCGACTTAATCGATCACGGCTTAACCATTAGCCAAGCGCAATATGACAGTGCATTGCAACAAGCCGCCTCGTATCGAGAGCAAATCAACGAATTGCTGGATGAACAAACGGTTATTTTAGCGGCGGCAACTGATAGCACTGCGCCATTATGGGCAGCAGAGCATACAGGCATGCCCTTTTTACAAGGTTTGTGGACATTAACGGGTTTACCCACTTTAGCCGTGCCCTGTGGTCGCATTAATGGCTTGCCTATCGGGGTGCAATTTGTGGGGCAAGCAGGGGCTGAAACCTTGTTATTAAACAGTGCGCGTTTATTAGCTGATAATCTCTAAACAATGTCAGCGATTAGCAAAACAGGTAAGCAGATGTTAAGTTGCACGGCTAACATCTGTTTGCACTTGGCTTACTCAATCCGTATTAGTATTGTATAAGTGTTAATATAGTTTTAAATTAGTTTTAGTACAATAATCTCTGCATCGGATGAAGTAAGGTTTACTTCTCGATTAACTGCTCAATAATTCGAGAATTGATATGAAGCTCTCTTATAAACTCCCACTGTCTTATATTTTTGTTGTTTTGCTATCCGTGTCATTGACCAGTGGTTTTGCCATTCATTATTTTGCACAGTCAATGGAAAAACGTGCTTACTTAGCCTTAACTGAAAAGGCAGAAATGGCGCGTTTGATTTATCAGAAAAGGTTAAGCGAAATCGGCAGTAATACTAAAGCCATTGCCTATGACAGCACCTTACAATCTGCATTAGATAATAAAAACTACTTGGGGATAGAACAATTATTAGAGCAACTACTCAAAAATAAAAATGTTTATCATGCTACCTTACTCAAAGTGGATGAACACATCACTGTATTTGATGCTGAAGGCCAAGTTTTAGCCCAAGTTGGCTTAGAAAATTATCCTTTGTTCAGTTATCAGCTTTCTAAACTGGAAAGTGATAATACACTGATTAAAAAGGCATTATCCACTAAGCAACTACAAATTGCCCCTGAATTGATTGCGGGTGAGTTATTAACTTTTTCTGCGGCAATGCCGATTATTAAAAAACACGCCACTAATGTTTTTAACCAACAAGATGAGTTAATTGGTTTAGTCTTACTGCGTTGTGTTATTCAAAACAATAATGAACTGACGCATGATATTAGTAAATTATTAAATGTTTCCAGTGCTATTTATATTGATGGCAATCCAATTTCAAGCTCTAATGCCATTGCACCATTAAGTGAAACACGCTATCAAAAAGCTTTAATTAATGAATTGCAAATGTCAGGTGAGTTTAAGAAAGGTGAATTACTTAACCAGTTTTTTACCTTACACGATATTGAGGATCAACCAGTAGCTGTATTAGGTATTCATTTAAAACCAGATGAATATGTCGATGCAGCACAACACGCGATCTTTGATTTATTATGGGTTGCGGCTTTATGCTTAGCTATTAGCTTATTTTTATCGTATATTATTCTGCGAGGCGTGCTGCATTCTGTTAGAAAATTATTAACCGGTGTGCGACGTATTCATGCCGGTGAAATAACGCATCGTATTGACAGTCATGAACATGATGAATTAGGCATGTTGGGTAATGCGTTTAATGACATGGCAGAACGGCTACGGGCTTCCTTTACTTCATTAGAACAACGCATTGCTGAGGCAACCCAACAATTACGCAATACATTAACCCATCAACGCTCTATTATGGATAATATGGCAGATGGTTTATTAGTAACTGATGCTGACAGTCATATCGTGTTATATAACCCTGCCTTTGAGCAATTATTTAAAGAATATCCGCCCATTTTAGGGGCTAGTTGTAATCGTGCGTGTAGTTCTGCTTTGCAACAATTAGTCGCGCAAGCACAACAACAACGGCAAGTCGCTACACAAGAATCGATCACCTTAGAAAATGGCTTGATTGTCAGTGCAACCGCAGCACCGATTATGCAAACCCATGATCAAGGTCACTTTGACTATACAGGCTTGGTGATTTTAGTGCGCGATGTCACAGCGCGCAAACAAGCAGAACAAGCCTTAGAGCAAGCAAAACTCAATGCTGAACAAGCCCGCAGCGAGGCTGAAATTGCTAACCAAGCGAAAAGCACTTTTTTAGCTAATATGAGCCATGAATTACGCACACCTTTAAATGGTATTTTGGGCTATGCACAAATTTTAGAACGCTCACCAGATTTAACCTCACAACAAGCAGAAGGGGTGAGCATTATTCGGCGCAGCGGTGAGTATTTACTGACCTTAATTAACGATATTTTGGATTTATCTCGAATTGAAGCTAATCGCATTGAACTTTATACCACTGATATTCGCTTTGCCGATTTTTTAACTGATCTTGCTGAGCTATTTCGTATTCGTGCTGAACAAAAAGGCATCGCCTTTATTTTTGAACGTTTATCGTCTTTACCCGATGGTATTCATGCCGATGAAAAACGCTTAAGACAAATTTTAATTAATTTATTAGGTAATGCGATTAAATTCACTGAGCAAGGCGGCGTAACACTCAAAGTGGGTTACGATGAACAGAAAATACGTTTTCAAATCGAAGATACAGGACTTGGCATTGCAGAAAATGAATTAGAAAAAATCTTTCAGCCATTTGAGCAAGCCGGTGATGCGCGTTACCGTGCAGAAGGCACAGGGCTAGGCTTATCAATTACCAAACGTTTAGTGGAAATGATGGGCGGACAACTGAATATTTCCAGTCAATTAGGCAAGGGCAGTATTTTATGGTTTGCCTTAGCTTTACCGGAAGTTGAAGCCATTATCCCAGACACAGATATACAAGCCCCTGTCATCACTGGTTATCAAGGCGATAGAAAGCGGATTTTACTGATTGATGATCGCTGGGAAAATCGCTCGGTGATGCACAACTTGTTAATCCCGTTAGGCTTTGATTTAGAAGAAGCCGAAAATGGTGAAGAAGGTTTGCAAAAAGCCTTAGCCACGCCACCGGATTTAATCATTACCGATTTAGTGATGCCGATATTAGACGGTTTTGAAGTCGCACGCCGTGTGCGCAGTACGCCAATCTTGCAACATATTCCGATTATTGCTGCCTCAGCCAGTGTGTTTAACTACCACCAAGAAGAGAGCGTTGCCGCAGGCTGTAGCGAGTTCATCGCCAAGCCAATTCGCTTTGAGGTGTTATTAAGTGCCTTGGAAAAATACTTAGGTTTGCAATGGTGTTATGATGAGCAAAGCATTGAAAGCACTTATCAAGAACAAAACATAGGTGAGAATGAGGGGGATGCAACGGCAATGGTGCAATTAACTGCCAAACAAGCGCATATGTTACATGAATTAAACTTATTAGGTGACATCAGCGGCATTATTCAACATGCAGAGCAAATTGCACAGGAAAACCCTAGCACGCAAGCATTAATGCAGCATATTTGCCGTTATGCGCATCAGTTTGAAGAAGAAAAAATTGCGACTTTGTTAGCACCTTATTTAGACTAAGCTCACATTTAAATATACATTTGTATACTGTGTTCAGCTAACTGAATAAAGCAAGTTGTTCATCTACCTATTAGCCATGAGTTCAGTTAAAAGCATCGCTTGTGTTGAGACAAACAAGCGTATTTTCACTATCATGATAAACCGATAGCAACTGCAACTCTATGTGCTATAGCTCTATATCCACTAGAGGAACTGTTTTATGGACAATAACTCTCATCCTACGCGCAAACACTTACTATTCTATTTAGATATTTTAGATTTGCACACAGGACAATTATTGGGGCATTTAGGTGATATTTCATTAGATGGTTTAATGATGATTACCGATCACCCCATGCGTTTAAACCAAGTCCGTGATGTATTGATTAAGCTACCCGAAGGAGAAGGTTTAAGCGTGACCAGCATTGAAGCGGAAGTAGAAGTACGTTGGACGCGGCCTGACATGAATCCGAATTTGCACCGTATTGGCTGTCGTTTTTTAAAAATTTCCTCGCAGAATCGCGAGATAATAGAACAAGTTGAACAATTGCTGGGCTGGTAATCCTCTAATGCCTAAAACCACTACCTTTAATAATCTTGGGTCTCGTTCTGCTGATCGCTTATTTTTGCCGGACTTTTGCAGTGTACGCACGGTATTTGTCACCGTGTTATTCACGCAGCTATTAGCCTTTATGCTGACCTTATACCCCATTAGTCGCCCACATTACGGCTTAACCTATTTGCAAACGCAATTGCTGACAGATTTAGCCTTAACTTCTTTATTCATGCATTGGGTGTCATTGGTTAGCATTACTATTTTATGTTTATTACGGCGTTGGCTGATTTTACTGAACAGTAATTTATTAGCCGCCTTGTTAAGCTATTTATTGATTTTAAGCCTAGCAGGCTTTGCCAGTGAAGTGGCGTGGTTCTTACAAGAATATATCGCTGATCAAGTCACTGAATTTACCATGCAACACCAATGGTTATTACTGCGTAATTTTGGCTTGAGCTTTTCGATTAGCACCGTGCTTTTTGTTGTTTTTTGGAAATTTAAAGTGTGGCGAACACCTTTATTGTTAGTCGCTTATTTTACTATTTTGGCGATTACCTTATTGTTAACAGAACTGGCGCATTTCTTTTCCTTACAAGAAGATGAGCAGTGGACGCACGCCTTACAACATCAATTATTTTTAATCCGTAATCTTAGTATTAGTGCCATGGTAGCCGCGATTGCCTTGCGTTATTTCTACATGCGCAATGAATGGAAACAAAAAACGGTGGCACATGCCACTGCCCGCTTGCAAGCTTTGCAAGCGCGTATTCGTCCACATTTTTTGTTTAACAGCATGAACACCATTGCTAGTTTAATTCGTTTTGATCCAACCCGCGCAGAACAAGCGGTCGAAGATTTATCCGAATTATTCCGCGCCAGTTTGTCAAAAGAAGGCAATTACATCAGTTTGGATAAAGAAATTGCTTTATGTGAGCAATACTTGCGCGTAGAAGCCTTGCGCTTAGATGAGCGCTTAAACGTCAATTGGCAAATTGACAGCGTGCCACAAGAAGCCTTGATTCCGCCCTTATGTTTGCAGCCGCTACTGGAAAACGCGATTTATTACGGTATTCAACCGTTGCCAGAAGGTGGCACTATTCATGTAACAGGCTTATTTGATGGTCGTTACATCAAACTCGAAATTGAAAACCCACTGCCGGACTATGCAACGATTAACCACAAAGGCAATCGCATTGCACAGGAGAATATCCACCAACGCTTACAAGCTTGTTTTGGTAGTGCAGCAGGGTTAACTATCACCACTGACCAAGACACTTATCGGGTTAGTGTCCGTTTTCCTTATCATACTGAAATAAACTTATGAAAATAGTCATTGTTGATGATGAACGCCTTGCACGAGACCGTTTACGGGCGTTAGTAAATGAAACCGGTGTTGGCGAAGTGTTAGGCGAAGCGGGCAATGGACGCGATGCCTTAAGTGTGATCCACGCCTTACACCCTGATGTGGTGTTATTAGACATCCGTATGCCGGGCATGGATGGCATGAAAGTGGCGCAAGAATTAAGCAATGTCACCCCCACACCGATTGTCATCTTTACCACGGCCTATGGCGACCACGCCTTAGAAGCTTTTGAACATCAAGCGGTCGATTATTTATTAAAACCCATCCGTAAAGACCGCTTGGAAAAAGCCTTACGCCGTGCACAAGCCTTATTACAGCAAGACAGCGTAGGCGGCAGTGCTGAGGATGCAGACAAACGCCCGACTGCACGCAGTCACATCAGCGTCACCATTCGTGGCGAATTGCGCTTGATTCCAGTCAATCAAATCTTTTACTTTATGGCGGATGAAAAATATGTGATTTTGCATTGGACGCAAGGTGAAGTGTTGATTGGAGAAACACTGAAAGACTTAGAAAAAGAGTTCGCCGGACAGTTTTTGCGCATTCACCGCAGCACGCTAGTCTCCATGGTACACATTACCAGCTTAAGCAAAGACAGTGATGGACGCAGTTACATTCGCTTAAAAGGTCGCACGGAAATGCTAGAAGTCAGCCGCCGCCACTTGCCTGAAGTGCGGAAGATTCTTAAAGACATGCGAATTTCAGGCGCTTAACACAGACAACCTAGGCGACAACGCTTCATCACGCAGAAAAGCGGCGAATGGGTAGGATTCGGCTTGCATGCACCTTGTGGTTACGATTAGGATACAATCACACGGTTGCCAGCCACGCTTTAAAATTACGTGAGGAAACTTTAACCACCATGGCTTACATCAACAATACTATCAAGCTTGCAGCCCTTGCCACGCTGTTATGCTCTTCTATGGCGTATGGCGCAAAAAATGATTTAGCAGTGCAAGATTTTCAAGCTGCGTTAGATGCGTGTGAGCGCGGCATTCAAATGGAAATGCCTCGCAGTCGCGGTTCATTACGCATTTTGCATTCATTATTGAAACGCTATCAACGCAACGTAGAGAGCGCGTTAAGACGGGTACCTGAGATAAAAGAATCTACCCAGTTATATACGGGGAGTTATTTTGTCGAATTAAGTTTTAGCGAGGCGTATCAATTTTGTGAAGCCAATTTACCCACCCGTGTTGAAGAAGCCGAGGCTGAAATTCAACGTATTTTAGAAGAACGTAAAACGCGGCAAGCGGAAAATGAAGCCTTATTAAAAAAATTAGAGCAAAAACAAGCAGCGGCCGCACCGCATATTTCCGAAGCGATTGAAAGCAATTGTGTGCCTGTGCTCAATGAAGCAGAGGCTGTTCCGCCCGATGTTGAACAACGTTATTTAGCAGCCAAACAGAAAATTTTATCGGTTTATCCTGAAGCAGCCAAACAGTTTCATACCGTGTCCTTGCAAGACCCTTATACCAAAGAGTCTCTTGAAGAAACCAAGCCTTTATCCGTGTGGTTTGAAACCTGCGAAGAAGCATTTGCACATATGGGTGAAAATCAAGAAGAAACCATGGCAGCAGATGATGCCAGTGCAACAGCCGGTGGTTTAGCCTCTTTAGAAGAAGATGAAGGCCCTATGTTGCCAAGCGCACCGGCCAGTGCTGCGACTGAAGATGAAGGCCCTATGTTACCGCCGTTGCCTGCAAGCAATGCCCCAATATCCGCTGCTGCTACTTCTGATGAGGAAGATTCTTATCAAGCAGAGTTAGAAGCTGAATATCAATCCATTTTAGATTTAGTGAGTGGTGACAAGTTGTCCGTGTTAGCACAAATGAAACGCTTACCGGATTATGTTAACGATGAAGATGGCGAAGCTGTGAAAGCCAGTATTTGGCAGTTTGAAACCCCAGAAGGCGATCATTGCGATATTTTTGAATTTAATGGTATGACGCAGACTAAGAAACAAGCGTTAAAGCAAGAGTGTCCGCCGTTTTAGTGGCTTGTTAAATTAATATTTAAGCAATTGGCATAGAAAAGCCTCAATGTTGTTTCAACATTGGGGCTTTTTGTTGTTGACCTGAGTTCGACGAAAACTATCATTAAAAACAAGGTTATGCTTCTCGTTCCCAAATGCCATTTGGGAATGCAGTCGTGACGTGCCACGTCACGAGTGAACTAAACGACGGATTTAGCTCGATCTTGGAACAAACCCGCGACGCAGCGCGTCGTGACTGCATTCCCACGCAAAGCGCGT
>QKBZ01000146.1 GCA_003245895.1 Beggiatoa sp.
TTTTCTTATAGAGAGTTTGTATTTTTGTATGAAAGACTGATTTTTCGTGTCTTTGCGTTGTAGGGTGGAATAGCGCAGCGGATTCCACCATGTTGCCCTCACCCAAACCCTCTCCCAGAGGGAGAGGGCTTTAAGAGGAAGGAACAAGGCATTGTTTTAAAATTTTTTATCGTTGCCGTTAAAGTCCTCTCCCTCTGGGAGAGGACTTAGGTGAGGGCAATCTTTATATCAAGACAGCGTTTTAATAAACACCTTAGAATTCCGGCGATAATTATATAAAGCCCGTCGCGCCATCGGCAGCGTATCAATCGGTGCTGCACGAAAACCACGTTCTTGAAACCAATGTGCAGTGCGCGTTGTCAGCACAAAAATCCGGCTGATATTTAAACGGCGTGCTTCGCGCTCGATATAACTCAACATAATATCACCTCGGTCAGTGCCACGATATTCAGTATGCACAGCAAGGCAAGCCAGTTCTGCCAAGTCTTCATCAGCAAAAGGATACAAAGCCGCGCAGGCGACAATCGTACCGTCACGCTCTTGCACTAGAAATTGCTCAATCTCCATTTCCAGTTTTTCCCGCGAACGGCGCACCAGAATACCGGCTTCCTCCAATGGGCCAATTAACGCCAATAAACCACCGATGTCGTTAATATTGGCGCGGCGAATATGCTCGAATTGGTCGGTACTGATTAACGTCCCAATCCCATCGCGGCTGAATAATTCTAATAAAATCGAGCCTTCTACATGGCGCGGGATTAAATGCACCCGTTGCACACCGCGTTGGCAGGCGCGAATGGCATTGCCCAATTGCTGCTGCAAATGCACATCTAGTTCTTGGCTCATCATCCGTTGCGCTTCTAATAAGGTCAATTGCTCGATAAAACGATGGTCTTGATCAAACACGCCTTTGGTTTCGCTAACACAAATCCATTTATGTGCTTTTAACGCAATCGCCGTTTCTGCTGCAACGTCTTCAGCCAATAAGTTGAAAATCTCACCGGTTGGAGAATAGCCCAATGGTGGCAGCAACACGATACAGCCATCGTCTAAACGGCGAGTAATCGCCTGCGCGTTAACGCGACGGACTTCGCCGGTATAGCAATAATCTACGCCATCACGCACGCCCATCGGACGGGCAGTGATGAAATTGCCAGTCGCGGTATTAATGAAAATATCCATGGTCGGCGAGTTGGTTAAGCCCATTGACAACAGACTTTCCACCGAAGCCAACACCTCGCCACAGGCCGCTTTTACACAGCTTAACGCGATTTCATCAGTGATACGGATACCGTTTTCATATTTGGGCAACGCGCCACGCATCGCCAGTTCATGTTCAATCTGTGGGCGGATACCACAAATTAACACCACTCGAATGCCTAAACTACTTAATAAGGCAATATCATGAATTAAATAAGGAAATTGCGGGGTTTGCAATGCTTCACCTGCAATCGAAATCACAATGGTGCGACCTCGGTGTGCATGGATATACGGTGAGGCTTGGCGAAACCATGATACAAATTGTTGTGTTTTATCTGAATCGTATAAGTAATTGCTCATTGATGCTTCCGAATGAAACATTGCTATCCTTAAAAAATAATGATGACGAGTGTGGAGTCAGGCGCGTGGATACGCTGGGAGAAAATACGGGGATGCTCATGCAGACTCGTGCTGCATGACAGTGATATTTGCAACGTCATAATAGCATGTCTTTGCACGCAATATTAGGGCGTTGCACAGCAATTTTACGCGGCGATGTGGTGTTTTTTTAGTCGTTGCTTAAGCTAACCAAGCCGTGATTTGTTCAGCCGTCGGCATAGAACCGGTGTGCTTGACTTGCTCGTCTACCACGACTGCGGGTGTACTCATTACACCATAATTCATGATTGCTTCAGGGTTGGTTTCTTTAATGACTGTAGCATCAAGCCCTTGTTGCTCAACCACTTGTTGAATGAATTCGGCAGTTTTCACGCATTTGGTGCAACCTGAGCCTAAGACTTTAACTGTTTTCATTTGGATGACTCCTTAGTTTGTTAAAAGGTTGCCCTCACCCAAACCCTCTCCCACAGGGAGAGGGCTTTAAGAGTAAGATAAAAGCTATTGTTTAAAAAACATTTTTTGTGTTTAAAGTCCTCTCCCTCTGGGAGAGGATTTAGGTGAGGGCTATTCAAAATCAGAACAAAATTCCTTTATCACAACACCCAAGCCAAGGCATTCAACAGCCAGCCAATCAAGGTAAACGCCACCAACAGCATCACCGCGATTAAGGCTAACAAACGCCATAACATGACTTGCTTTAACAAAATAAATTCAGGAAAGCTGACAGCAACTGTACTCATGCACAGGGCTAAGGTCGTGCCGATGGGCAAGCCTTTATTTAGCAAACTTTCCATGACTGGAATAATGCCGGTTGCATTGGCGTATAAGGGAATGCCTAATAAAGTCGCGGAAGGCACTGTCCACCATTGGCCTTGACCTAAGTGATCGCTGATAAAGCCCTCTGGGACAAAACCATGTAAGGCAGCACCTAAACCCACACCTAATAACACCCATTGCCAAACACGACTAAAAATATCGTACAACTCTGCTTTTGCAAATTCGTGACGCTGCGTGATGGATAAGCGCATCGTTTCTGGCGCGTCGATACTGCCTGTCGCTGCATTCTCATAAGCTTTGCGTGCAAAGGCTTGTAAATGACGTTCAGCGTGTATGCTGTCTAAAATCAAGCCGCCTAACATGCCGACAGCCAAGCCAATCACCAGATAAATCAAGGTCATTTGCCAGCCTAATAAGCTGAATAACAACACAATAGCCACTTCATTAATCAGCGGCGATGTGAGCAAAAACGACATGGTGATGCCAACAGGAATGCCTGCTGTGGTAAAGCCTAAAAACACTGGAATGCTAGAGCAAGAGCAAAAGGGCGTAATCGCGCCAAAACCTGCGCCTAAGCTATAACCTAACCATTTCGGTTTGCCTGCTAAATATGCCCGCACGCGCTCGACATTTAACGAGGCGCGAATTAAGGCGATCAGGTAAATCATCACAATCAACAGCACAAAAATCTTGCTGCTATCTTCGATAAAAAAATGGACCGCCGCGCCAATATCAGTTTCGGGATCAAGTCCAAATACTTGATAAGCTAACCAGTCCGCTAAATAGGTAAACACTGCAAACATGAGAATGTCCGATACATATAATTTCAGCGTATTCTAATACAAATAAGCATAGCATTATGAAGGTTTTTATAAATCTTGTAGGTCGGATAAGGCGTTAGCCGTCATCCGATGTTTGTTAAAGTATGAAAACACACCTAAGTATTGTGAACCACGCCAAACGCCTCTACATTAAGCAACTCACAAGATAAACACATAAAAACTTCAGGATACTGACAATGGATGATGCAACCCGCACTGAATTAGAAGCCGCCGCTTTTCGCCAATTAGTCTCGCACTTTCGCGAACGGACAGACGTGCAAAACATTGATTTAATGAATTTAGCTGGTTTCTGCCGCAACTGTATGTCGAAATGGTATCGTGCGGCGGCTGAAGAAAAAGGCATTGATATGAGTTATGAAGATGCCCGCGAGATCATCTACGGCATGCCTTACGCCGAATGGAAACAACGCTATCAATCCGAAGCCAGCGCGGAACAACTCGCCGCGTATGAAATCAATAAACCTAAAGACCACGATTAATGCGCGGACAGGCTTTAGTGCTTAAAGCCTGTCTACTGATACACCGTTTAATGAGCCGATTGAACACCGTTGTGAGCACCGAAACAGACGCTTTAACCCCGCTATATCCCGACATCGAGCCTTATAACGTGCAAGCTTTGCATGTGGGCGCGCCGCATCAACTGACCGTAGAAGAATCCGGCAATCCAAAAGGTTTGCCTGTGGTTTTCCTACACGGTGGCCCCGGTTCACATTGCAAACCTTATCACCGCAGCTTTTTCGACCCTGCGCGTTATCGCATTATCTTATTTGACCAACGCGGTAGCGGTTCGGCGCGTCCTTTGGGCTGTTTAGAAGACAACAGCACACAAGCCTTAATCGCCGATTTAGAAGCGATTCGCCAAGCTTTAGGCATTGAACGCTGGGTTTTATTCGGTGGCTCTTGGGGTTCGACGTTGGCTCTGCTGTATGCGGAACAACACCCACAACGCTGTTTAGGTTTGATCTTGCGTGGTATTTTTTTAGCGCGGCAACAAGATATGGATTGGATGTATCGCCCTACCGCGTTGCGGCAATTTTTCCCGCAGCAATGGCAAGCCTTTATTGACTGGCTGCCTGAAGCAGAACAAGCCGACCCATTGCCTTATTATTACCGCTGTTTAACGGGTAATGATGAAAGCTTGGCGCAAAAAGCCGCTTTGCAATGGGCTGCGTGGGGTGGTTGCGTGGTGAGTTTTGGGCAATTTCCAGCACCGACAGAATTTGAGCCTGATATGTTAGTCGGCGCACAAGTCGAAGCGCATTACATGATGAATAGTTGCTTCATCGAAGATAACCAAATTTTAAACAATATCGAGGCGTTGCAATCGCTACCGGCGATTATTATTCACGGTCAGCAAGATTTAATTTGCCCATTAGAAAGCGCGTGGTTATTACATCAGCATTTGCCCGCCGCCGAGTTTCACCGTTTGCTAAACAGTGGACATTTAGCCAGCGAATTGGCGATGCAGCGTGCATTAGTCACGGCTGCGGATACGATGGCGAACTGGTTAGCAGCGCGTTAAATCGCTTAATCGAAACCGGCTTTTTGATACCAACGCCGCGCCTCTGCGACATCTTGCGCCACGCCGCGCCCTTGTTCATACATCGAACCGAGCGCGGCTTGTGCGCCTGCCAGCCCTTGCTCCGCCGCTTGGCGAAACCAGAACACAGCTTGCTCATCATTCTGATCCACGCATTCGCCGGACATATACATAAAGCCTAAGCCGTGTTGCGCAAACTCGTGTCCTTGCTCTGCCGCCGCTTTCATCAAATACACTGCATTTTCCGCATTCACCACGCCGCCTAAACCGTTTTGCGCCATGATAGCGAGCCGATATTGTGCTTCGGGATGGCCTTGTTCTGCCAGTGGGTAAAGCAGTTGCTGGGCGCGCGCAAACTGTTTGGCTTCAAACGCAGCAATTCCGCTGTGTAAAGCCATTATTTGCTCGGCATTTTGGTTTGAATCCTCGTGCATACCGCCTCCGGTTAGTCAGTATTTTATTATGTGCTGATATAGCAACGCGGAGGCATGCTTACAAGGGTGCGCCGTTGTGTTGGCGCACACAGAATATTAAGGCAATTGCACAACGGGCTTAGGTTGCCAACCGTCTTTTTGATGCTCAGCAATTACTGTGGTGTAAATGCCGCCACGCACATAAAACGCGGCTTTTAAACGCATAAAACGCGGTGAGCAAGCACGCACTAAGTCGCTTAAAATTTCGTTGGTTACGGCTTCATGAAACGCGCCTTGATCGCGGAATGACCACATATACAGTTTTAAAGCTTTCAATTCGACACACAGTTGATCAGGCACATAGTCTAAATACAGCGTGGCAAAATCGGGTTGCCCTGTTTTAGGACATAAGCAAGTAAATTCAGGGATTTCCATGCGAATGGTGTAATCCCGTTCCGGCGTGGGATTGGCAAAGGTTTCAAGTTCTTTACTTGGCACAGTGGGCATGGTGAGGGGGTAACTCCGTCGCTAAGGTCAATTGGGCTAACGCGGTTGTTGTGGGGCGTTAGCGGGTGAACGGTGTATGGTAGTAGAGGGCGTTTGGGGGTGCAAGTTTGTGTTAAGAATAATATTGCGTTAGCTCATAACGACTGAGAAAAGCCTGTAAATTAGACTCTAAAGCAGCATCTGCATTTAAAATTTGATGCGCCGCCAATTGCTTACTGACTTGATATTTCTGTGTGATTTTGTTGAGCAGTTGTTTAGGCTCCATTTCAGCCATATCGAATTGACTGATATAAGCCGCCGCCGTTTTTCTGGGTAATAAAAATTCAGCCGCAAAGGCATTGGCACGTTGCTCAATGCTTTTAGGCAAGCGTCCACCTAGCACTTCAATAGCAGGTAAAGCATGATGTCGATCCACTAAAAGATGACATAATTCATGTGCTAAGCTTGCATTTTGTCCGGCAATTGTTTTGTGATGTGTGCCTTTAATATTAAGTAAAATAACAGGTTGCATATGTTCGCGCCAGCAAGCAATTGCTTGAATAGAATCCTCTAAATTCACTTCTTGAATATCAACGCATAGTTGTTTTAACAGGTGTTGTGGCTGCACTTTTCCTTGAACCAATGATAATTTAGCCCGCAGCCAATCAGCTAACACATAACCTTGTATAAATGGCTTTTCATCTTGTAACTGTGCTAATTGTGCGCGTGTAGCCTCTGCTAACTTGTCTAATTCTGTGGTAAGCGGTAGCAATCTGTGCGGTAGCTGATTTAATTGATTTAAAACCTGTTCAATACTGGTCGAAGATAAATGTCCAACCATGCGAGCAGCTAAGTGTAATTCCTGAATATCTTCAGCATGTTGGATAGAGGGGATAATTTCAGCGAGGGGCTGTAATTGTGCTTCTGTTAACCCTGTGACCAATGGCGTTAATGGTATTAATTGCTCCCGTTGTTGCCATAAGTGCATGACCGCCTTTGCATGTGCTTCGTCAGCGCAGCATTGTAAGCGTTGATAAATCGTTTCCCCTAAACTTTCTAAGCATGATTTAACCTCACTAATGGGCAATGACAGGGTTTGCTGCTCCGTACTGATCAGTATTTCATTACCTTGTTTAAGCAAAAATAAGGGCGGTAAATGAATGCCATCAAAGCCTTTGGCTAAATTATGTACGCTTTCAAATTCATAGACGCTTAATTGCTCTGTTGATACCAGATCATCACCCATTTGTTCCCAACGTCGCTCAGCTTCTGACCACATTTTTAAGGGTGTTAATGGATTAATAGGAATAGGGTATAACTCCTCATACCATAACCAATTCCATGCACTGCCTAAAAAAGCGAGAAAGTTACTCCAATCCCATGTAAAAGGTGTTTCCTCATCACCCCACACTATTTCCCCTGCCAATAACACCTGTGCATGGGCAGTGCTTGCATTAATTGCATCTTGCGTGTGTGAACACCATGTTAATTGAAACTGTAAGTCTGTCGTGCTGCCAAATTGGATCATGTAATCATCCCGTTTTTGCTTTTTGTCGCCACTGTTTTAGCCATTTTTTTAAGGCTTTTTCTTCTGCCAAACTCTGCTGTCGCGCACGAGCGAGTAATTGAGCTTCAATAGTGGGCGGAAACTCAATTTCTGGAAACGCATGATAAGAACAACAGCCAAGTGTTGGTACAGCACGATAAGCAACACCTTGATAAACAGCATAAATTGCATGTGGAAACTCGCCTTGCTCACCACAATCTAGCACGGGTTTACGACGATTAAAAAAAGGAATTCCTTCATTCAATAACTGTGTGGCTTGTTCTAAGGTGATATTGTTTGGACATTTTCCGACAATGCCGCTAGGCGTAATTAAAAAACCAGCGAAGTCATTTGACCAATTATGTTTATGACGATGTTCACCTTTTTCATATTGCCAAGCCATGTACTTAACCTGTCATTGTTGAAAGATAACACCATTCCTTAAAAGCAAAGGTATCTACATGAGTTTAATTTTGCTTTAAAAACAAGTCTTTTGTAGGTCGGATGAGGCGTTAGCCGTCATCCGACATGGCTAGAATACGGTATATCGGTCAGTTTTCTGTCTGGAAAGCAGGCTACATGAACTAATTTCAGACTGATTTCTAGCTTTTGCGGCGGATGACGGCTTGCGCCTTATCCGCCCTACGCGAAAATATAGCTTTGATTTATCAGCTATTTTACAACTTGTGTAGATACCTTTTCCTTAAAAACAGTGTTATCCCCCACACCTTATGCCGAAACTGCCGCCGGAGCATGCCCCCCCATCAGACTCAGCATTTTCTCCATGTTAGGTTGTTCCACCACACCACGTTCAGTCACGATGACATCGATTAATTCGGCAGGCGTAACATCAAAAGAAGGATTCCATACCGTTGCATGGTCAGGTGCCACTTGCTGACCCACTGCGGTTAACACTTCAATCGCCGGACGCTCTTCAATTGGAATATCATCACCATGGGTTAATTGAATATCCACCGTTGAGCTAGGGGCGACGACCATGAATTTTACCCCGTGCTGACGGGCTAATACTGCGACGCTGTAAGTACCAATTTTATTGGCCACATCACCATTTGCTGTAATGCGATCCGCGCCGACAATTACCCATTGCACTTTTTTCTGGCGCATTAAAGTTGCCGCCGCACTGTCCGGCAATAAGGTAACGGGGATTTTATCTTGCATTAATTCCCATGCGGTTAAACGTGCACCTTGGAACCAAGGACGGGTTTCATCGGCAAACACTTGCACCACACGCCCATCCGCATAGCCGCTACGAATCACGCCTAAGGCCGTACCATAACCACCCGTCGCTAAAGAACCAGTATTGCAATGGGTTAACACACTGCAATTAATCGGCAATAAAGCGGCACCTGCTGCGCCCATCGCATAGTTTGCGTCGATGTCTTCTTGGTGGATATTGTGGGCTTCTTGCAGCAATAAGGGTTCTGGATCGCCTTCAATATGGTTAAACACTGAACGCATGCGGCGTAATGCCCAGCTTAAATTCACCGCCGTTGGGCGTGAATGCATTAAGGCATTTAATTCGGTTTCAATAAATACTTTCCATGTATTAGGATTTTCACTGTATGCACGACGGGCTGCTAACACCACACCATAAGCCGCTGTGATGCCAATAGCGGGTGCGCCTCTCACCACCATTTCCTTGATTGCCCACGCAACATCAGTTGCGGTATTTAATTCGATTTCTTCATAGTCATGTGGCAATTTACGCTGATCTAATAAATATAACTGGTCATTATCCCAGCGGATGGCGCGTAAAGTATCGTATTTATTCGTCATGGAAACTCCTGACAAAGGGTTGGGGTTGTCCTGTCATCCTACCAGCAACTTAATAGCACGCAGGCTATTAAGGGTGAGTGTAAGGTGTTTAGCAGAAGGGATTAGGCTCTGTATGGCTGGCGTTGTTGTGAGTACGCCAACCATTGCGCTTAGGCGCGATCATTTGCCAATGTGCGTCTTATTCTAATAAAAATGTCGGTGGGTTCAATGAAAAGTCTGTGACAGTCACTGCCAAACACCTTGATGGGCACTTACACGGAATAAGGTTTGCCTTCTTCCATTTCCATTGGGAAATGCTCGCCGTATTCGGTTAACCATTCCACCGCCGCTTCCTCTATATCTAAAATACGGCCTTTACCTTCCATTTTTTTGCGATAGTCTTCGATGTGGCAAATTTGCTCGACCATGCGTGCTTCTTCCACATCATCTTGATCGACAAACTTCACCCCGATGTCATAGCCATCAACTTTCTTTTGACACCACACCACGGTGCATAAGGCCTCAAACGGCGGGTTGACTAAATCAATATTAATTTTAATCGGTGTCGCCATTGGAAATGCGTGTTGTGAGTGAAAGGCTAAACCGCCTAAGCTGACATTGCTTAAGGATTGGCGCGATTGCTTAATATGTTTTTGCACTTGCTGCGCTTGTTCTAGCGCATGATGTGAGGAGTGCCACACTTTTAAGGGAATGCCGGTTGGATGGCGAATAAATTGGCGTTTATCAAAGCTTTTGCTGCGGTCTTTTTCGGATTCCAATAAATGCAAATGGCGGATACCACGCCCGACGGCATCATACACATCACGGATTTGTCCACGCCCCTCACGCAACAAAGGCAATAAGGTGAGATGATGCGAGGGTAAATCAACAAACTGCTGTAAGGCACGAATAATGGCCTCGTCGCTGCCTAACCAAACGTATAAATCAGATAACAGTTTTTGCCAGTTCTCAGGCTCAAACTTTTTCATGTTGAACTCCCCTACAAACTTTCGGCGTGTATTGTGAATATATCCAAGATGCAAACCGAAACAGTTTTTAATTAATTGGCTAAAGCGT
The DNA here is from genome assembly GCA_003245895.1 of Beggiatoa sp. Lineage (GTDB taxonomy): Bacteria > Pseudomonadota > Gammaproteobacteria > Beggiatoales > Beggiatoaceae > SZUA-411. The sequence goes on from QKBZ01000146.1 coordinate 10,057, forward strand.
CAGTGGTTAGCGCGTTCCGCTGCGCAACCGTGAAGCGGTTTTGATACCTGTATTATACGCATTACACTTCTGTGACGCTGTATCCGCAAACATTGGCAATATCAATGCAAACATGGCGATTTGCTTGAAAAAAAGTCTATACTCCCCCACAACGGGGAATACACGAGGCAAGCTCCAGCCAGTTAGCACAGCACAATAGCCTGTTGTTCAGGCTTCCTTAACCCTACTCACTTCATCGTTCATCCTCTGCACGTTGATGAAATGCATGCACGCCTCGTGTTGCGTTGAGCGTCTATCCTCAAAATTCATACCCATTTTTAGCCAACTTACACTATTTACTCATGTCTGCATTAGTTATTCGTGATCTTTGGAAAACCTATCGCAATGGCGTTACCGCGTTAAAAGGCATCGATTTAGAGGTGCAACCCGGTGATTTTTTTGCCTTATTAGGCCCTAACGGTGCTGGTAAATCGACTACGATTGGTGTCGTCAGTGCGTTAGTGCGCAAAACGAAAGGCCAGATCAGTATTTTTGGTCATGATACTGAGACGGCTCCCGAAAAAGCACGCGCTAAATTAGGTTTAGTTGCCCAAGAGTTTAATTTCAATCAATTTGAGCCAGTCATTCACATTGTGATGAATCAAGCCGGTTATTACGGTGTGCCCCGCAACATTGCCCGCGAACGGGCGGAATACTATTTAAAAGCCCTAGGACTGTGGGAAAAACGCAATCATGTGTCGCGCTCTTTATCCGGTGGCATGAAGCGTCGTTTGATGATTGCCCGCGCACTGGCGCATGAACCTGACTTATTAATTTTAGATGAGCCGACGGCTGGTGTAGACATCGAGTTACGGCGTTCAATGTGGCAGTTTTTGCGCGATCTCAATGCCCGAGGCAAAACCATTATTTTGACTACACATTATTTAGAAGAAGCGGAAAATTTATGCCGTAATATCGCTATCATCGACCAAGGGCAAATTATTGAAAATACCAATATGAAAAGCTTGTTGAGTCAATTGAACTTAGAAACCTTTATCTTTGACACAAGAGCAGAGTTGCCAGCGACTTTGCAGCTTAATAGCCCTTATCAATGGCGACCATTAGACAGTCATAGTTTTGAAGTCGATGTAGAAAAAAGCGTTAATTTAAATGAGTTGTTTAGTCAACTGTCGGCGCAGCAAGTAGAAGTGGTCAGCATGCGCAACCGTGCTAACCGTTTAGAAGAATTATTCGTTAATTTATTAACTGAAAACAAGAAAAAAGCAGAGACTGACCATGTTTAATCAAATGGCTTTGATTGCCTTTTACACTATTTTACGCAAAGAAATTTACCGTATTCTCGTGATTTGGCCACAAACCCTGCTCCCGTCAGCAGTGACCATGTGCTTGTATTTTGTCATTTTTGGCAACTTAATCGGGAGTCGAATCGGCGAAATGGAGGGCTATCCTTACATTACCTATATTTTACCCGGTTTAGTGATGATGGCGGTGATTACCAATGCCTATGGCAATGTGGTGTCGTCTTTTTTCAGTGCTAAGTTTCAACATTATATTGAAGAAATGCTCACAGCACCTGTGCCACACAATGTCATTTTATTAGGCTATGTGATTGGCGGTGTGGTACGTGGTTTATTAGTGGGCTTAATTGTGATTTTTATTTCGCTATTTTTTACCCATTTACATTTACATAGTTTATTAGTCACAGCAGCAGTGTTTGTTTTAACTTCTTCGTTATTTGCCATTGCTGGCTTTATCAATGCAATTTATGCTCGTAATTTCGATGACATTAGCATTATTCCAACCTTTGTGCTGACACCTTTAACCTATTTAGGCGGGGTATTTTATTCAATCGATATGTTGCCAAGCTTTTGGCAATGGGTGTCGTTAATTAACCCTATTCTTTATATGATTAATGCCTTTCGCTTTGGAATATTAGGCGTATCTGATATTTCAATTTGGCTTGCTTTTTCTTTAATTATCATTTTTAATTTGGCTTTCTATAGCTACGCGCTCTATTTGCTGAAACAAGGTACTGGATTACGTTCATAAGTACACAAGCAAATACTTATAGCCAACAGACATCAATGGTTTGTTGACCGCGCATCAGCTTTTGCAAATTAATAAACACACGGGGTTGCCAACTGTGCTTGGCATCTCCTTGTACTTGCAATTGAATGCTGCCGTGATTACGCACCGCAATACAGTATTCTGACAGCATATTAATGCCTGAACTGTTCATGAATTCAACGCGCGTTAAATCTAAACACACTTGCTGTAATGCAGTTTGTTTAAGGCTAGTTTCTAAGAACTGTGCAAGTTTTCTATATTCTTCAGTAGAACATTGTAATTTACCAATAAAGTGAAACATGGCCTGTTGTTCTAAGGCTTGATACTCCACTAAATAAGTGTTACCACGAATGGCTGCCATGATGAATGACCCACACCCTAAATGATTAAATACGACTTAGTTATATAAGTGTTAAAAAAATCTATTTCCTAACTTAGGCTTACTTATGACAAAATTATTTTTTGAAGATTTTAAAATAGGAGACACATTTGAGTCAGATACTTTAACAGTATTGGAAACCGATGTGATTAACTTTGCCCAGCAGTTTGACCCGCAATATTTTCATACGGATAAAGAACAAGCAGTTGATAGTTTTTTTAATGGCTTAGCCGCCAGTGGCTGGCATACCAGTGCATTAACCATGCGTTTAGTGGTTAATAGCCCACTGGGACAGATTGCTAATGGCATTATTGGTTTAGGTATCGATGAGTTACGTTGGTTTACCCCTACCTATCCAAACGATATTTTGCGTGTGGTGATGGAAGTGATCGATACCAAAGCCTCACAATCTAAAGCCGGTTGGGGCGTGGTGAAAATGCGTTGGCAGACTTTTAATCAGCGCGATGAACTGGCTGCCAGTTTGGTCACGCCTTTATGGGTACAATGCCAAAGCGCAAAAGCTTAACCTACTTAAATGTGCATCAAGCACCACATCGTAGACAATGTGGTGCTTGAGTCAAGATTGCAAGCAGCATTATATGAACAGCAAGCCCGTTAGTAGGGAGATAAACTGATTTCCACCACTACGGTGCCAGGTTTTAAACTCGGCTGATATGACATTGATAACGATTGTGTGTGTGAATACACAATCCGCCCAATGATATGGGCGCGTAATTTTGCCATTTGTGGCGATAAAGCTTGGTTGTTAGCCCCAACAGGGCCTGCAAACACTTTTACTCGATGCAATGGCGATAAACGTGATTTATCGAGTAATGCCTCTAATTGTTCTTGCTGCTCAGCCGTTAATTTACTGCTTTTACCAAAGTCCAACACAATACGTTGTTGGGTAGGGCCTTTCGGCACAGTAATTTCTGCACTGGCAGGGTCAGCCGTTGCCTCAGCAATGGCCAAGTTGCTTCGCTTATGCACAGGGGCAGGTGCCGAGTGCAAAGCACCTAATGCAGTTGCATTAGTCGTGGTGTCGGTGGTTGCGGCTGCTCGATTTGCTTGACCTAGATAATCAATAAACCACGTAATCAAAGCCAAGTTAACTAACAACAGAACCGCCAGTATGAATGTGTTGAAAAATGCTTTAAACATAACCAGAAACAGTGGGAATTAATGCAAATTTGTTATACACGCGCAAAATCCATACCCGTTTTTATTGTGTCATCAATGGGTTGGTCTGTTGCAGACAGCAATTGCTAACTAAAAGTGTATGCACTTTTTAAGATTAACACAAAATCTTTACAGAATTTCTTTGCTTAGCATTGCGTCATTAAAATCTTAATTGAGTCTATCCTAACAATAGTGAGCATCACGCTCAAAAATCGAGGTTGAATTTTACCATGACTTTTGTTGTAACTGATAATTGTGTTCGTTGTAAATACACCGACTGTGTTGATGTTTGTCCTGTCGATTGTTTTCACGAGGGGCCTAACTTCTTAGTCATTGACCCAGAAGAGTGTATTGATTGCACTTTATGTGAGCCAGAATGCCCTGCGAATGCGATTTTCTCTGAAGATGATTTACCGCCAGAGTTTGCGGAATATACCGCGATCAATGCGGAGTTGTCACAAACATGGCCGGTGATCACAGACCGTAAAGACCCATTACCCGATGCAGCAGATTGGGATGGTGTCGCTGATAAGTTACAGTATTTAGAGCGTTAATTAGCTCAAAGAACAGATCAAATAAAGCAAGAAATCATGTTATTTGATCTGTTTAGGAGTTACGCAGTTGCATTCTTGTAGGATGGGCTGACGAAGGAAGCCCATCGTTTACCGAGATGTTGGCACGATTGATGGGCTTCGTGCCTCAGCCCATCCTACATGCATTGCCTTTCTTCACTAAAGGGCTGTCAACTGCGTAACTCCTACTGTTATTAAACTATCATCCAGTTTCCCGCTAAAATCGTCTATCCTTACTGTCATTCATCTATGCTTAAGATTAGCAAGACTATTGCACATGCGAGTGTATCTCTGCGCACTTAATCTTATAACAAGCAATTACAAAGACAATGAGGATCATTTCATGAACATGCTCAAACTGTTGACGTTGTTAACAACTGTCGTGTTGTTGACTGCGTGTGCAACCAGTAACTCCGGTTCTGTCTATTCCCGTGAACAAGCGCGTCAAACGCACCAAGTGCAACTCGGTGTGATTGCGGGTGTGCGTCCAGTGACTATTGAAGGTACAAAGTCGCCTATCGGTGCCATCGGTGGCGCGGCCATTGGCGGCATTGCGGGCAGTTCCATTGGCGGTGGGCGCGGCAGCGACATCATGGCGGTGTTGGGCGGCATCGGTGGTTGGATTATGGGCGCGAGCATCGAGGAAGCCGTGACACAGGAAAACGGAGTCGAGTTAACCGTTAAATTAGATAACGGAACGATGATCGCCGTGGTTCAGGAAGCGGAGGAAGCTTTTGCTGTGGGTGAGCGTGTGCAAGTTTTAACAGGTGCAGGAGCCACGCGGGTTAGACATTGAACAATATTCCTATTCTTATCACGCCTGCCGCTGACCGCGCACTCGCTGAGGTCACGGCGCAGCGTTTTCAGTTAACACTGATTGAACAGTTATCCAGCGAAGTCGATTTATATTTACAGTTAGATGAGCAGGGTTTGGGGCTGTGTCAGCAGTCCAGCAAGTTTAAACCTGTCTATGTCGATTTCGTCGGCGGGCGTTTAGGTTTCCGTCGCCAACGTGGCGGCGGACGACAACAGCCTCTCGCCCGCGCAGTGGGTATTAAGTCTAAACAATTCCCTTATGTGATTGATGCAACGGCTGGTTTAGGCCGCGATGCCTTTGTGTTGGCCTGCTTAGGTTGTCAGGTGCAAATGGTCGAGCGTGTGCCAGCAATTGCGGCCTTACTTGCTGATGGTTTGCAGCGTGGTCAGGCGGATGCAGAGATTGGCAGTATGTTAGGTGAGCGTTTGCAGTTATTGCACGCGCCGACACAGCAAGTGTTGCCGGAATTGTTAGTGCAGCAACCTAAAGCCGTGTTATATCTCGATCCCATGTATCCACATCGCCAAAAGTCTGCTTTAGTGAAAAAGGAGATGCGTTTATTTCGCCAGTTGGTGGGGGATGATGTCGATGCTGCCGAGTTGTTGCAATTGGCATTGCAGCTTGGCTGTCATCGCACAGTGGTCAAGCGACCTAATTATGCTGAGCCATTGGGAGAGATTGCGCCGAGTATGAGTATTGAGGGGGAGACGACACGGTATGATTTGTATTTGAGGTGATTTAGTGGAATGGAGATATTAACGAACTAAATCAGAAGATTATGATAAAACAGAGTTAAGGGAATGGATGATCCACTAAAAGGAGGAAAATGATGCTGAAAACTTTACAAATCCAAAACTTCAAAGGCTGGAAGAATACTGAAACTATCGATATGGCCCCGATTACCTTATTTTTTGGTGCTAACAGTTCAGGTAAGTCAAGCATCGGACAATTTTTAATGATGCTGAAACAAACCGTTGAATCGCCTGACAGAAAAGCCGTGTTTTATCCTGGTGGCAAAAACTCAGCAGTACAGCTTGGGTCTTACAAAGACATGGTGTATCAACGCAACCCTGAATATCATATTGAATTTCGCTATCAGTGGGATTTACAAACTAAGCTTGAATTTAAAGACCCAATTTCTGATGGTGTATTTTCTGGTGACACCCTAGCATTTGAGGCTAATGTAGGTTTATATGGCAAGGAGCAAAATACACTAGTACTCGATTGGTTTAAGTATGTGTTAGCTTCAAAAAATGAGAATAAGGAAATTTTTAGTATAGGCATGGAGCGTAAGCCACAAACAAAATCTGAATACAAAGTCACTTTTGATGATTATCCCTTAAAAAGAAAGCAGGGACGCGTTTGGAACCCTGGTATACCTGTACGCTTTTATGGTTTTCCTGATGAAGTTACTGCTTATCATCAGAACGCAGATTTTGTGCAGACTTTAAATTTAGAACATGAAAAACTGTTTCGCTCACTATCATATCTGGGGCCACTGCGTACTAAGGCAGATCGTTTATACTCTTGGGCTGGTACTGAGCCAGAAAGTGTTGGTTATGCGGGAGAAAATACGATTGCTGCAATTCTAGCGGCACGTCATCGAAAAATTAGCTTGGGCTATAAGCTTCACGCAAAACCTTTTGAAGAAGTCATTGCTCAAAAACTCAAAGATTTGGGACTAATTGAAGCATTTAGTGTGAATCAGATTTCACAACAACGTCAAGAATATGAAGTCAAACTGTGTATTAAAGGCTCAAAAGATTGGGTCGATTTACCTGATGTAGGTTTTGGTATTTCGCAGGTTTTGCCTGTTCTTGTTCAGTGTTTTTATGCACCACCAGGTTCAATTATTCTAATGGAACAGCCAGAAATTCATTTACACCCCAGTGCACAGTCTGCTTTGGCAGATGTCATGATTGATGTAATCAATTCTAAAGAAAATGGTCAAGACCGCAATATCCAGTTAATTATTGAAACACATTCGGAGCATTTTTTAAGACGTTTACAGCGACGCATTGCAGAAGATATTGAACAAAAACGGATTAGACAGGAGTGGGTATCAGCTTATTTTGCCAACATCACCACTACACCTGCTACGCTGGAACCATTAAAAATTGACGAGTTTGGCAATATTCACAATTGGCCCGAAAACTTTTTTGGTGATGAAATGGGCGATATTACTGGACAAGCTAAAGCGGCGATGAAAAAACGGATGCAGCAAGCGGAGAAAGCTGAATGAGCTTACCCCAAAAATGCTTGGTGGATACCAATGTAGCAAAAACGGCCAATCTTGCTACTCAGCCGGAAACAGGTGTTCCCCTCGACTGCATTGCAAAATGTGTTGAAGCTATTGAACACGTTACTCAAAATCGTGGCTTGGTGATGGATGCAAATGATGAAATCTTTAATGAATATCGGCAACAACTATCAATGAGTGGACAACCAGGTGTTGGTGATGCTTTCATGAAATGGGTGCATGATAATCGTTGGAGCTTACCTGAAGTTGATCGGATACAAATTACCCCACAAGGTGATTCCTATGTGGAGTTTCCAGAACATGAAGACTTAGTAGACTTCGATTTATCAGACCGTAAATTTGTTGCTGTCGCCAATGCACATCCAAATAAACCACCTATTTTGCAAGCCACTGATAGTAAATGGTGGAGTTGGAAAGACGCTTTGGCACAAGTTGGTATTCAGGTCAATTTTTTGTGTCCTGAATACGCTAAAGCTAAATGTGCGAAGAAGTTGGGATCGTGACAAGCGATTTCTTCAAATTCCCTACTACGCCACATCTGGCTGTTTTGCTAGGTGTCGAAGTACGCGACGACAAAATATTCTCCCAACCTGAACAGCATGCGTTTTTACAAAATGAATTGATTATTGAGGAAAAAGTAGATGGCGCAAATTTAGGGATTTCTTTCGACTCAGAAGGCAATCTCCGTGTCCAAAACCGAGGAGCGTATTTGCAATTGTCTAGTGTAGGGCAATGGAAAAAGTTGGAACAATGGATTGAACCGCACACTGATGTGTTATTTGATACGTTAACCAATCGCTATATTTTATTTGGTGAATGGTGTTATGCGCAGCATTCTGTTTTTTACAACAAACTACCTGATTGGTTTTTAGGCTTTGATATATTTGATAAACAAGTTGGTAAATTTTTTTCTGTTAAGCGACGAGATAAAATATTTATAAAAGCAGGGATTAAGCCCGTACCTAATATTGCCTATGGCTATTTCTCTTATATTGAGTTGCAACACTTGCTGTCTACATCACAACTTGGTAATCAACTTGCGGAAGGCGTTTATATGCGTTTTGATGAAGGTGATTGGCTTAGACAACGAGCAAAACTAGTTCGTGCGGCTTTTATTCAGTCTATAGATCAACATTGGTCTCGTGAAGGGATCAAGCCTAACTGCTTAAGCTTTGAACAAATAGAAGAAACAAAATGACTGATATTTTTAAATCAACAAAAGACTTAAAGAAAACAGTTAAGGACATGTAATGGTCAAGTTTTTTTGTAGAAAATCTAAGCCACATTTAGAAAAGATAAGTTTTTCTGATGTGGAGTCATGTAGTCAATAGCAGAGTGTAATCTGCGGTAGTTGTAAAACCAGATATAGCGTTGAACACAATCATGGA
>QKBZ01000201.1 GCA_003245895.1 Beggiatoa sp.
GATAAAATGCTGTTTAGTCGGCGCGATCAAGTTGCGGATGTGGCGTAATGTGAGTTGTAGGGTGGAATAGCGCAGCGTATTCCACCATAAATCTCTGCAAGTAGTCGAGCAAAAACAGATTGTAAACCGCATGGTGGAATACGGCTTACGCCTATTCCACCCTACATCACGTTATTTAATTGCGATGACTCAATAACCCCGATTGCTTCTCTGCTTTTTCAGCTTCTTTATACGCTAATGCACCATTACTCGCCGCCAGCAAGTTAAAGCCATTATTCAAGACTAACGATGCTGCTAAACCAAAGGCACCGGCTAATGCGCCGACAATACAAATGGTATTCGGTACTGCAATTAAGGCAAAGCTGCGGTTGACGTTGTTGTGCAATACGTCAGTGACCATGAATAAAAAGTCGAATTTTTCTAAGTTGCCATCCATAAACACCACATCGGCGACATCTACCGCAATAGTAGAAGCACCTTGCAATGAAATGGCAACGTCAGCCAGTGATAAAGCACCAGAATCGTTGATGCCATCACCGACCATCATTACTTTTTTGCCTTCTGCTTGCAGCAGTTTCACATAATCCGCTTTTTCATGTGGCAACACGCCTGCAAAATAACGATCAACATTTAATTGTTGTGCTAATTCGCGCGTTGGTGCGTCATGGTCACCGGAAATTAACACAATTTCTTTGATACCACGTTCACGTAAATGTGCCATTACCGCTACAGCTTCTTCGCGCACAGTGGCATGCAGTTCGATTAAGCCTGCAATTTGGTTCTCAATCGCTACTAAAATGGCACTTTGACCGCGTTGGCGAGAAGCGGTTAAGGCTTCCGCGATGTTATCGGTTAAGACAATGCCTTGTTGTTCCATATAACGTGCGCTGCCGACTTTGACTAACTCGCCATGCACCATCACTTCAATGCCTAAACCGACGTGATATTTAGATTCATCATGCGGCGGTAAAGTTAAGGACATTTCCGCTGCTTTCTGCAACACGGCTTTAGCAATAGGGTGCGAGAATTTTTGCTCGGCGGTGGCAGTGTATAAAATGATTTTCTCATCTGGATACGCGTCACCCGCAGAGACAATTGAGGCGACTTGTGGCACGTCATGGGTTAAAGTGCCTGTTTTATCGAATAACACCACGTCGATGTCTTTCAACATTTCAAACACTTTGCTGTCTTTAATCAGCACACCATGTTTCGCGGCACGTCCTAAAGCACCCAGTAAAGCAATCGGCGCAGCGACACGAATCCCTGTACCGTAGTCAGCGTTGATAATCGCTAACATACCGCCTGAACCTGCGGTGAAATAACCGACGGTGCCTAAACCTAAAGTAGGTAACACCATCTTGTCAGCGATTTTTTCGCCGGTAGATTGCATTTCAACTTTAAATTCAGAGGCATCGTTAATGATTTGGATGATTTTTGAGGCGACAGTGTCAGCACCAGTTTCATTGACTTCAATCTGAATTTTACCCGCGACCAGCACCGTGGTGGCAAAGGCTTTATCTCCAGAATGCTTTTCAACGGGGGCAGCTTCACCGGTCAAACTTTGCTGATCAATCATGGCAGCACCGCTGACAATCGTGCCGTCGATAGGCACTTGCTCCCCTGTGTTGACTACGATGATGTCGCCTTTTTGTAAGGTTTTGACATCGACTTCTAATTCTTGCCCATCGATTAACAGCCATGCACTACGCGCTTGCTCGCCGAAAATATCGGTTAAATAGCGTTTAGAGCGGTTACGGGTGCGTTCTAGCAATAAATCTGCGAGGTCTAAAATCCACACCATGAAGGCTGCCGCAGCGATTTGACCAAAGGCCACACTTAAAGTAATCACCACTGCATCCAAAATATCAACTTGAATGCGTTTTTCTTTAAAAATCGCGTTACCTGCTTCTTGGTAAATACCGGCTGCCAGATAACCAATTGCGATCAAGCTGATAGGGGTCAGAATTGGAAAGGAGAATTGTGCCAACATGCTTAAGCCCGTAACCCCTGTGGCAACGGCTAAGCGATAGCGTGAACGGCCATCTTCACTCTCTTCCACTTCTTCTTGTATGGTGTGGATTGCTTGTACCAATTCTTGTTGCGGATCAGTGCCGTGTTTAGGCAAAGCGGGCGCATTACTACCACTGACTAAGTGTTTTGCCTTTTGTTTAATTTTTTTAAATGGAATCTTAGTAGAGCCTGCACCAAGGGAGAGCAGTAAAAGACCTGCAAGGTGGATCATGATGATGTTATCTCTTTCGTGGTAGCTAAAGTTGCGGGTGCCGTTTGAGCCATATGGTAGTGATCATTCAAGATGATGGCACATAAGCATTCATCTGTGGAATTGGCTGCGGTGCGGAAAGAATCAGGCAAGCCAATTTGTAAGCCTAAGTATAAAGCTAAAAAGACAGGAGTCACTTCTGGTGAAATGTTCATACATAAGGCCATTGGTGCGCCGAAAATTAACAATTCACCGGGGATACCGGGGATACCATAAGCGATAAGAAACACGATAGGAATGCTTAACAACAATTGTAACATAGAGATTTCTATGCCGAGGATAGCCGAGACTAAACCTGTCATTAGAAACACGTTAATAATCGTGCCGTTAATGTTGAGAAACGAGCCTGTTCCAACGACAAATTGTCTCACTTCATCATGTACCGTGGTACAGAATTTTTTAACCATGTATAGGTTTAATGGTGTGGCTAAGGCTTCTGAGGACGTTGCCCATAATAAAGGATAAACTTTAATCCAGTATTCACTAAAGTAGGTGCGTAAGGAAAAACTAGCCATTTTACGGCGTGCCATGATTAATAAGCCTGCATGCCATAGGCCGCAGACTAAACCTGTTAATAAAGCACCTAAAATGTAAATCAAAATCATGCCTAATGAATCGCTGATGTCAAAGTTAATGCCGAGCAAGCTAATTTGCTCTAATTCAGCAATCGGCACGTCTGCGCTTAAGGCTTCCGTTAACACACTGGGCAAAATGGTAACGTATGCACCGACAGCAAGCATCATAAATGGGATGATGGGAATTAACCAACGACCGAAATACTCCACCACGTCTACACCTTTTGCTAAGGTGTTAGCAATGCGCGGCACACGTAAAACAATTAATACGGTGGCGATGCTGATGTAAACCGCGTAGAAATAAACGCTGTGAGTGAGCATCCAAAGCAATGACATCATTGAAGTTTGCACGGCTGTCCAGAAGCCATCTACACCTGAATATAGCGGTAAGTCAAAAATGACCACCGTGGCGACGACCGCATATAAGCAAGCGAGTAGGCGAGCTTTAGCAAACCAGAGAATGGTATAAATCGCAAAGCCTTTGTTTTTACTTTTGCTAGAGAACAGTTTGAGCAAAGTGGGGGTTAAGATTAAATAGATGGCAAGAGGGGCGATATAGCTATAGCCATCGACAAAATGTTCCATTAAGTCCGAAATCAAGACAGCAAACTGACTAGATTGATCAGCCCAAAAAATGCCAATGCAGAAGCAGAGCAGAGATAACCATGAGAGATGTTTTTCTAATAGTGTGATTGCACGCTCTAAAAAGGCGTTCACGGGTGCAGCTTCAGACACTGGTTTGAGTTCCTTTAAATAAGGTGAGAGAAATCGATGTGATGTAGTGAGCTTGGATCATAGCTTGATAGTGCTTAAGGTGACAACTGGGAGTTGTTGGCGCAACAGGGCTAGCGCATATGAAAATTTAAAGACGAACAATCAATTGAACAAGCTGGCCTTGCTCAGTTTACTAAGTTAACTGTCAAAAAAAACATATTAGTTATATACTGATTCGGTCTTTTAATTGTTATTAAAATTAGGCAGCTTAGTAATACTAAAGCTAATAAAACTCATTAGCTATAGCTTTTAACATCATTAAAGCTAGCGTAAGACAAAAATTGAAGCTTCTGAATTGTATTTCAATATGACTATTTCTAATCAACAACAACTCCCTCAAAATCAAGCCCGTACCCAGTTAAAACTCACGTTACAACCTACACCTGCCGGTCTTGGCCACACTTTGCTTTATCCTGCATTGTTAATGGGTGGGGTCGCTGCTGATGCTAATGCTGCTATTGTCACAGTGAGTGGCTCTCCTGTTAGTGTTTCTAATGATCAATCAGGCATCCCTTGGAATATCACGGGTTCACTGACAACGATTCCTGTTTTAAGCGATTGTTTTGGCGGAGGCGATAATAATTTTGCGCCCCAGCTTTCTAATGTTGATTTCATGCTTACTAATGTTGATGAAAACTTTGTTCCTGTTACTGCTGGTATGACGATTAATGCAGCTTCATGTAATACTGTTTGTGCAACTAATGGGTGTTGGGATGAGCTAGGCAGTGGCGGATGTTGCTGTAACTGTCTTATAGATAATGCGGGTGGTAGTCTTGACACTGATGCATTTGGCCTATTTCCTTCTGCGGGTGCCAATTTCAGCGGTACGTTGGGAATGCGATTTGATAACAACGGCACAACTAACTATGGCGCAGTTAACTTTACTTTTAGCGGTTGTGATGGCAGCACTCCATCTACTTGTACTTTAACCTTCAATAGCTGGTCTTATGAAAACACCGGTGCTGATTATGTTCATCCAGTAGGTGCTGCTCCTGTCTATGCCTCCTCATCTTCTACCCTTTCTTTATCTTTATTAGGTTTAGCACTTGGTGTTGCTGGTTTACGTCGTCGTCGTGAGTTAGCCGTGGTTCGTCATTAAAATCTTTGTCTTTGTAGCCAAAAATTATAAAACTCATTTGAATAAAAATTTAGTCTTTTTTAATCACCTCTTCAGCGAGAATTTACTTATGTCTACAACTTCTTCTCAAAATCAAGCCCGTACCCAGTTAAAACTCACGTTACAACCTACACCTGCCGGTCTTGGCCACACTTTGCTTTATCCTGCATTATTAATGGGTGGGGTTGCTGCTGATGCTAATGCTGCTATTGTTACAGTGACAGGTTCTCCTGTCACCGTTGGTAACAATGACACTGTAATGGTCAAGTTTTTTTGTAGAAAATCTAAGCCACATTTAGAAAAGATAAGTTTTTCTGATGTGGAGTCATGTAGTCAATAGCAGAGTGTAATCTGCGGTAGTTGTAAAACCAGATATAGCGTTGAACACAATCATGGA
>QKBZ01000006.1 GCA_003245895.1 Beggiatoa sp.
TTGCTTGTTCCCAAGCTCTCAGCTTGGGAACAAGCAAGCACCTTAAACTGCCTTCAACATACTGGTATCAACCGGCAATTTCCGAACCCGCTGCCCTGTCGCCATAAATAAAGCATTACTCACCGCAGGCGCAATCACCGGCGTAGCTGGCTCACCCACCCCAGTCGGCGCAACATCACTTTCCACAATATGCACTTCAACGGCTGGCATTTCATTAAAGCGTAAAGCGCGATAATCATGATAATTGCTTTGCTGTGCACGCCCTTCTTTAATTGTGATCTCACCATATAAAAAGGCCGATAAACCGTACACAATTGCCCCTTCGGCTTGTGCAGCAACAGTATCAGGATTGATCACGGTGCCGCAGTCAATAGCACACACCACTTTATCTACGCTAAAACTGCCATCTGGTTTCACGCTCACTTCAGCCACTTCCGCGACATAACTGCCAAACGATTTATGCACGGCAACCCCACGGCCTCGGCGCACGCCTTCTGCACTGGCTAAAGGCTGATCCCATGCAGCTTTGCTAACGGCTAAATTCAACACGCCTAATAAACGTGCTGCATCTTCATGGCTAGAACTGCTTAACAACTGCTGACGATAAGCCACTGGATCAGCTTTTGCCAACGCTGCCAACTCATCAACCATCACTTCTGTGACAAAGCCAGTGTGGGTATGACCTACGGAACGCCACCACAAGGTCGTCACCGGATTTTCCGTTAAGTGATACTCCACTTGCAGATTTGGCACGGCATAAGGCAAGGTGCTTGCGCCTTCGACCGAAGTCGCATCAATGCCATCTTTCAATAACACGGCTTCAAATGGCGAATTGACCACAATAGATTGACCTGCAATGCGGTGTTGCCAAACAAGAGCTTGGCCTTTTTCATCCACACCCGCAGTCACATGATGCACATATAAAGGTCGATAATAACCACCTTGCACATCATCTTCCCGTGTCCAGACGACCTTAACCGGTTTGCCCACCGCTTTTGCAACGTGTACCGCTTCAGAAACAAAGTCAGAATCTTTATTGGCACGTCGTCCAAAGCCACCGCCGAGGAATTGGGTGTGAATAATCACTTGCTCTGGTTTTAAACCGGCAATTTTTGCCGCATTGGCTTGATCAACGGTTTGAAACTGTGAACCTGTCCAGATTTCACAACTATCTGCGGTGACTGAGGCGACACAGTTCAAAGGCTCCATAGGCGTATGCGCTAAGTAAGGAAACTCATAAGCAGCGGTCACTGTCTGCGCAGCTTTGTCCAAAGTTGCAGTTACATCGCCATCTTGTCGCGCCACCACGCCCGCAGTATCAGCTAACTCGTGGTATTGCTTAATAATACCTTCGCTCGATAAGGTCTCGTTGCCTTTGCTATCCCACTCTAGCTTTAACGCTTCGCGGCCTTTTTTCGCTTGCCAAAAACTGTCAGCGACCACAGCAACACCTGAAGGAATGGTCACAATTTGGCGCACACCATCAACTTGTTTCGCCGCACTGTCATCAACACTGCTCAAACTCGCGCCAAATACAGGCGGACGCGCTACCACTGCCGTCAACATATCCGGCACATAAACATCGATGCCGAATTGCGCCGTACCATTCACTTTAGGCGGCGTATCTAAACGCGGTTTAGGCTTGCCGATAGTGTGAAAATCCGCTTTCTCTTTTAACTTCACTTCTGCCGGTGGTGTTAATTTCGCCGCCGCCGCCACTAACTCACCAAAACGCGCTTGCTGACTATCCGCGCCAAACACAACACCATTCTCAGTGCGACATTGTTCCGGCGTGATGCCCCATTGCTCAGCCGCAGCCTGTACCAATAACGCCCGCGCCAAAGCACCCGCTTGGCGCATTTGCAGATAAGAATTCGCAATACTGGTACTACCACCGGTCATTTGCGCACCGAACACGGTATGCACATAAGCCGGTGCAGCCGGTGAAAACTCGAATTTCACTTGCTGCCATGCCACATCTAATTCCTCTGCCACCATTTGCGGCAGTGACGAGGCAACCCCTTGTCCCATTTCTGCATGTTTCACTAATACAGTCACAGTGTCATCGGGCGCAATACGAATGAAGGCGTTAGGGGCAAAAACGCTAGCAGCCTCGTTGCTACTTTCTGCCGCTTGCGCCATACGCGATTGCGAAACCGGTAAATAAAAACCGACCACTAAACTGCCTGCAACCACACTCGTGGTTTTTAAAAAGCGGCGGCGGCTAGGATTTGCAAGTTCTGTCATGACTTAAGCCCCTTTTAATTCAATGGCACGGTGGATGGCTTTGCGAATACGCTGATACGTGCCGCAACGACACAAGTTACCGCTCATCGCAGCATCAATTTGTGCTTCAGTGGGTTTTGGGGTTTGTGCTAATAAGGCAACAGCAGCCATGATTTGACCGGATTGGCAATAACCACACTGTGGCACTTCCTCGTCAATCCACGCTTGCTGCACTGGGTGTAAACCGGCTTCCGTGCTTAAACCTTCAATGGTAGTGATGGCTTTGTCAGCGACAGCGGAAATAGGGGTGACACACGCCCGCATCGCCATACCGTCTACGTGTACCGTACACGCGCCACATTGCGCCATACCACAACCGAATTTAGTACCGGTTAACTGTAAGTGATCTCGCAATACCCACAGCAAAGGGGTATCGGGCGCAACCTCTACGGTATGCGCTTGTCCATTCACGCTAAGCTTAATCATAACAACGACAACTCCTCGTAAAAAATCCGTGACAAAGCCGCCATACCGTTGGCAATCGCAACAGCAAGCACGTCTTTGAGATTAAGTTTTGGGGCGAGGCTTTGTCACTTGAGACAGGGGATTAATACTTGGCACTGACCTACACTACACAGTCATCATGCTGTGCTATTGAATACGCTACCATGCAGCAAGCAGGTATATGAATCATCTTTGCTTGATACTTGCATAACTTTTATCGTCAGCTAAGCGGTAAAAATAACAACGATAGCGTGTCACATGCCAAGAGAGCACTAACTACATTGGGGAAGGTGAACACAATGCAAGGGGGAACACTTGCTTGAAAAAATCTTCTGTTGATGGCAGCGACCTGACTTAAAACGCATTAAATAGTCACAATTTTAATGGTATATAATCGTCTTAAATGCGTAAGGTATGTGAGATTGCCGTGTGAACAAACGGCTAACAAGAATGAATAAGCTTTCTCTGCCATATTAAATACACAAGCGACTACCCTTAAATTCAAGGTAGGCGCAACTATCATCTATCATAAATGTCTGTGTGTTTGTGGTAACACTCCAAGATTGCGTTATGAGACAAAAAAGCTGTGTTACTCGAATATATAGACGATAGCTGCAATTAATAAAAGAGTCTCATCTCGCCCAAACTAGCACATCTTCGTAACGATGCTTCGGCGATAATAATAAATAGGACACACCTACGTGAATCAGATCACGGTTCAACAAATTGATATTTTGTGGTTAATGCTCAGTGCATTCCTTATTTTGCTGATGCAAACCGGCTTTTTATGTTTAGAAGCGGGTTTAACCCGTCCTGCTCATGCGATTAACGTCGCGTTTAAAAACCTTGCAGATTTTACCTTAGGCGTGATGCTGTTTTGGGCATTTGGCTTTGCCCTGATGTTTGGGGAAAGCACAGAGGGCTGGTTTGGTCATAACCTGTTTTTTGTCTCCACACAGCAAACCCCTTGGCTGACCAGCTTTTTTATTTTCCAAAGTCTCTTTTGTGTCACGGCTGCCACCATTGTCTCTGGTGCTATTGCTGAGCGAGTGTACACCTATATCTATTTGCTGATTGCGGCACTGATTTCCGGTGTCATTTATCCCCTGTTTGGTCACTGGGCATGGGCAGGTAATTTCAACGGGCAGGAAGCAGGCTGGCTACAACAATTAGGCTTTATCGACTTTGCAGGCTCGACGGTGGTACACAGTAGTGGTGGTTGGGTTGCCTTAGCCGTGTTGTTGTTAGTTGGGCCTAGAATGGGACGCTTTCCTGAATTGCAAAAGCCTGTGGAGTTTATTGGCGCGAATTTACCGCTAGCCTTATTAGGGGCTTGCTTAATGTTAATCGGCTGGTTTGGCTTTAATGGTGGCAGCACCTTTACCCTAGACAGCCGTGTGCCCAGCATTATCGGCAATACTTTACTAGCGGCCACCAGCGGCGCCTTAACCAGTTTAGTGATTAGCTGGTCATGGCGCGGTTACGCTGATGTCTCTTTGTTAATTAACGGGTTATTGTCAGGTTTAGTTGGCATTACTGCCGGTTGCCATGCGGTTTCCAGTGGCGCGGCGGTGTTTATCGGCATCGTTGCCGCCTGTTTGATGTGGCTTAGTAGTCAACTTTTAATTCGTTGGCGCGTTGATGATGCGGTAAATGCTATTCCCGTTCACCTTGCCGCAGGCGTGTGGGGCACATTAGCCGTCGCAATTTTTGGCGATTTGCAGATTTTAGGCACCGGTTTAAACCGTAGCGAACAATTTTTCGTACAGTTATTAGGCGTGTTGATTTGCGGCTTTTGGGCTTTCGGTGTGGCATGGCTGGTGTTAAGCACCTTAAACCGCGTTCGTCCCTTGCGCATCACGCCTTATGAAGAACAACAAGGTTTAAACGTATCGGAACATGGTGCACGTACTGAATTATTCGATTTATTAGAAGCCATGCGTCAACAAGAAGAAAAAGGTGAGGTGCATCGACGCTTAGAAGAAAATCCCTTTTCTGAAGTCGGCATGATTGCACGGCAATATAACCGTGTCATGGATTCATTGGCGCGGGCGGTAAATCAGACCAAAGCCATTGTGCAAAATCTGCGTGACGGTGTAGTGACCTTTGGGCGCGATGGTGTGTTAACCAGTTTTAACCCTGGTGCAGAACAATTATTTGGCGTTTCTGCTGGGCAAGTATTAGGACAACCTATTGTCAAATTATTATCCGAGTCAGACAGCGAATCATTTGCCTCAGCCATTCGCTCGTTACGCTTGCCAGTTGGCAAAAAACAGGAGTTATTAGGGCGGCGCGCGGATAATAGTCATTTCTTTATGGAATTGACCGTAACTCAAGGCATGTTAGGCGCGGAGTTAATGTTTACCGCCATGATTCGCGACATCAGCGAACGCAAGCAAGTTGAGGAACAGTT
>QKBZ01000091.1 GCA_003245895.1 Beggiatoa sp.
AACTTATTAAACATACTGGGCATTTGCCGTTCAGTTTCTTCGGGCAGTAACTCAACATCTGCTTCAATTAACTGATTGGGTAAAGTACGGCGATTTAATAACTGAAAGCGTTGCGAACCTTGCACCTCGATGCCGAGCAAACCATCAGGCCGACTGTCCCAATTGATGATTTTGGCTAAAGTGCCAATTTCATGCGTCTGTGCCGTATGCTCCACCTCACTGCCTTCTGAAATCAAACACACGCCAAAATAGCTGTCTTGGCGTAAGCATTGGCTTACCATGTCCAAATAACGTGGCTCAAAAATGCGCAGTGGTAATACCCCATTGGGAAACAACACGGTATACAGTGGAAACAGTGGCACAGTGAGTTTATTCATCGCTTTCTAATCCCCAACGAGGCACTAAAGTATGTTCAATCTGCAACTGGTCTAAGATGCGAGACACCATAAAATTCACAATATCGTCTAGCGTTTGCGGTCGATGATAAAAACCGGGGTTAGCAGGCATGATCATCGCGCCTGCCCGCGTTAAGGTCAGCATATTTTCTAAATGAATAGCAGACAGGGGCGTTTCTCTATGTACTAAAATCAACTGCCGCCGTTCTTTCAACACCACATCCGCCGCCCGCTCAATCAAAGAACGGCTTAAACCACAGGCAATCGCGCTTAAGGTGCCACTGGTGCAAGGGCAAATCACCATTGCTCTCGGCACACTGCTGCCACTGGCAACAGGGGCTGTCCATTCTTCTCGCCCTAATACGTGTAATTGCTGGGGGGCGGCGTGAAATTGCTGACTTAATACCTGCTCGATGTCGTGCATTCGTGCAGGTAACTGCAAATCGGTTTCCATGTTAATGACTAACTGCGCCGGTTTGGAGAGCATTAAATACACTTGCTCACCTGCGGCTAACAGTTGTTCTAACAAACGCAAGCCATAAACCGCACCTGACGCGCCGGTCATGGCTAAGGCAATGCTATTGCGGCTCATGCGCGTGCCTGCAATGCATCGAGTAAACGGGTATGTAAATTGGCAAAGCCGCCGTTACTCATAATCAAAATATGATCGCCCGCTTGCGCAGTCTCAACCAAAGCGTGCAACAAACGGTCATAATCATCAAACAACTGCACATTATTTAAGCTTTGCAAAGCGGTGGCGAGCGACCATGTTAACTCGGCAGGCTGATGCACAATCACCTGATCTGCTTCTTGTAATGAATCTGCTAACTGATCGCGGAATACGCCTTGTTTCATGCTGTTAGAACGTGGCTCTAACACCGCAATTAAGCGTTGTTGTCCAATATGTGAGCGTAAAGCGGCAATGGTGGCAGCAATCGCGGTTGGATGGTGGGCAAAATCGTCATAAACCTTAATCTCGTTCACCGTGCCGCGCAATTCTAAACGCCGTTTCACATTCTTAAATTCTGCCAAGGCTTGGCAGGCAATACCGACGGGGACACCTGCATGACGTGCGGCAGCAATGGCAGCTAAAGCATTGTGTACATTGTGACGGCCTAATAATGACCACTGCACTGTGCCGACAATTTGGCCTTGGAAACAAACTTGAAACTGGCTGCCGCTGTTATCGTTTAACAAGGCTTGCCAATCACAACCGGCACTGCCAACCGTTTCGCGATCTGTCCAGCATTCGCGCTGCAACACGGTGTTAATACTCGATTGCGGTGGATGCACGATTAAGCCGCGTGCAGGCAAGGCACGTACTAAATGATGAAAT
The DNA here is from genome assembly GCA_003245895.1 of Beggiatoa sp. GTDB lineage: Bacteria > Pseudomonadota > Gammaproteobacteria > Beggiatoales > Beggiatoaceae > SZUA-411. The sequence continues at coordinate 1,732 of QKBZ01000091.1, forward strand.
TGGGTTTGAATCGCTGCTAAATCAGGGAAAATATCGGCGTGATCGAATTCTAAGTTATTAATAATTAAAGTGCGGGGGCGATAATGTACAAACTTGGAGCGTTTATCAAAATAGGCCGTGTCGTACTCATCCGCCTCGATAACGAAAAACGGCGACTCACCTAAGCTTGCAGAGACACCAAAATTCTCAGGAATACCACCGACTAAGAATCCTGTTTTTAAATCGGCAAATTGTAAAATCCACGCCAGCATACTGGTAGTAGTGGTTTTTCCATGCGTGCCAGACACCGCTAACACCCAACGCCCACGCAATACATTATCCGCTAACCACTGCGGCCCTGAGATGTAATATAAATTGCGATCAAGCACGGCCTCTACTTCAGGATTGCCGCGTACCATGGCATTACCAATGATGACGCAATCGGGTTCGGGATGTAGGTGATCGGCATGATAACCATCAAAACAATCAATACCTTGGCTAGCCAGTTGCGTGCTCATCGGCGGGTATAAAGCTTGATCAGAACCGGTCACCGTATGGCCTAATTGTCGCGCCAAAATGGCTACACCTGCCATGAATGTGCCGCCAATGCCGAGAATATGTATGTGCATAATGTGTAAGCGTGGTTAAAGCAATAAAAAGCAGTAAATGAAAGAATAGATGTCACTAGCCTAAATGATTTTAGTGCTTGGCAACAACCGAGAATTGTAGGTCGCATAAGCGCAGCGTCATGCGACATCAACGGTGGATGACGGCTAACGTCTTATCCACCCTACGAAAATCCCATTTCACAGGCAAAAAAAATGCGGTATGCAGGACAAGCCTACATACCGCAAGTGCTTACTGATTTAACAAAGCTGCGTGAGCTTAGTTACCAGTAGAACCGTACATGCTGATGTCGATTTCTACACGACGGTTTTTCGCACGACCTTCTTTAGTTGCGTTATCTGCAATAGGTTGTTTCTCACCACGACCTTCTTGAACCACTTTAGTCGCAGAAACACCTTTGCTGATTAAGTAGCTAGCAACAGAAGCTGCACGACGCTCAGACAGTTTTTGGTTGTAAGAGTCAGAACCAACGCTGTCAGTGTGACCAGTTACTTTCACAGATTGAACGAAGTTGTCTTGGCTCATGATTTCAGCCGCGATGCGATCTAAAGCCACTTTACCTTGTGCAGTTAAGTCTGCTTTACCGAAGGCGAAAGTGATGTCACCGCCTAAGATTTCGTTCACGATACGGTCGATTACACCACAACCATCCGCGTCAACTTTAACGCCAGCAGGAGTGCCTGGGCATTTATCGCGGTAGTCAGGTACGCCGTCACCGTCGCTGTCTAAAGGACAACCGTCTGCGTCAACACCTTTAGAAATTTCAGTTGGGGTGTTGTTAGGACATTTATCACGGTAGTCAGGTACGCCGTCGCCATCAGTGTCGATAGGGCAGCCGTCTTCGTCTACTTTAACGCCTTTAGGAGTGCCTGGGCATTTATCACGGTCATCAGGAACGCCGTCGCCGTCGCTGTCCATGATGTCGCCGCAGATTTCAAATAATTTTGCAGGATTGTTAGCGGTGTTGCTATTTACGCAAGCTTTGCCGCTGCCATCCAGCACAGGCTGACCGCTAGCGTCCAGCACGTGATAGGTTTTTTTATCGTCTTGTGCAACCACTGCCATGGAGATCGAAGAAAGCAATACGCCTCCTACAACCCCAAGGAGAATATTACGACCAGATTTCTCAAACATGGATTCGTTCCTTTGCTGTGAGTAAATGACAAAATTGGTGAAAAAGCCTTTAAATTTAACTAGACAACCGAAACACCGCTGATGCTAACCGCAGGCACCTAATCCCTATATCGGCAATCTAAACAGTAATGCAGGATAAACCATACCGCAATGGCTACAGTGTAGCAAATTAACCACACATCGGGTACCCTAAACCACACACTGAGGTGGATTTAAGTCGGCTTGAAACACGCTAAGCACACTCAAAATACCGATTAAGGACAAGTTGTTGTCGCTTGATGCAGGGCAGTATGACTTCTCTGCTACACTAACCGTAGATAATACAACATGTGGAATTCTAACAACAAGCTAATGTTGCGTCTAGTTTCACACAATTCTATTTTTTAGTTAAGTAGCGTATAAAAAAAACTGTTTGCTCAAACAGTTAGAGATGCTAGCTTGTTTTCCCTTTACACCGACAGTTATGAGGGGATTTTGTGCCTTATTCTGCGGCTAATAGTGGGTCTAATTCGCCTTCTAAATCCAGTTCGACTAAGTCATCATAACCGCCGACATGCCGCTCGCCGATGTAAATTTGTGGCACAGTGCGCCGTCCAGTGCGCTCAACCATAGCTCGCATTTGTTCAGGGTCTTGATCTACTAAGATTTTTTGTATGCTGCTAACCCCTTTACGGTTTAATAATTGTTCTGCTCGAATGCAGTAGGGACAAATACGGGTGCTATACATAATGACATCTGGCATGGTGATTCGCTCCAAGCATCCAATTAAGGTTAAAGCAGTTGTTCAATTTGACGGTCAGGGGTAGGTGTTTACAGCATGACTGTAAATGAACGACGTTAAACAGTTGTTGCTAAAATTGCAACTATTTTCATGCTTAAAATCACTTTTTTACCGTTTTGAATCACTGTCATCAGCTTGTCGCGCATATACCACAGATTCGTATAAGTCGCGTCCACTGTGGCGACGACGAAAGCGCTCGACGCGAATATTCTCATAGCCTAATGCAGCAAAAAGTCCCGCCAATAATTCATCCGTTGCCACGTAAATGCCTTTTAAGCGCGAGTTGCCCACCACATAAGCCACCCGCAAATTTTTGCGTGGTAAGTTTTGCACAGCACGTAAATGTGTGGCTAAACCATTGAAATAGCTTAAAGCGTAATTTGCCATTAAGTTATCTTGCTGGCGAATCTGCGCCACCACAGGCAAAACCACTTCCTCGACTGCCGAGCACGCTGGTTGCACTACACCTTTCATTAAACGCGAGGTGGCACTGCCCCATGTACCACCGATGGTGTCGATGTCTAATTGTGCTGCCTGTTTCGCTGTATTCATAAAATCAAAAAAGTACAGGTGTGGACGTGTATTCCATACATAGCTGTAGCGGTTAGGATACGGCGGAGAGGTGATGATAGCGTTAATCGGTTGCGGGAGCGTGACAGCAGGTTGTAAGGCACTGGTGTGAAAATGTTGCGCGGGGGCAGAGGCGGGCGCTTGTTCGGCTAAGTCGGCAATCATGTTGCGGGCATGGGCAGCGAAGCAGGATAAGACATCGATGTCATCTTGGCTGCGGTCGATAAAGTGTAGTTGCAATCGCCCTAACGTGACATTGCTCAACTCAGGCACTAGCACACCCGCTAAAGCCAAGCGGAAAAAATCAGTTTCAGCCGTCGTTGTGCAGTGTTGGTGGATTTGCGCTTTTAAAATGAGTAAGTCGGTTAAGACATCCGGTCGCCACCAGCGCAAGGGATTATGAATCGGCGGAATTTGGTAGCCGTGTTCGGCTAAGTTGTCGAAACAAACGCGGGTTTGCTGTTGTTGGCTGTGGATAAGCAGTTGTTGTAAGCGTTCGCTGAGTGTAACAGGGTCTAATGCCCACTGTAGCGAGCTTTGCCCCACCCAGTGCAAGAAAGGGTTAATTTCAAAACCGTAAGCGGGTACGCCTAATTGCTGACATTCAATTAAAGTGGTGGCGGCTCCGGCGAAGGGATCAAGCACCGTATCTGTAGTATCGCAGTGCAATTGCGCCAGCAAGTAACGCACTAAATCCGCGCCAAAACTCGGCGTTAAGCGAAACCAACGATGAACAGGCCGTGTTAAACCCGCTTTAAAAGTGGCCTGCTGTACCGCCATCGGTTGATAGTGAATCATGCGCCGATGACTGCGCTCGGCTTACACACCGGGGATCCAATGGGTGCCAGCCAAAGGCACTTTTGCCATCGCAGCGGCTTCAACGCTTAAGGCGACTAAATCTTCTGGTTCTAAATGCAATACATGACGTTTGCCGCAGGCTTCAGCTAAAGCTTGGATTTCTAAGGTCATCACTTGCAAGAAGTTTTGTAAATGCTCGGCTTCGGCTTCGACATCTAAACGGGCTTCTAACTGCACATCATGTGTGGTGATGCCAACCGGACAACGTCCCGTATGGCAATGATGACAAGCACCGGCTTCAGTGCCTAATTTATGGTAATCGAAATTGTAAATCGGTCGGTTGCAACCAATCGCCATTAAGGCGGCTGTGCCGATAGACACCGCATCCGCACCTAATGCGAGTGCTTTCGCTGCATCCGCGCCATTGCGAATCCCGCCAGAAACCACTAATTGTACTTCTCGATGCAAGCCAAGTGCTTGCAAAGCTTCCACCGCTTGGCGTATCGCTGCTACAGTGGGAATACCGACGTGTTCGACAAATACGCTAGGGCTGCTACCAGTGCCTGCTTGCATGCCGTCTAAAACGATGACATCCGCCCCTGCTTTGACGGCTAAGGTGACATCTTCTGCGACACGGGTTGCGCCAAGTTTGACTAAAATGGGTATTTGCCAGTCGGTTAACTCGCGCAACTCTCGAATTTTTAAGCTTAATTCGTCAGCGTCTAACCAATCGGGGTGACGTGCTGCGCTGTACATGGCGGTATTCGGTGGCAAGCGGCGTTGTTGACTGACGCGCTCGTTGACTTTGGCAGCGGGTAATAAACCGCCGCCGCCCGGTCTTGCGCCTTGGCTGACCACGATTTCTAACGCAGCGGCATGGCATAAGTCATCGGGATGTAAACCAGAACGACCGGGGGTTAATTGGTAGATGATTGCGCCGTTACTTTGGCGCTCTAAATCGGTAATGCCGCCTTCGCCTGTGGTTAAGCTAGTACCACTACGCGCAGCCGCTAAACATAAGGTTTGTTTAGCATTGTAGCCAACCGCGCCATAACTCATACCTGCTAAGGTGATGGGGCGGGCTAATTGAATCGGGCGTTGTGCATGGCGAGTGCCGAGCGTCACATTTGTTTTGCAGCCTTCGCCGCAAGCCTCAACCGGTCTGCGCACTAAACCTGCACCTAAAAACACTAATTCGTCAAAATGTGGAACGGGACGGCTGACACCCAGTCCTTGAATAGCGACCGTGCCGGTTTCTGCCGCGCGGTGAATAGCTTGTTGCACCTCTAGCGAAAACATCGCCGAAGCGGAAACCAAGTGACGGGCATCTATTCCACTCATGCCATATCCTGCATTTCAGCCATAATAGGTGTTGGGTTTAAACGATGACGTAATGGGCCGTAACAGCGAAATCGGCTGGCGGGCAAGGCAAATTCTGCACGCGCTAGCAATTGTTGCAAAGTGCTTAAACGTGCCTCATCCATCGGTAGCTCCACGCAGCCTTGTCCTAAACCTTCGGCGTGGCCTGCGATAAAGATGACTGCATCATACAGCGATTCGCCCAGACCTTCATCCGCATCGCCGCCAATGACTAAGTGACCTTGTTGCGCCATAAACGCACTCATATAGCCCACCGAGCCTTTAACTACAATATCAACCCCTTTCATGGCAATACCACACCTTGCGCTGGCATCACCGTCGATCACGACTAAACCGCCTTGACCGGAGGCTGCTGCATATTGTGCCACATTTCCATGAATGCGCACGCTACCGGATAAAATGTTTTCTGCCACGCCTGCTCCGGCATGACCGTAAATGGTTAAATCGGCGTGTTGGTTTAAGCCGCCGCAATAATAGCCAACAGAGCCATAAATTTCGATTTGTGCTGCTTGCCGCAAGCCAACTGCAATGTTATGACCGCCATTGGGGTGATTGATTTGCCAGCAACTATCATGCTCTTGCAAGGTGTGCAACTGCTGATTAAGTTCACGAATACTGGTTTGTTCCAAATTCACTTTGTAATAGCGCATTGTGGATTCTCCCCCTAGCCACATTGGAACGACCTTGACATGCTTAAGGCGCAATAAATAATTTGGATGAGGCGATGAGGGCGTGGACTTAATTAAGCAGTGCATTAGCCATCTACCGCATGATGCTTATATATTAGCCTGTGATGTAGTATCCCAAGTGTGTAGAGCCTGAATACTGTTATAGAAGCTAAGGAATTGCTGATTAACGGATAAGTTGTTGACTATTATAGTAGGAAATCAACTGCTTAGTGCTACATGCTTAATCCCTAGTATTGTTTGTCCATTGACAGTGCTTGATAAAAAAATTAATTGCTAATCAATCAGCTAACAAGCAATGTCAGTTAATAGACGAACGGTTGTATAAAAAATTGCGTTTTGGTGCGGGTGGGTAAGCGTTTGATGTGATTTAGAAAGAGAATGTCGCTTATTTGTTTATGAGGGTTCTTCTAGTAGACTAATGTCAGAAAAAGTTATGTAGTTGACGTTTAATTTGTTTTCTCGTTCCCAGCATTTGTAGGATGGGCTGACGAAGGAAGCCCATCGTTTACCGAGGTATCGGTTGCACGACCGATGGGCTTCGTGCCTCAGCCCATCCTACAGCACTGTTTGTAGGGTGGAATAGGCGTAAGCCGTATTCCACCATGTGGCTGACAATCTGTTTTTGCTCAGCTTTTTGCAGATGTTCGTGGTGGAATACGCTGCGCTATTCCACCCTACAACGACGATCAAAATGGTGGGAACGAGAAAAAACTAACAAACTACATAACCCCTAACCCAATTTCGTTTTCCTGTTTAAATCTCAGCACATCAGCATGCTCACGCCAACCCTAGATGAATTATTGGCTTTACGCCATCAAGCCCAAGGCATGGGCTTAGTCTCTGATTTACAAGTTGCTACGCCGCTCAGTGGTCTTTACGCCTCCGTTTTTCGCGGACAAGGCATGGATTTTGATGAGGTACGAGAATACCGCTATGGCGATGAAATTCGCAACCTTGACTGGCGCGTCACTGCCCGTATGGGTAAGCCTTTTTTAAAAGTGTATCGAGAAGAACGCGAGCGCAGTGTGATGTTATGTATCGACACTGGCGCGCATATGGCGTTTGGCACGCAAGGCACTTTTAAATCAGTGCAAGCCGCACGGGTTGCCGCGTTATTAGGTTGGAGTGCACAAAGCCACGGCGACCGCGTAGGTGGATTAGTCTTTGGTCAAGGGCGAGAGCAGTTTTTCCGCCCTAACCGCTCACAACGTGCTTTTAGTCAGTTATTGCGTGCTTTGACCACAAGTTCTGAGCATGCGACTGCACCCGCAGAAACGGCCTTAAGCCATGCGTTACAAGTGTTAAGCCGTAGCACTGCAACCGGCGCACTCTTGTTTATCATCGCGGATTTAAATCAAATCGAGCCACAAGCGTTGCAAAAAACCTTAACGCTAGTGCATCAACGGCACGAAGTGGTATTGATTGCAATTGATGATATTGCTGATTATCAATTGCCTGCGATTGGACAAGTGTGTTTTGTCAACGCGGCAGGGGAACAAGTGCAGGTGAATCTAAATAGTGCCATTGGGCGGCAAGACTATCGCCTACAGTGGGAACAGCGGCGACATGAGTTGATTCAATTGACCCGACGTTTGAATGTCAATTTTTTCACCGTTGCCACCGATCAAGACGTTTATCAAAGCGTGTTAACTGGTTTACGTCAACGCGCAGAGCAACAGAGAGCACATCGATGAACAACATGGAGCAGTTACAAGATATTAAAGGCTTAGCTGAAGTATCATTTTGGCCGTTAGCAACGGGTTGGTGGGCAGTCATTGCCGCGTCTGTATTAGCGCTGATTTTACTAATGTTTTTGAATAAAACTTTAAAACAACGTCGCCGCCCAAATACGACATGGTTAAAAGCCGCAGGCGAGGAATGGCACAGCTTGCAGGACAGTCGTATTCCTGCACATGCCCGCTTGAAAGGCTTAGCGGTGTTATTACGACGCATTGCTATTCAGCAATATGGTCGCACCAGTTGCGCCAGTTTATACGGTGAAGAGTGGTTAAATTGGTTAACTGTGCATGACCCAGCAGGGTTTAATTGGTCGGATAGCGGAGAATTGTTAGTGCGCATTGCCTACATGCCGCCTGATGCACAATTAGACGAAAGCCAAGTTGGGGAGTTAGCCTCAGCGGTACAGCGTTGGATTCGGGCATAAACCTTAAACGGGGCTTTCTCGTTCCCAAATGCCATTTGGGAATGCAGTCGTGACGTGCTACGTCACGAGTGAACTAAACAACGGATTATCTTGTGTTTAGCGCGATCTTGGAACAAACTCGCGACGCAGCGCGTCGTGACTGCATTCCCACACGGCGTGTGGGAACGAGAAACCAATTGTTTTTACAGCAAATATTTCACTGCACTCACTCAAATTGAATCGGCACCTGCCGCGCTTTGTATTTAGCCTTACGCGGAATACGCACCGCTAACAAGCCCTCTTGCATCTTCGCTTCAATTGCTTCGCTATCTAACTCCTCACTTAACGTAAAACGTCGCAGATAATGCGTGCGGTCAACAGCCACATAATGCGGCTTCAAGTCCTCGGGCAGATTCAACGCCATATGCCCTTCCAGCGTTAACACTTGATCAGACACTTGCACCGTTAAGCGATCAGCATCTACCCCTGGCATATCGACCATTAAAGTCACACCTTCGCTGTCTTCCAGCACATCAATCGGCGGATATAAAGGCGCGTCGGTGCGATATAACGGACTCATGGGAAAGTGATTTGCTGGGGTCATTAATTGACTCATAACACAACACCTCCTGAAATTAAGCGGATTCCACGGCAATGCGGCGCGGGCGCATACTAGGGTCTTTAGCCACCGTCACCGTTAACACGCCATCTTGATAACGCGCCGTAATCTGCTCGGCATCAATGCGATCTGGCAACTGCACGGAACGGCGAAACGCACCACTAAACCGCTCACGGCGATAATAATGCTGGCCTTGCTCTTCAGTGTTTAGCAGTGGTTTGCGTTGGCCTTCAATTAACAAAGCATTGTTTTGCAAAGACACTTGCAAACTCTCGCGCTCTACACCAGCGGCAAACACATACACATGCCACGCCTCGGCAGATTCGCCAATATTCACCGCAGGAAAGGTTTCGCCGCTAACGCCGTAAGTATCGACGCTTTGCGCTCTATCCTGCCATTGTTCAACTTCTTGTTGTAAGCGTTGGAAACTGGCGCGCACTTGTTCACCCAATAAACTGTTCAATATCATCACTGTCACCTCCTTAGCCTGTGCTAAGGCGCGTACTGCTGTGGGTACGCGCTTTGACGATTAGTGGACGGTTACTTCAATTTTACGCGGTTGTGCAACGGCCTTTTTCGGAATCACGATAGACAACACGCCGTGTTTTTCAGTGGCGCTGATGTTATCAGCATCCGCTGTTTCCGGCAGGCTGAAGCGGCGATAAAAGCTGCCATGTGCGCGTTCAACTCGTTTGTATTGGGCGCGGGTTTCAGGGGTATAAAGCTGCCGTTCGCCCTTGATGATCAACATGCCGTTTTCCATCTCTAGGTGAATCGTGCTGGGATCAACACCAGGCAAGTCAGCTTCTAACACAAACCGTTCTGCTTCTTCACGAATATCGACAGCAGGAACCCAGTTGCTAGTAGCGACGGTGGAGTAATCGCCAGTGCTTTGTGCTTGCTCGTATAAACCGTTAAGGTCTTTGTAAATTTGTTTAAACAAATCCCAAGGTTCTTGACGTGTATTAGACATGGTAAATACCTCAATAAATCATGATATTAAGTTAATCTGTTTGTTGCTCTTGTATATAGTTTCGGCTCTGAATATTTCAAGAACACCGTGTAAAAGCTTTTTAACCTTATCAATGCTTGATTTATAGCAATTTACAAATCCACACGGGACATAAATTAGATTGCTGTCAGCTTTATAGGGGCAAGATGTGAAATTTCAAAAGAGGGGGTTATAAATTTTTTTGTGTTGGTGGGGGATGAAGACATTTTAACGATTAGCAAGATTTGACCCTTTAATGTAGGTCGGATAAGGCGCAAGCCGTCATCCGACATCGTTGTCTCACGGTCATTAAGTTAAACAAGCTGCGCATTGTAGGATGGGCTGAGGCACGAAGCCCATCAATCGTGTCAAGCCATTAAATCTAAAGACACGGTAAACGAGGGGCTGTCCTTCGTCAGCCCATCCTATTAGTGCTGAATCAAGCTAATGGCGGATGACGGCTTACGCCTTATCCGCCCTACGAGCCGTTTAATTCACACTAAACGAAAATGGCTCTGTGCTATAAAACAAGCTACCATCAGCACGGCGATAACCCAAGAAGAACGTAAAATCACCAGTTAAACCAAGCAATTGCCCTTCAAACAAAGACACAGTTAACACGCTAGGCAATTGCTCAACGCTTTGTAACTGTCCTAAGCCATCAAAAGTACCATCCCACGGCAGCCATTGTGTTTGGTCAAAGGCAAATAAGCCAGCGAGATCACTGCCTTGATATTGCCCAACAATGACCACTGTCGCGGCTTGTCCAACGTGTTCAGGGTCAACTTGAATGGTGAACTCAAAACGTACATTATCTTGCTCGCTTACTGTGCTTGCTGCTTGTTCATCAGGCAAGGTCACTAAGCTAGGTTGAAAATGGCTTTGCGTGCTCAGTTCCGTAAAGTCAGGGGTTAAACCTGCACCATTGGTGACAGGGGTAGGCTCACTGGTATCGCCCACTTGTACTAAGGCTGACACGCTATTTTCATAACCCGTTGGGTTACTGACCTGTACCCAAAAGCGTGCGCTTTGGGTTAATGCGCTGGTGGTATAAGTCGCCGCATCACTGCCAACAGGTGTGCTCATATCGCCAACCTCGCCCATATACCATTGATATTTCACTGGGCTGGTAAAACCTTGTGCTTCCGGTATCGCTGCAATTTGCACACTTAAGGTCGCGGTTTCTCCGGCTTGAATTTGTTGAGCGCTAGGCTGTTGCACGATGTCGAAATCCAGTTGTGCAGCGGAAAGAGAGAGGGCTAAAGCACCCGTTTCGCCTTCGTAACCACCCACATTAATGTAATAACTTGTGCCCGCTGTCATATCCATAGCAAGTTGTGAAATGACACGGAAATCCCCTAGCAATGGGGCATCATCATTACAGGCTTGTTCTGTTAAGGCATCTGGCTCGCCCGTCCAGACAGATAACACCGTGTTATATGCCGAACCTAAAGTGTCAATTTGTACACTGCCAGTGTTTTCAGCGGTGTAAACAAACCAAACTTCGCTCCCGACGTTAAAACCACAACTTGGCGTTGCAGAATTGCTTAACGCACCATGTGTAAATTGATTATGCACAACAGGCAATAGCGTCGGCAAAACAGTCGCCTCAACTGCACTGATGTTAGTTGGTGTAGGTAACATGGAAAAGACTAGAATGCCACTGGCGGCTTGCTCGCCGCTGATTTGTAGCCAATACGTTGTGCCTGCACTTAATTCAGCGCGTAGCTGAGACGTTGGATTACCGCCATTATTATCATTGCAAGCAACTTCTGTTAATGGATGTGTGCTGCCTGTCCATAAGGCTAAAATAGTGTCGTAATCCGAGCCATCTGTGTTAAAAGACAGGGTTTGTGTTGCGCTAGGTGTGTAACGATACCAAACACTGTTATCTACTACCCCTGACACTACACAACTGGGCGTCATTTCCGCACTTTCTATGCTCGCGCCAACGGTTAACTGCTCGGCGCTAAACACTAATCTATCATTAGGCGTGATAACCGTAGCTGCACTTAAGTCGTCATTGTTTAAGGGGTCTATTGTGCGTGCATTTAATTGTAAATTACCGCCGATGGCTTCTACAGAACTCACTTTAATCCAGTAAGTAGTATCAGCAACGGTTTCAACAAAACTTTGTGATTGCAACACAGTGCCTGCGTCGTCATTGCAACTGACTTCAGTGAGCGGATGTGTGCTGCCTGTCCAAATGGATAACACTGTGTCGTAATCAGAGCCTAAAGTATCGACGACTAAAACTTGTGCTGCCGGTGCCGTGTAGCGATACCACACGCTGCCATAATAGCGATCACCGACACAACTGGCGGACGTTTCCTGTGCTTCATCCGTAGCAGCAGCGATGGTTTGTTGTTGGCTAAAAGGTAGGCTGTCGATGGTGATTGCATCGACTAATTGATCATTGCTTGGGGCTGCCAGCGATGCGCTAGCGTATAGGCAGAACACAGCCAGCCAGCTAAAACGTAAACGGTTCATTTTGATTTCCTCAGCATGAAAAAAGCCGAGTGCGTAACGACAGCAACTCGGCTTGATGGAATATAGCTAACGCACTTTAGAAAGGGCTTGAAGTAGGGCGGATAAGGTGCAAGCCGTCATCCGCCGTGTCTATAGCCACTATCGTTAGACTTATTCTTCATCAGGACAGTCGTCAAAATGACCGACTAAAGCGACACCGTCGTTCAAGCATTCTGTGAACAGATAAGCCACAAAATCGCCTGTCATTTCAGGTGTTTTTTCAAAGCTGAAAGAAATAGTGTAAATGTCTGGCGGGTTGCCATCTTGGCTAGTGACGTTATACATGTCACTACGTGGGTCTAAGAAGGCACCGCTTAAGTCCACTTCATAATCTTCTAAAGCGGTTGCACTTGGTGTGCTTAAACCACTGACAAATAAACCATTGGCCATGCTGGTAGGCACTTGTGATTTTTGGTCAAATTTTGTGAAATAAGAACTATCAATTGCCACATCACCCAGAGAAGGGCTTGCACCTGCACCTAGTGCGTAGTCTTTAAATTGTTTCAGGTGTTGCCAGCCATAGTTGGCAGACGCAACATATTTCAGGCTAGTCACTTCATACAAACCTAACTGAGACACACCAGAGTCATTGCCACCGCTAAAGCGTACGCCATAAACACCTGTGTTAGATTGATTGCTGAAGACAGCACCTGCTTTGGCGTTACCAGAGAAATCTAAAACTAAGTCACCCCAGTTAATGTTACGACCACCGTACATATTGCCGGTTAAAGGCAGATTGGCGCGAATCACAACGGTGACTTGATTGCCTTCTTGTTTCATAGACAGGCTATAAATTTCATAGCTATTGCCACCGAACACAGTGTGACCATCAATTGCATCACTGGCATCATCGAAAGAGTCAACCGCAGTTTGCCATTCACCTGGAGGGCAATCGCCTGCACAGCTTGAAGGGACTGCTAAACCTTCGATGTCATAATATTGAGTTGGGATAGTAGTCGTGTTAATGATTTTGCATTGTTCATCTAAATCAAATTGATGAATTTGCGTGTCACCACTGCTGTGTAAGGCATATAACAATGAGCCATCTGCCAACATTTCGACGGCTTCCGCTTCAGAAGGTAAGCTGTCACAGTTGATGATTTCAGGCACTTCTGCATCCACGTCGTAAGCATATAATTGATTGCCTGCTACGCCGTATAAAATGTTGTGGCCTTCTGCATCTAAGCTGGTGGTGATGTCTTCAATCATCAAATCAGGTACTGGCACTAACATAGTGCCTACGCCGGTTTCTGGATCAATTTCGATAAAGCCTTGGCGATCTACCCAACCCCATAAATGTGCGCCGTCTTTGCTAAAGGCCAATGCAGAAATTTCGCCGTCATAAGCCTTGCCGATACGGGTTAATTCGCCGGTCGTTTTATTAACTTTATACAACACGCCGATGTCTTCGGCTAAGGTAGGGTCATCGCCAGAAGTGGCGAACAGTTCACCTGTAGTAGGATGAATGGCTAAACCTTCCACATCTAAGCCAGGGTATTCAGGGCCTAAATTAGTGGTTAAGGTTTCTTGTGTTAATGGATCGATTTCAACGGTGAAAAATTGGGTGTTATTTAAGCCGTTATCTTGTAAGGCATAAATAGGGCATTCACCGATTGCATGCGCAGTTCCCGCCGTTAAGGCCATGCCAGCAGATACGCCAGCAATCAGAACTTGTTTCATTGTACGGTACAGCAGAGTGTTATTAGAGCGATGTAAAGTGTCCATTGTTCGTTACTCATGACATTTAAATGTTGTTGTTAATGCGAGTGTCTTATTTGCAAAATTACTGAAGTATACTTATGTATACATTTCCCATATAAAACGATGTTATTACTCGCATTCCCCTGCAAACCGCTAGATTTTTTGCAGGTCTATCCCATCATGTGAGAACGAGGCTGTTTGTATTATTATTGTTTTGCACAAAGAGCCTTTAAAAATATACGCTAGGTTCGACAAAAAACGGCTCGTCTCTCCACGCATTTCTACCAGTCACAATTTGCCCTTGTGCTGCTATTCCTGTCTGATGAGACACTTTTAGTATCGCTGTAAAAGGGAGTTGATAAGGTCAGTGAGCAGGATAAAAGTGTGGTTTTTGGTGATAAGCGTAACACGGTGTGTAAACATAGGGGATATTTTACCGAGTCTAAGATATTGACTTGTAAAATATTTTAAGTGTTTTCTGGTTCCCACGCGCTTTGCGTGGGAGCCAGAAAAATATTTATACTGGCGCAGTGCTAATCAGGCTTAACACATTACCTAACAAGGTACGCACACGATCCATACCTAACTCTAACGCTGCTTCAATATCCGCCATCGTAATTTCTGGTGCACCACGTCCGGCAGCAGGATTTGCAATCACCGCGCACGCGGCATAACACAAGTCTAACTCACGCGCTAACACTGCTTCAGGCATCCCCGTCATGCCGACTAAATCACAGCCATCGCGCTCCATGCGATCAATTTCGGCGGTGGTTTCTAAACGTGGCCCTTGCGTCGCGCCATAGACACCTTCTGTATGTACATGAAAATCTAAACTTTTTGCTGCATTTAACAACACTTGGCGCAAGTCTTCGCAATAAGGCGAAGTGAAATCAACGTGTGTGACGTGGGTTAAATCGTCAGCGAAAAAGGTGTGATCGCGTGACCATGTGTAGTCAATTAATTGGTGTGGAATCACTAAATCGCTGGCGACCATTTTCGGATTAATGCTACCGACTGCCGCAACAGCAAGCACTGTTTTCACGCCTAATTCTTTTAACGCCCAAATATTCGCCCGATAATTAATTTTATGCGGTGGAATAGTATGCCGCGCACCGTGACGGGCTAAAAACACCACTGATTTGCCACCATACATGCCGTGAACAATTGGGGCAGAGGTTGCGCCGTAAGGGGTGTATAACACTTGTTTGTGGGTGATTTCTAAACCGTCTAACGACGTTAAGCCAGTACCACCAATAATCGCTAAATCTGTCATGTGTTATAAGCCTTTAACTGCGTAAATACCTGCTGCTGAGCGCAGATTTTCTTGATAATCCATGCCAAAACCGAATACATAACGGTTAGGCACTACTAAGCCGGTGAAATCTGCTTTTTCTAAGCCTGAACGATTCGGTAATTCTTTTTCCACTAAAACAGCGGTTAATACCTCGGCTGCTTTCTGTTCTTGGCAATATTCAACCAAGGCTTTTAAGGTCAAACCTTCGTCTAAAATATCATCAATGATCAGCACGGTTTTCCCTTCTAAACTGACTTTAGGATATTTCAGCCAATGCAGTTCTGACCCTTGTGTCTCGCCACGATAACGGGAAGCGTGGATGTAGTCTAAGGTCAAGGGAATGCGTAAGCGTGGCAATAGTTGGCCAGTCGGGATTAAGCCGCCTAACATCACGCCTAGACATAAGGTCGGGCGATCTGCTAAGCGTTGATTAATTTCCACCGCCATTCTATCCAACGCCGCTGACACTTGCTCAGGGGTATAAAGGCAATCGGCTTCGTCTAAAATCGCTTGTAATTTTTCGGGTTCAAAACTCATGATAATTCATCAATGACCAATTAAGAGAAGTTAAAAGACAGGATGAAGTGGTATGTGCTGCTGTTTTCTCGTTCCCATCGTCTCGATCACAGCTATTAAGTTAAGCAAACATCGCCGTTGTAGGGTGGAATAGCGCAGCGTATTCCACCATGAACTTCTGCAAAAAGCTGAGCAAAAACAGGTTATAAACTGCATGGTGGAATACGGCTTGCGCCTATTCCACCCTACAAAAGCACTTTAATGACAGTGATCGTCCCGCTGGGAACGAGAAAACGTCGGATGACGGCTTACGCCTTATCCGACCTACGGCAGTACACTTAGCTGGCGGTAGCGTAACAAAAGCAACTATTCTCGTCGAGAATGTGTGCAGAACGTGCTACTGATTTAAACGTCGAATCTTACCGCAGGCGATATAAGAACCCCCTTTCGGATTTTCGACCACTTCATCCACTACATACAAAATGCCTAATTCTCGAATGCTGCGCGGGAAGCGAATATTGTAATCAGGGTTAAAACCATCTGACACCACACGCGCCCGCAACTTGCTTTTTTCTTGCACACATTGCACTAACACGCCATCGCCAATGCTGTCGGTGGTTTCCAAATCAGCCGCCGTCGCTGGCGCGGTTGACGCTTTTGGAGGCGCGCGACGTGCCACACGACCGCCGCCTTGACGCGCCGATTTACGCCGTTGATACGCTTGCTCATCTTCAGGACGCACTAATAAGCGAATTTCGCCCACTGCACGATAAAAACCGCCATTGCCTGCTTCTTCCACTGATTCGACTAAATACGTCGCGCCTTCTTCCCGAATATGACGTGGGAATTGCACGTTAAAATCCGCGTTATAGCCGTCAGAAATCACTTTCATCCGCAATTTGCCCGCTTCACGCACGCATTGCAGCAACACGCCATTATCTGCGTTATCTGCTGTTGGTAACTCATATACCGCGTCAGAAGTAGACAAACCGCGTAAGCTTAAATCTTGTCGGTTACGAAATGTCGATTGGTAGGACTGATCTTTTAATTCTTTACGGGTAGAACGGTCGTAGCGTTTGCGTTCTAACTGCTGGATAAAAAAGCGCAGTTGCTCCATTTCTTCAACCCATTCAAAGGTTTCCGCTAAAATGCGCTGTTGCAGAAAATCCAACATTTCATTTAATTTTTTCGCAAAGTAGCAGCATCTTCTTTGGCATGCGCAATACGCAGTCGGTTGGTTTGATCTTGTATCCCCTTCGGCGGTGGCGTTTGTTCAAACTCTGGCGGGGTGACAAAAGGCAGGCTTAATTCGCTGCTAGCGGTGTTTTGTTCAATGCGTTCGTTAACCACAATTTGATAACGATACTCCACTTTGCACAACACTTGATCGCCTTGCAAATCCACCGCAGGCACTTCGCAGCAAAAAGCTAATTGTTTAGGCTCAATGCCATACACATCACCTAATAATACTTCTACGCCGCCATCTGCCAATTCTTTGCAACGGTAGTTATTTAAAACCTGCTCGATGCTAATGCCGTGTTGTGGTTGCAGAGTGACGATTAAATCTTGTGCCACTAAAGAGCTAAGGCTTTCTAACTCAATGCGGAACACTTCGACCAAATCTTCTGGTGTTTGAATAAAGTAAAAGTTCCCGTTGCCATGTCGCGCCATACCGATCAGCAAATCTTCGTTAAAGTGATTGCCGAAGCCTAGCGTGGTGGTGCTGATATTGGACTCTTGCGCTTTTTGCTGAGAGGTGTTGATTAACACCTGATTATCCCGAATACCGACGTTGGCTTGTCCATCGGTGAGCAGCAACACACGGTTAACCTTATCCGGCGCATAGTGCGCTTGAACATGGTCACAGCCTTTCAACCAACCGCCGCTTAAATTGGTACAACCGCCCGCCCGCACTCTGTCTAAGGCAGTATAAATAATGTCTTTATTTTGTACGGGCTGCGGTTCAAAAATGGTTTCTACATCATCGTCATAAATCACGATAGACAAAATATCATCTGCCGTTAGCTGCTCCACCAACAAACGCGCTGCATTCAACGCTTGTTTTAACGGCGTGCCCCCCATAGAGCCAGAACGGTCGATGACAATGCTTAAATTTAAATTACGACGCGGCGCGACTTCAGTGTCGCTGGTTTGAGGCTTAAAGTTTAATAATACATCTAGGCTGGTCGCTTGATTGCTCGGCAAACAGGTGCTGCTGAATTGGCTCTCGATGTCCAACATAGGGCAATTTTTCCTTTGATGATAATGGGATAAAAGCAGGCATGTGTTTTTTCGGCTAGGCGTTAGCACAACACACGCGCAGTTTTAGACTTGGGTAATGAGTAGAAAATGGGGGGAGTTGAGGGAGATTTAAAAGGGGGGAGGGAAAGATTTTCAAGGCAAGTGTAGGGCGGATAAGGCGCAAGCCGTCATCCGCCGCAAGGTTTGTAGGAGCCGCGCAGTTGGCGATGAGAACGGTTGTAGGTCGTATAAGCGTAGCGTCATACGACATATCGGCGGATGACGGCTTACGCCTTATCCGCCCTACAAAACAATTTAAGCCAACTTATCATCCGCAACATGATAACGCGGGTCTTCTAATACATTGACCTCGATCATGCCTTTCGCTTTATCCAACACATCTAAACAATCAGGGCTTAAATGCCGCAAATGCAATTTTTTACCCGCTTGCTGATAACGCTCTGCCAAGGTATCAATGGCTTGCAATGCAGAATGATCCATCACCCGCGCCCGACGGAACTCAATCACGACATCTTTAGGATCATCTTTAGGGGAAAATAAGTTTTGGAAACTAGAGATAGAGGCAAAAAACAACGAGCCTTCTAACTCATACACTTTCCAGCCTTGATCATCTAAGTAAGTTTGTACATTGATATGTTTGGCATGTTCCCACGCAAACACCAAGGCCGCAATAATCACCCCTGCAATCACGGCAATTGCTAAATCAGTGAAAATCGTCACGACTGTTACGGTGACAATAATAAACGCATCGGGTCTTGGCACTTTGTGCAGCACGCGCAAACTGCCCCATTCAAAGGTTTTTTCCGACACCACGAACATCACGCCGATTAACGCTGCTAACGGGATTTGCTCAATCCATTCAGAGCCGAACAAAATAAACGACAGTAAAAACAACGCGGCAGAAATACCAGACAAACGTCTTAACGCGCCCGTGCCGATATTAATCATACTTTGCCCAATCATGGCACAACCGCCCATTGCACCAAAAAAGCCAGAAATGATATTGGCAGCCCCTTGCGCCATACATTCACGGTTAGGACGACCACGGGTATCAGTCATTTCATCGATTAAGTTCAGTGTTAATAAGGATTCGATTAAACCAATCGCCGCTAAAATCAGTGAGTAAGGAAATACAATAGTGAAGGTTTCCCATGTCCAAGGCACTTCAGGCAGATGGAAACTTGGTAAGCCACCTTTAATAGAACCTAAGTCGCCGACTGTTTTGGTCTCTAAACCAAACACCGCCACTAATAAAGACACCACTAAAATCGCGCCTAAGGTGGCGGGAATCATTTTGGTAATTCTGGGGAATAAATAAATTAAGGTCATGGTCAGCGCGATTAAGCCAAACATGATGAAAAGTGGCGCGCCAGACATCCACTCTTGAGAGCCATCGGGCAAAGTCGTTTTAAAATGCCCAAACTGCGCTAAGAAAATCACGATGGCTAAGCCATTGACGAAGCCTAGCATCACAGAATGCGGCACCATGCGGATAAACTTACCGAACTTCGCCACCGCAAACAGAATTTGCAAAATCCCCATTAATACGACAGTGGCAAATAAATACTCCACCCCATGTTCAACCACTAAGGCAACCATCACCACTGCCAACGCGCCCGTTGCACCGGAAATCATACCTGGCCGACCACCGAAAGCAGCGGTAATCAACGCCATAATAAACGCAGCATATAAACCTGTTAACGGCGAGACATGCGCGACTAAGGCAAAAGCGATGGCTTCAGGCACCATTGCTAAAGCCACGGTTAGACCGCTGAGCAA
Organism: Beggiatoa sp.; assembly: GCA_003245895.1. Classification (GTDB taxonomy): domain Bacteria; phylum Pseudomonadota; class Gammaproteobacteria; order Beggiatoales; family Beggiatoaceae; genus SZUA-411. The sequence continues at coordinate 21,524 of QKBZ01000091.1, forward strand.
ATTAATTCTCAGTTCTTGGGGAGTAAAAGCAATCACGTTACGCTCCTAACCACAACACAGCATCAGGCTAAGGCATTAGTCTGATACTCAATTGACAGCTTGTGTTAAAGTTAATAAAAAAACTGGGCGCAGCAGTTCGCAAACCACTGGCAAAATGAGAGGTGAGTAACAAGCTGTTGGTACAGGTTTTAATCTCACACCGCTATTGTTACAATTTAATCTCTATAAGTTCAGTTTATCATAAATTAGACTAATTCTAACCTATTTAATAGCTTGCAGGACGCGGCTGTCATTTTTTTGTAAAAAATATGATTTTGCTATTTACAAACCGTCCTTGTCTCATTATTATGTGCGGATAAGTTATTTTTTAGCAGAAAAAACACACTTTCTGCTTTCAGCGAGTCCCAAATAGCTGAAACAAAAAAATAACAAAAAAGAGTTGCAAAACAAATTATCTTCTGTATAATGTGCAGCTTCTTAACAAGACGGGCCGTTAGCTCAGTTGGTAGAGCAGTGGACTTTTAATCCATTGGTCGTAGGTTCGAATCCTACACGGCCCACCATTTCTTTTAATGACTTAGTAAGTGACTTCTTACACTTCAAAAGTCATACGCCTTATCTAATACTTCAATCAACTTTTCAATACTTGCCATACTACTGATGTATCGTTATGTTTGTTGATCGATGTCTTAACAATTCTTGCATAATCTCAAAATCAACTTGAATTCCTATATTTGCTAACTATCAGCAAATAGACACTTTTTTCTCGCGCTCTCCGTCGCTATAACTATCTAAATCCACTTTTACAAAGTCTTTAGTTAGCGTTATGCGTCGGTTAAAAATTACCCATTTAACACAATACGATTATCCGCAAAAGGTGCAATTTTTACCGCATCAATTATTGCTGCGTCCTCGTGAAGGGCATGATGTGCGTATTGAGCAATCACGACTAGATATTAGCCCTGATGCCGTAGTGAAATGGCATCGAGACAGTTATGACAACTCTGTCGCTGATGTAAGTTGGAAGAAAGCATCTAAACAGTTGCGCATCGTCAGCGAGGTGGTGATTCAACATTATGAAGAAGCCCCGCTAGATTTTGTCGTTTCCCCTGCTGCGGTGCAATTTCCGTTTACTTATGATCCGGCGGAACGGGTGGCCTTGCTGCCTTACACGCTGTCGGTTTATCCCGATGATGTGCCGACCTTGCGCGAGTGGTTGCAAGCGTTTTGGCAAGATGGGCAACGTGTGGAAACGTATGCACTGTTAGACCAGTTAAACCGCGCCATTCCAAAACAGTTTGAATATAACGTGCGCGAGGAAATTGGTGTTCAGTCACCAGCAGAGACGATTACCAAAGGTCGTGGCTCGTGCCGAGACTTTGCCACTTTGTTTATTGAAGTGTGTCGTTATTTAGGACTCGCAGTGCGTTTTATCAGTGGCTACTCTTACGGCCCTGCAACGGCGGGCGGTGGTGCGTCTACACATGCGTGGTCAGAGATTTATTTACCGGCTGCGGGTTGGATTGGCTTTGACTCGACCAGTGGCGAGGTGACAGGCGCGAATCATATTCCCGTCGCAGTGCATCGCCATCCTGAAGCTGTGCCGCCAGTGAGTGGGCGGTTTTATACCGAGAAGCCGTTGGAGAAGGCAGCGGTGTTGACGGTGGATGTGCAGGTGGTGGCGGTTGAGGCTGCGTCGTGAGCAGTGAGTTGCAGTTCGCAGCCTGACGCACCACCCAGCACACAAGAAGTGCAACGCTGGATAGAAATTGCGGTCGAAACCTTTATCCGCGCTTATGGTTCCGCTTAAATTTTACTGCGCCTCATTGCTTGGCGTGTGATATTGCGCATCAGTCACAGGCTCTAGCCATTCGACATTTTTGCCGTCTTTGACATTGGTAATCACAAGGTGTGTCATTGCCTTAGTGGCAGATGCACCGTGCCAATGTTTCACATTTGGTGGACACCACACCACATCACCTGCTTTGACCACAGACACTTCGCCATCCCATGATTGCGTCCAGCCTTCGCCTTCGGTGACGATCATGTGTTGGCCTGCGGGATGTAAATGCCAGTTGGTTCTTGCACCGGCTTCAAAGGTGACATAAGCACCGGAATGCGTACCAGTATCTGAGCTAGGAAACACAGGGATAACCGTCACATTGCCCGTGAAATAATCATCAAGCCCCGTCATGGCCGCTTGTGAACCAGCGCGGGTGACACGTTGTTGCACTTCGGTTTCGGCTGCCACAACATTGGAAGACAGTATCAGGGCAGATAACAGCAGTGTTTGATATTTCATCTCTGTTTCCTTTTTTGCTGGTAAAAAAAACGACGGCCTTAGCACCGCTCGCCATGGATGCTAAAGCCGTCTCGTGTTTGATGTGCCTCTATCATAGTGTGTGTACTGCGGATGGGCTTGACTGATTCTGCGCGATCCTTGCCTAATCCTACAATTCTCTGTAGTCACACGTTCTCCTGTGAGCAATTGCTCTGCTAACATTTAGCTATCAATAATCGTCTAAACAGGGGAATCGCTTATGCCGCAAGCAGAAATCAGCTCAATGCCAATGCCTGAGCCGTTATCAGCCGTGCAAGCAGATTTAGTGCGTTATATGTCACAACTGACGGAAGGCAAAAACGAACTACGCACCGAGATTGCGGGCTTAGTGCTACATCGCTGGGAGCACCCAACACAGCCGACCAGTTACATCGCAGAACCCAGCGTTTGCCTAATTATCCAAGGCTCTAAGCGCATTATGCTAGGCGAGGAAGTGCATTTATACAACGCACATCACTTCCGCATTACCTCTGTTGATTTGCCCGTTGTGGCACAAGTGTTAGAAGCGACCCCTGAAAAGCCTTACTTAGGCTTGAGTTTGTCCTTAGATCAGCAGTTGATTGCACAATTGCTGGTAGAAAGCAAAGCGGCTTTACCGCGTAATCGACAAGCCAGTCGAGGCATGACGATGGGCGCAATGTCGCTCCCGTTATTAGATGCGTTTCAACGCTTGCTGTATTTGCTGGCAACACCTGAAGAAATTCCGATCATTTCCCCAATTATTCAGAAAGAAATCCTGTACCGCTTGTTGATCAGCGATCAAGGTGATCGTTTGCACCAAATCAGCACCGCAGGCAATCATAGTTATCAAATCGCTCGCGCTATTGCTTGGTTAAAACAGCATTTTAATCAATCGTTTCGCGTGGATGATTTAGCCACTTACAGCGGCATGAGTTTGTCAGCGTTTCACCAGCATTTTCGCTCATTAACGGCGATGACTCCGCTGCAATTTCAAAAACGCTTGCGTTTGAATGAGGCGAGACGTTTGATGTTTACTGAACGCTTGGATGCCTCGACTGCTGCGTATCAAGTGGGTTATGAAAGCCCGTCGCAGTTTAGTCGGGAATATAGTCGTTTGTTTGGCGATTCGCCGTCGCGGGATATTAAGAATTTACAGCGGGTGGAGATTGGGGGCTAAGCGCATTGTAGGGCGGATAAGGCGCAAGCCGTCATCCGCCGTAACTTTCTGCATACTGTCTCATTTTATGAGCGTAAGCGCAGTTTTTTGTACTGTTTATCCTGAAAATTCTTAAATTCTGTGAATTCTGATTCAGACAACAGGCATCATGGCGGATGACGGCTTGCGCCTTATCCGCCCTGTTATAACCCAGTCAATAGCCAAAATAAAAAGAAAACACTCGGCAATAGGTACACGAAAACTTCCACTTTGAAAAAATGCTTTTTTCATCGGAGTATTTCGTGTTGTCATT
>QKBZ01000080.1 GCA_003245895.1 Beggiatoa sp.
CGCCAGACACCGCTTGCGAATGTATTCATGTTGCAGATGTTTATGTGAAATTCCCGAACGGCTCTTTGAAACGCCCTGACATTTCTATTTTTTGCCGAGAACCTGACGAGCAAGAAGAAGCGATAAGCTTATTGCCTGAAGCGGTAATTGAAGTGGTTAGTAAAGGTTATGAAGCAAAAGATTTAGAAATCGGCCCACATTTCTATTTAGCACAAGGCATTAAAGACATTGTTGTCTTTGACCCTGCCACTTTACTTGTGCTGCATGTGCGTCCAGAAGGTAGCCTACGTTTAACCTCTCCCGTAGACATCACTTTAAGCTGTGGTTGCACTTGTACCGTTTGAGCGAAGTAGGTGTTACGTCATTCAAAACGAATTGATGATTTTTCGTAGGGCGGATAAGGCGTGAGCCGTCATCCGCCGTTAATGTCGTATGACGCTGCGCTTATACGACCTACAATCGTTCTCATCCTTGATACTATAATGCCCCAATATCCCCTTATACACGGCATCTCTGCTGATACAACTCCGCCAAACTGCTCACTGCAATATCGGTCAATTCAGGCCATAAAAACTCACCCGTTTGATCAACATGCACCGTATGCGTCCCAGCAGCCCGTCCAGTCGCCAAGTCATACTGATAATCCCCAACCATCACCGCCTCATCTGGTTTTATTTGCCAAGCATTTAGCAATTGATGAATACCATCAGGATCAGGTTTTGGGATCGCTTCATCGCGGCCTAATACCCAATCATGATGAAAATAAGTCGCTAAGCCGATAGCTTCCAAAGACAAGCACGCATTATGGCGTGTGTTGCGGGTTAAAATGGCAAGACGTGCGCCTTGTTGCGCCAAATGACTGATAAACTCTAAAGCGCCAAGGGCAGGACGCGCATTGCGTGCTAACTCAACTTCAATTGCATGTAAACGGTGATGTAACTGTGCTGACTGTGCAGGCGGCAAACTGGCTAAAAAGTGCAGAATATCTGCGCCACTGGGAATGCCTAAACTATCGCGAATAGCGGCAAAATCATGTACTGCAACGGTTAACGTACCATCTAGATCAAAAATCCAATGTTGCTTATGTAACGCATGGGCTGTCATAGCGGGATTACTCGTAAAGTCGTTAAACACGTTATAATTGTAGCTGCTGACATAAGCGTAATAACTGTGCAGCGAGTACGGTTTGCATAGGCAATTGCTGTTGCAAAAATGCGGTTAATGGTTGAACAGGCAATGAAATTTCAAAATCGCTGCCTTGCGGATCGCAATCGCATAACAACAACAATTCTGTTTCTTTCTGATGTGCCTGCGCGACACCTTGTAACCATTGTTGTTGCTCACTGACGGCATCTGGCGGTGGCAAACACGCTGTGTGAGGACTTAACCGAAATTGTTGTCCTTGTTGAAACCAATCGACTGCATTCATGTTTATGTCTCCTCTCTCTATGAATCTCATCACGATTGCATTTTTTGTCAACAATTAGCTTTAAAATGTGTCTACTCAGCACTACACCAAATGCAGGCTATGTTATAGCACAGGAAGTTAAGCTGATTTTGTAGGGTCATTGCCATTAAGTTAAGTGTGTTTGTAGGTCGGATAAGGCTTTAGCCGTCATCCGACATCACGCGCTTGAAGCTTGAACCAAGCCACTTGCGGCGGATGACGGCTTACGCCTTATCCGCCCTACAAGACGGTGCAAACCCTTAACTTAATGGCAGCTCGTAGGATGGGCTGACGAAGGACAGTCCATCCTACAACAAGTATTGTCGCCATAAATGCAATCAAGTTTTCAAAAAATCGCTACATTTTTTGACTTTAATCTAGTTAAAGTAATATAATGTAGGGTTATATTTTTATTTTATAACAGGTTCGGGAACGAAATCTTATGCGAATTGTTCAGGAAGGTCTTACGTTTGACGATGTGCTATTGTTACCAGCGCATTCTACCGTGCTACCCAAACAGGTTAACCTGAGCACTAAACTCACTCGGGGAATCAGTTTAAATATCCCCCTCGTGTCAGCAGCAATGGACACTGTGACGGAAGCGCGCTTAGCTATCACCTTAGCCCAAGAAGGCGGCATCGGTATTATTCATAAAAACCTCACCATTGAAGAACAAGCACGCCAAGTGCGTTTGGTGAAAAAGTTTGAAAGTGGCATCATCAACGATCCGATTACTGTCCTGCCGAGCATGAGTATTCGTGACGTATTAGCGCAAACGCAAGCGCATAATATTTCCGGCGTGCCTGTAGTGGACAACGGTGTATTAGTCGGTATTGTCACCAGTCGTGACTTACGGTTTGAAACCCGTTATGACAACCCTGTCTCTAGCATTATGACCCCTAAAGAACGCTTAGTGACCGTATTAGAAGGTGCGCCGCGTGAAGAAGTGGTCAGCTTGTTACACCAACACCGTATTGAAAAAATCTTAGTCGTGAACGAGCAATTCCAATTGCGCGGCTTAGTGACAGTAAAAGATATTCAAAAAGCGACTGAAAAACCAAATGCTTGTAAAGATGAGCACGAACGTTTGCGCGTTGGTGCTGCGGTCGGCACAGGTGAAGAAAGTCACGCCCGCGTTGCCGCTTTAGTCGAAGCGGGTGTTGATGTCATCATCGTTGATACTGCACACGGTCATTCTCAAGGTGTGTTAGATCAAATTAGCTGGGTGAAAAAGAATTATCCTAATGTGCAATTGATCGGCGGTAATATTGCGACAGGTGATGCGGCGAAAGCCTTAGTAGCAGCAGGCGCAGATGGCGTAAAAGTAGGCATTGGCCCTGGTTCTATTTGTACCACGCGGATTGTCGCAGGTGTGGGTGTACCGCAAATTACTGCAATTGATAATGTAGTGCAGGCGTTAAAAGGTACTGACGTGCCATTAATCGCTGACGGTGGTATTCGCTACTCTGGCGATATTGCGAAAGCCTTAGCAACTGGCGCACACACGGTCATGATTGGCGGTTTATTAGCCGGTACGGAAGAAGCCCCCGGTGAAGTTGAGTTATATCAAGGTCGTTCTTATAAGAGCTATCGCGGTATGGGTTCAATCGCCGCAATGTCACAAGCACATGGCTCTAAAGACCGTTATTTCCAAGAAACTTCCGAGGTTGATAAATTAGTACCGGAAGGCATTGAAGGCCGTGTGCCTTACAAAGGCAGCATGTTAGGTGTGATCCACCAGTTATTAGGTGGTTTACGTTCTAGCATGGGCTACACCGGTTGCCGCGATTTAGAAGAAATGCGCACTAAACCAGAGTTTGTGAAAGTGTCGCTGGCGGGGATACGGGAAAGTCATGTACATGACGTGTCTATCACGAAAGAAGCACCGAACTATCGAGTAGATCAGTAAACAAGTCTTGTAGGTCGGATAAGGCGCGAGCCGTCATCCGACATTAGGCTTTTATGCTGGTTTCTTCTGGCTCCCACGCGCTTTGCGTGGGAGCAAGTCCAGACGCGCCTGCGTCACGAATTTATCTGCATTCAGCACTCGGCGCAGGCGCGCCACTACAGGTTCCCACGCAGGGCGAGGCTGTCAAAAAACTTCTTGTCTGAATCAGAATTCACAGAATTTGGAAATTTTCAGAATTATAAATATCTGATAATCCTGTTAATTCTTAAATTCTGAAAATCCTGATTCAGACAATTCGGCGGTTCTTTGACAGCCTCAGGGCGCGTGGAAACAAGAAACTACTTATTTTTGAAGGCAATCCCAACCAAACAAACCTTTAAGACAAGAAATACCGCAACGCATCTAACACAGGCTTATGATGCACCTGCGTGCTAACCACAACACCTTGATTATTCTGCATAGTATGATGGTTAGCGAATTGTAAGCGTTGTCCTAACATATCGCTGGTTTTACCACCGGCTTCTTCCACGATTAACGCACCTGCTGCGTGATCCCAAATTTTTTCCCGATAGTCAGGGTGTTTGGGAGAAGGTAAGCGCAAGTATAAAGCTGCGTCGCCCCTTGCCACTACGCCGTATTTTGCTTGGCTATCCAATTTTAACGCATCCGCGTTTAAACCAGACTCTTGCATCACTTTGGCTTGTAACTCGTGATCACCGTGCTCCACACTTTCTACACAGCGCAATTTGCTCTTGTTGCGTCCGTCAGTCACTTGAATCGGGCGTAAAGTTAAACGACGACTGTTTAACGAAGCCATCAGCGCACCTTCGCCACGTACCGCAACGAATAAGCAGCCTTCGCCCAAGCTCGGATCATCAAAGCTGACAGGCAGTGATGGGCATGCTAATACACCGACTTTTGGCTCACCATTTTCAATTAAAGCTAAGGCAATCGCATACTGATCGCGGCGTAAAAAGCCTTTTGTGCCATCGATAGGGTCTAAAGTCCAAAAGCGTTCTTTATTGACTTCACCATTGCCTAAATCAATCCATTCGCAAACACGCTCGTTATTGGCTTCAGGCACAAAGCGTTGCACAAATGCGGTGATTTTGTCCAAAGTTGCGGCATTCTCTGCTTGCTGCAAACTGGCTGAATCTTCCTCACCCACAATCAAATCATTGGGGAAAATCATGCGTAAATGTTGGCAGACTAAAGCTTGTGCACCAAAATCAGCGACGGTGACAGGGCTTTTATCGCCTTTTTGCAAAGTATCGGCTGCCACCATCTCATTTTGCACATCTACGCAAAAAGCGGCTGCTCTTAATGCAGCCTCAATTGCTACCTGTTTTTCTTTGACGTAAGCCACCGTGTTCTCCTAAAAGTGTTTGTAATAGCGGAATATCGACATAGTGCGCGTCACCGGCATCGCCAGCGAGCACTTTAAAAGGGTGGTCTGGCTCGCCGAGTTGATCTAAGACCAATGCCGCGCCCGTAAAATCTTCATCACAGGTATAGTCATTGACGGTTACGACTGTGGTTAAGTTGGACTTGAGCGCGGATTGTAAGCCATGCGCCGTGTCTTCAAACGCGATACATTCTTCAGCAGGAACATGCAAATGCTTTAAGGCGTGTAAGTAAATATCGGCGGCGGGTTTTTTCGCTTTTACGACATCACCGGCAGAGATGACTGAGAACCAGCTTGCCGCTTCAGGGTGCAATTTATGCTCTAACAAGGTGTGCACATTTTCCAGCGTGGTGGTGGTAGCAATGGCAAGTTTTAAGCCTGCGTCGCGGGCGGCACAAATTAAACGGGCAATGCCTGGTCGTAGCGGGATTTTACCGGCTTGGACATAGCTTTGATAATACTGGGTTTTTTCTTTATGTATTTGTTTAACAAATTGCTCTAATTCAACTTGTAACTGCAATTCTGGGTGGTAATGTTCAATGAAGTGACGTAAGCGTTCCTTGCCTCCCATGACTTTTAATAAGTCGCCGTATAAACCTTCTGACCAAAACCACGGTAAGTCATGTGCGGTAAAGCAATCATTAAACGCGACTCGGTGTCCGTGTCGTTCGGTTTCTGCCAAAGTTCCGTCAACATCAAAAATCAGTGCCGATAAGCGAGTCATGGTTGTTTCCAAATTAAAATCCGGTTATTCACTGGCATGACGCAATCTGTTACCCATTGCAAGCCTTGGGCTTCGGCTAGGCGTTGCAAATCTTGCACATCACGCACACCGCTTAAGGGATCACGCGTTTTTAAAAAGTGATCAAATTGCGCATTGCTGTCGCTGATATGTTGCCCCTGATAACTAAAAGGGCCGTATAAGAAAAAGTACCCGCCACTGTTTAGACAGTTAGCAACACCTTGAAAGCATTGTACGACTTCTGCCCATGACATGATGTGTGCTGTGTTAGCAGAATACACTGCATCCGCTGTTTGCACTGGCCACGGTTGTTGTTTCACGTCTAAGACTTGCGTGGGAAGTAAATTAGAACACTGAGCAGCCTGCCGCCACAGTTCAATACCGGCAAGGTGTGCAGCGACATCTGTGGGTTGCCATGTCAGGTGGGGTAGTTGGCTGGCAAAATAAGCTGCGTGTTGCCCTGTACCACTGCCGATTTCTAACACAGTGCTGGGAGCTGTTAGCCATTGGCGTAACACCTCCAGTATAGGGTCTTTATTTTGCTCGCAGGCTTCAGAGAATGGTTTTTGCGCGGGATTTACAAAAGGCAACATAGCAATTTCAGCATTAGCGGGAACAAAGACTGTTATTTAAGCATAATTTGCTGAATGGCTAAATAGGGTTTGTAAGGCATTTTCGTATGATTGCAGTGCATAGAGACATTTTTTTGCAAACAAGTAAATTGTGTTTTATGGAAAAAATAACTATAAGTTATCCATGTAGCAGATATTAACGTAAACCTTAGATTCACTGATGGGCACTATAATATGGGCACTCAAACTGAACTATCTGTAACACGACATTACATTATTCTTCATCTTCTATTAAGGTAAAGTGTCACCGCCTCAACCGTCTGCTCCACCAACCTATTCATCTGAATCACCAAATTTGCCAATGCACTGCCATTAAGCTGCTGTGCATAATGTTCTAGCTGTGCGGCCAATTCATACAATTGCATTGCACCAAAATTCCCCGCGATCCCTTTTAAGGCATGCGCTTCATAACGCAATTTTGACCACTCTTGTTGCTGAAAAAATTGGTTAATCTGTTGTTGCCGCTGCCCCATCTCTTGCGTGAATTCCGATAAAAACAGTGATAATAACTCTGGCGTTGTGTTACGAGTGATACGACTTAAGACTTGCTCATCTAACAAAGCAGCGTTGTGACTTTGCTCAGGCGGTGGGGTAAGCAGGTGACGGTGTTGCAGACAATGCTCAATACGGGGCAGTAACTCTTGTGCTAAACAGCCATAGTTAACCCAGCCACTGATACTATTTAGCGTAAACACTGCATGGTCAATACTTGCATCCGCATCAGTTTCTGTTTGAATAATGAGTAATGCTGTTTGCGCAGTGCGTACTAAGCTGGTGATTTGCTCAGTAATCGCTATATTAGTGTGTAGTAAACAACTGTCTAACAGTAGTAAATCAAAGCGTAACATCGCCAACATATCATGTGCTTCGGCGATATTATGTGCTTGACTCACACTATAACCTTGCGGTAATAGTAGCTGTTTTAGCTCAGTGAATAGCACATTATTTGGACTGAGTAATAGAAACCGCTTTTGCCGTAAGCGGGTAGCTGGCCATGCTGGCATTGTTGTAGGGTGGTTCATTGGTATTTCACTCCTATAACTGCTAAAGCACCAGCATCATACTGTTTAGGCAATAAGTGCTGATTTTTTGCTTGATGAGTTAAAAACGTATTCATGGCCTTTCATTCAAATAAAGAACTAGATCGCTTTATTAAATTTAGCATCGTGGGCGCACTGGGTGCGTTCATTGACTTAGGTGTACTGAATGCACTGATCTTATGGGCAGGGTGGGATACAGAGCTAGGGCGCATCCTTGCAAATACAGTGTCCGTCTTGTTAGCAATTTTATTTAATTTTACTTTGCATCGGTATTGGACATTTCCTGAGTATAAAAACCACGATCAACGCGTACAGTTAATAAAGTTCATGGTAGTGAGTTTTATTGGCTTATTGATAAATACTATCATCTTTTATTTCGCTTACGAGCATTTTTTCAGTGTGTTCACTACCAGTGTGCTCGCCATCCAGTTAGCAAAAGTGACGGCTATCGGTTTGACTTTATTCTGGAATTTCGGTGCTAACCGCTTCTGGACATACCGACACGTTAACCAAGTTGCTTAAACAGCATGCAATGCTTTTGCTCACTTAATCATTCACAAAATGTAAGGTGCGCGAAACGCCGCCGAGGATTTGAATTTATTTCTGGACTCAATCGGCGTTTTGCCCATCATTCGGCTCACTGTCATTAAGTTAAGCATGTTTGTAGGTCGGATAAGGCGTAGCCGTCATCCGACATCGTGCGCTTGAAGCTTGAACCAAGCCACTTGCGGCGGATGGTGGCTTATGCCTTATCCGTCCTACAATACGCTGCAAGCTTTAGCGCAAACAACATGCTTTATGGTGGAATACGGCTTATGCCTATTCCACCCCACAACCGATTCTTCATCTTTTTTACTGCATGCATCCCTGAAGCCAAGCGTGCTGATTGCAGCCGCTGAACGCGCATGCACTTGACTGAACGAGAACATTCAGATGGATAGTAGACAAACCCAAGCCCCACAAGCCGTGTATCGTAAAGATTATTGTCCGCCCGATTATTGGATTGACACCGTTGATTTAAATTTTGATTTAGGTGATCACGTCACTGTGGTGCGTAGTGTGTTGCAAGTGCGACGCAATACCGACAACATTAACAGCGCAGGCAAACCGTTAGCGTTAAACGGCAAAAAATTGGCCTTGCAACAAGTGTTCATCAATGGCGAAGCTTTGAGCGCAGAAGCCTACCAAGCCGACGCTGAGCATTTAGTGATTCACCAAGTGCCAGATCAATTTGAACTGACCACTGTGGTACATATCAAACCACAGGAAAACACCGAGTTAGTTGGTTTATATCAGTCAAACGGCAATTTCTGTACGCAATGTGAAGCGGAAGATTTTCGCCGCATCACTTACTTCCTTGATCGGCCTGATGTAATGTCTACTTACACCACCACCATTACCGCCGATAAAACCAAATATCCTGTTTTATTATCAAATGGTAATCGCGTTGATTCGGGTGAATATGACGATGGTCGGCATTGGGTGCGCTGGGAAGACCCTTTCCGTAAACCGTGTTATTTATTTGCCTTAGTTGCGGGGCAGTTGAGTTGTCATAGTGGCAGTTACACCACGCGCAGCGGTCGCAACGTGCGCTTAGAAATTTGGGTAGAGCCACAAAATATTGATAAATGTGAACACGCCTTACAATCCTTGCAAAAATCGATGCAATGGGATGAAGAGACGTTCGGTTTAGAATACGATTTAGATATTTATATGATTGTCGCGGTCAATGATTTCAATATGGGCGCGATGGAAAATAAAGGTTTAAACGTCTTTAACTCGAAATTTGTCTTGTGTCGCCCAGAAACTGCAACTGATGATGATTATGAAGACATCGAAGCAGTGATCGCGCATGAGTATTTTCACAATTGGACAGGCAACCGCGTCACTTGCCGCGACTGGTTCCAACTAACGCTGAAAGAAGGTTTAACTGTTTACCGCGATGAGCGTTTTACCGCCGACATGACAGCGGAGACAGTGAAGCGCATCAAAGATGTGAAAAAACTGCGTACTATTCAATTCGCTGAAGACCAAGGGCCGATGGCGCATCCGATTCGCCCAGAGTCTTACATCGAAATGAGTAATTTTTACACTATTACCGTGTACGAAAAAGGCGCGGAAATCGTGCGCTTGTACGAGACTTTGCTAGGCCGCGACGGTTTCCGCAAAGGCATGGATTTATATTTCCAACGTCATGACGGGCAAGCGGTGACTTGCGACGACTTCCGTGCGGCAATGGCAGATGCTAACCAAGTGGATTTAACCCAGTTTGAACGCTGGTATAGTCAAGCCGGTACGCCTATCTTAGAAGCACGCGGACAATATGACGCTGAAGCGCAAACCTACACCTTAAGTTTCAGTCAATCTCGTGCGCCACTGCCTTCCGTGCAGCCGCCGTTTAAACCGCTACATATTCCAATCAAAATGGGTTTGTTAGGCGCAGACGGTCAAGATTTACCACTGCAACTGCAAGGCGAAACTGCACCGAGTGGCACAACGCGCACTTTAGAATTAACCACCGAGCAAGCGCAATTCGTGTTTACCGGCATCACTGCCGAGCCTGTGCCCTCTTTACTGCGCGAATTTTCTGCCCCTGTCACGCTGAAAATGCACCGCCCACAACAGCAATTAGCCTTTTTAATGGCGCATGACAGCGACGGTTTTAATCGCTGGGATGCAGGGCAAACGCTGGCGCAAAGTCTGTTATTAGCGTTAGCGGAAGATTGGGCAGCCGGTCGAGAATTGAAATTAGACCCGCTGTTTATTGAGAGCTTTGGTCAGTTGTTAACCGATGCCGAGTTAAATGCTTCCTTAAAAGCCTTAGCCATTGTGTTGCCGGAAGAAAAATTACTCGGTCAGCAAATGGAGCCGGTAGATGTAGACGCACTGCACGAAGCCCGCATGTTTATGATGCGTGTGCTGGCGCGTACCTTCCGCCGCGAGTTATTGGCCTTATACCACGACAATAATCCCAACACGCCTTACAGCAACGACCAAGCTTCTATTGACCGTCGCCGCTTAAAAAATGCCGTGTTGCGTTATCTCACCTTGTTACAAGATGATGAGATTACCGCTTTAATCATGCGTCAGTTTACCGAAGCCGACAACATGACCGACGCGCAAGAAGCCTTGCAATGCTTGATGGAATTGGAAGTGCCTGAGCGTGAGCAAGCCTCACAGCAATTTTATGCGCGTTGGAAGCATGACCCATTGGTATTAGATAAATGGTTTATCTTGCAAGCTAAATCAGCTCTGCCGAAAACCTTAGACCGCGTGTTAGCCTTGGCAGAACATCCAGACTTTACCTTACGCAATCCTAACCGCGCACGGGCATTAATTTGGAATTTCTGTTCCTTAAACCAAGTGCGTTTCCACAGCACCGACGGACGCGGTTATAAATTCTTAGCGGAAACCGTATTGGAATTAGATGCCTTAAACCCACAATTAGCCTCACGTATGGTGAGCGCGTTTAATCAATGGCGCCGGTTTGACAAGTTGCGTCGCAGCTTAATGGAGTCGCAACTGAACTTGATCGCCTCACAACCGAACTTATCACCTGATGTGTATGAAATTGTGAGCAAAAGTTTAAGCGGACGCTAATATTGTGCGCAGATGACTTGCCGGACTGTCTCTACTCGGTAATACTAGAGTTCTTTGTCGAGCAGTCCGGCATTTTGTGACGGCTTATCCAATCCCACCTCGCCAGCGAATAATTACCACCACCACAGCCAAATAAGGAGTTTTTGGAGCTATGAGTTATACAGCCCCGCTTACTGATATGCGTTTTGTGCTCAAAGAGTTAGCAGACGTAAATGGTATTAGTCAATTATCCGGTTATGAAGAAGCCACCCCTGACATCGTGGATGCGGTTTTGGAAGAAGCCGCCCGTTTTGCCGGTGAGGTATTAGAGCCATTAAACCGTGTCGGCGACACCCACGGCAATCAAGTCAATGATGGTGTGGTGACTTCTGCACCAGGCTTTAAAGATGCTTATTTGCAATTTGCCGAAGGGGGTTGGACAGGTTTAGTTGAGTCGCCAGAATTTGGCGGTCAAGGTTTACCGGTATTGGTAAGCAAAGCGGTTGCGGAAATGTGGGACTCCGCCAACATGGCGTTTGCCTTATGCCCTTGGTTAACCAGTGGCGCGATTCACGCCTTAGAACTGTATGCCAACGATGAATTAAAAGCGACTTTCTTAGAGCGCATGGTCAGTGGTGAGTGGACAGGCACCATGAACTTAACCGAGCCACAAGCCGGTTCTGACTTAGCTGCCATCCGCACCAAAGCCATCCCAGAAGGTGATCATTACCGCATTACCGGTCAAAAGATTTTCATCACTTGGGGTGAGCAAGATTTCACCGATAACATTGTTCACCTCGTGTTAGGCCGCTTACCTGATGCGCCTGAAGGGGTGAAAGGTATTTCCTTATTTGTCGTGCCTAAATTTTTAGTCAATGCAGACGGCAGCTTAGGCGAGCGCAATGACGTAAAATGCGTATCTTTAGAACACAAATTAGGCATTCACGGTAGCGCGACTGCGGTGATGGCGTATGGCGACAACGGTGGCGCAATTGGCTACTTAGTCGGCGAAGCCAACCAAGGCTTAAAATATATGTTCGCCATGATGAACTATGCGCGTTTAGCGGTAGGCGCAGAAGGTTTAGGCTTAAGCGAACGCGCTTATCAACATGCGTTAGATTATGCAAAAGAACGTGTTCAAGGCACTGAATTAGGCGATAGAAGCGGGCAAAAAATGCCTATCATCGTACATCCTGACATCCGTCGTATGTTGATGAACATGAAAGCGTATACTGAAGCCATGCGTGCTTTAGTTTATGTTACCGCCGCACAATTAGACATTGCAGATCGTCACGAAGACGAGGCAGCGAAAGCCAAAGCACAAACCCGTTTAGAATTATTAATCCCAATTGTGAAAGGCTGGTGTACTGAATCCAGCATTGATGTCACCTCATTAGGCATCCAAATTCACGGCGGTATGGGCTATGTGGAAGAAACTGGCGCGGCGCAATTCTGGCGCGATGCACGTATCACCACTATCTATGAAGGCACTACTGCAATTCAAGCTAACGACTTGATCGGACGTAAAATTGCGGCGGACAAAGGTGCCGGTATGCGGGATTTACTCGCAGAAATGCGCGCATTAGTAGATAATGAGCTAGCAGCGGCGGCAGGCGACCAAATGGCAGCGATTCGGACAGCATTAAGCACCGGTATCGATGCCTTAACGCAAGCCACCGACTACATTTTACAGCGTTTTGAGGCTAAAGACCCGAAAGCTGCGGCAGCCGGTTCTGTGCCTTTAGTGCTATTAGCTGGCACCGTCTGTGGTGGCTGGTTAATGGCGAAAGCTGCGGTGATTGCACAACAACGCTATAATGAGCCAGACAGCAACACCGCATTTTATCAAGCGAAAATCAGCACTGCTCATTTTTACGCAGACCATATCATGCCGCTCGCCACCCGCTATGCACACTCCATTTTACATGGCGCAGACAGTGTCATGGCGTTAAGTGTCGATCAATTCTAAAGCATAATAAGAGCCGTATCGCAACCGGATACGGCTCGCTGACGGCGTTTGCGTATAAATTGACAGTGCCACATGGATGCAAATCAACCATGTCATTGGAAGAAATAGAACAGTTATTGCCGTTATCAGATACGCTCACCACGGCAGCGCAACCGTCCGCAATGGACTTAATTTCAATTGCTGAAGCGGGTTTTGAAGTGGTCATGAACTTAGCCTTAGCCAGCTCTGATAACGCATTGGATGAAGAATCAGACGTTGTGGAGTCATTAGGCATGGCTTATGTCCACATTCCGGTATTATTTGACTTGCCAGAATTAAGCGATTTCCAAATATTCCTTGCTTGTATGGATGAACATAAAGGCGAGCGTATTTTTTTACATTGCGCTGCTAATAAGCGGGTTTCCGTGTTTATGTTGTTATACCGTATGGTGCAAGAAGATTGGTCTTATGCTAAGGCAGAACCGGATTTGCTGAAAATTTGGCATCCTAACCCCGTTTGGCAGCAGTTTATTGACACTGTGTTAGCACATTACGGCAAAACGCGGTAGTTACACGACTTTGGCGCGTTCCCTCTTTTTTGCTCTCTGCCATTAAGTTAAGCGATTTTGTAGGGTGGAATAGCGTAGCGTATTCCACCCTACAACTCTGCAAAAAGCTTAGCAAAAACAGATTATAAGCTGCATGGTGGAATACGGCTTGCGCCTATTCCACCCTACAACGACTGACTAACGCAACGCCCGCCGTAAAATTTTCCCCACGTTGGTTTTAGGTAAATCATCGCGGAATTCAACATAACGCGGGATTTTATAAGGCGTTAGATGTTCGCGGCAGTGTGTAATGATCTCTTCTTTGGTTAAACGTGGGTTCTTTTTCACCACAAACAGTTTCACCACTTCGCCGGATTTTTCATCCTCTACCCCAATGGCGGCAGATTCTAATACGTCATCTAACATCGCCACCACATCTTCAATCTCATTAGGGAACACATTAAAGCCTGAGACTAAAATCATGTCTTTTTTGCGGTCTACGATGTAAATAAAACCGTTTTCATCCACTTTGGCAATATCACCGGTTCGTAACCAGCCTTGCGCGGAAAAGGCTTTGCGGGTGTCCTCCTCGCGGTTCCAATAGCCGCGCATCACTTGTGGCCCTTTAACGGCTAATTCGCCTTCTTCGCCTACGCCTAATTCCTGATCATTTTCGCCTAAAATGGCAATATCAGTTGAAGGTAAAGGCAGGCCAATGGAGCTGTTATAAGTGGTGACGGTCATGGGGTTGACCACGACGGCAGGGCTACATTCGGTTAAACCGTAGGCTTCTAATAAGGGTACGCCGGTTATGGTTTGCCAGCGTTCAGCGACTTTTCTTTGCACAGCCATACCGCCGCCTAAGGTAATTTTCAAACTGCTGAAATCTAATTGCGCAAAGGATTCTTGATTGAGCAAACCATTAAATAAAGTGTTAACGCCAGTTAAAGCCGTAAAAGGGTATTTCTTTAACTCATCGATAAAGCCTTTCATATCACGCGGATTAACGATGAGTAAATTGTGTGCACCGTATTTTAAAAAGATTAAGCAATTCGCCGTTAAAGCAAAAATATGATACATCGGCAATGCAGTGACAATAAACTCCTTACCCTCTTCTAAAATACTAGACAGCCAAGTAGAAGCTTGTTGTAAATTCGCTAGCATATTGCGGTGGGTTAAGATCGCACCTTTGGCTACGCCTGTGGTACCGCCTGTGTATTGTAAAAAGGCGATGTCGCGACCACTCACTTCAGGCGGTGTGTAGTTAGCGTGTAAACCGAGTTCTAAGGCTTTATTAAAGCGCACTGCTTGCGGTAAATGATAAGGCGGGATGGCTTTCTTGACATATTTCACTACGAAATTGACTAATAATCCTTTAAACCACGACAACAAATCACCGACATCCGTTAAAATGACATGCTTAACTTTGGTTTTGGTAATAACTTTATCTAAGGTATGTGCAAAGTTGCTTAAAATAACAACGGTTTCCACACCTGCATCATTAAGCTGATGCTCTAATTCTCGCGCAGTGTATAACGGGTTTACATTCACCACTACCATACCTGCCCGCAAAATACCAAATAAGGCCACAGGGTATTGCAAGACGTTAGGCATCATTAAGGCTATACGCGCACCTTTTTCTAAATGTAACTCGCTTTGTAAATAGGCTGCAAATTGTCGGGTTAATTGATCTAGCTCACCATAAGTTAAGGTTTTATCCATGCAGGTGTACGCAGGGAGCAAGCGGTATTTTTCTACCACTTGATTAAATAAATCTTTGATAGACTGATATTCATCGGGGTTAATTTCAGCCGGTATATTAGGCGGATATGATTGGAGCCAGACTTTTTCCACAACAATTCTCCTTAAACGCCTTGGTTACACGAAACCAAATGCGTGTCAAAAAAGACTTTCAGCAAGCTAACTGGCTTGCGCGATTGAACGTAGCCCTTTGAAACTCAGCAAAAGGCTGCTGTTTTGAACCGAATATGGTATTGCTTATTGCATTTCACTAGGGTTTAAGCGAAAAGCCTGCCGAGTTGTTGGGGGTTACGGTTATTAAATGGAGCTTGCAAACGCTAGCGACCAGAGTCAGACGAAATATTTCTTGTAAAAACAATTGGTTTCTCGTTCCCACGCGCTTTGCGTGGGAATGCAGTCACGACGCGCTGCGTCGCGGGTTTGTTCCAAGATCGAACTAAATCCGTCGTTTAGTTCACTCGTGACGTGGCACGTCACGACTACATTCCCAAATGTCGAGGCTGTAAAAGAACCGCCGAATTGTCTGAATCAGAATTTTCAGAATTAGGAAATTAACAGAATTATCAATTATCTATAATCCTGAAAATTCTTAAACTCTGTGAATTCTGATTCAGACAGGAAGTTCTTTGACAGCCTCGGCATTTGGGAACGAGAAGCATAACTTTGTTTTTAATGATAATTTTCGTCGAACTCAGGTCTAGCGCAAATCTTGACGACGTGCACAACACCACACATCGACTTGTTTTACACCTGCGTGCAATAAAGTTTGGCTTAATTCTCTGACGGTTGCGCCTGTCGTTACCACATCATCGACAATCGCGACGTGTTGCCAATGCGCGGGCAAAGTGTTCACTTGAAATAAACCCCGTACATTATGCAGACGAGCTTGATAAGATAAACGGGCTTGTGGTTGCTTGCGGCGCGTGCATTGACAGGCATTTACTTGTAACGGACGTTGCAATTGTTTCGCGATGATGCGGGCTAACTCAAGGGCTTGATTATAACCACGCCGCCGTAAATCAACAGGATGCATGGGCACGGCGATAACGCCGTCAGGTAAACTGTCAGGGCTTAAATGATTGGCCATTAAATCGCCTAATAATTGCAGAACAGCAAGGTTAGTCTGATATTTTGCTGCTTTAATCAAATTATCCAACGGGTAATCATAATCAAATACCGTATATAAACGTTGGAAAGGCGGCGGTTGTATTAAGCATTGACCACAAATACTGTCATTCGTGCCAATAAGTTGCGTTGCACAGCGAATACAGCCTTGTTCTTGCCAGTTTAAATCGTGTAAACACGCCCCGCATAATGCTTGTTGCGCTGTTGCACCACATAAAAAACAGCTTTGAGGTAGCCAATGGCGCAAGGTATTGTGTGCAAGACGGCTTAAGCCAGCGTATAAATCAGATAAATGTGGATAATGAAACATAAGCAATTTATTAAATGTTGCTACATAATAGCATCAATACCATACGGTTATTGTCAAGCTTCATTTTTTCCGTCAAAAAGCTAAACTGAATTGTATAATCAAAGTACAATATTTTTTAATATTTAATTATACCAATGAAATTCATATCAGTAGTTAGTCCATTTATTGCCACAGTTTTTTGGTGTGTATCGAGGAATTGAATGAGCAAAAGATACGTCAGCATAATACTTAAACCATTGAAGTCAAAATATTTTAAAAATGAGTGCTGAACCTGTGATTGCTATTTCTCCGTGAGATTCAAGCGCATAAGGTCTAATCTTTAAATACACATTGTTTTAGACAGCGTAGACGTAATAGCAAACATCGCCACCTAAATTTCAACAGTGAATCCGTTAGCATGTATAACTGTAAATACCGCATGTTACGGGGAGGGAACAGCAGGATGCTATGTTTAGTTGTCATGAAAACCATTGAAAACAATAAAAAACGAGAGAGATTCTAATGACACACTCCACCGTTGTTGACGCACTGCCCATTGAGCAAGTCGTTGAACATACACACCCTCAGCAACACTGGTCGGGCATGGTGCATTTCCCAGCCCGTCGCCATCCATTGCGTGTTTTAATTTTTAAACAAGATGATGTTTATGCTGCTATTTCTGCTTATTGCCGACATGAAGGCTATAGTTTAGATCAATGCGCAATAGAGAGTGATGGCTGTATTTACTGTCCTATGCACGGCCAGCGTATTGTGGTGTTTGGTCATGATGCAGAGGCTTGGCCTGTACAACGCACAGAGACGGGGTTTATTGTACGGCTGAAAAAAACTAAAACATATCAGCAATATAATCAGGATGAGTCAAGCACTAATAGCAATGACAACGCAGAAGATAATCCACGTTTATTGCGTGAAGAATTAAACAGTTTGCGTCATGCCCATCGCATTCAAGAGCAACAAATTATCAATATCACGGCCAATATGGATGCCATGTTGCAGGAGGTGGAGGGGCAGCGCAACGCGCTTAAAGTCGCGCATAAACAACAACAAGCTTTAAATGCTTTTATTAGTCGAATTACAGATAGCATGGATGAGGTAATGATTATTACCAATCCAAAAGGCATTATTAAACGACTGAATCAAAAAGCAAAGCAAGAATTAGAATCTGAGCAACAAAGTTTAGTTGGACAAACAATTGATTATTTATTTCCACCGCCAGTACAACGCAAGTTATTAAATCAACTCACTGCACCTGCAATTTCAGAGCATTCAATATTGCTAACCTTATTGCAACAACAAAATAAATCTTATCAAGGTGAGCACAGTTTAATTAGTCAAAAAGTACAACCACAACATAATGTTTATTTAGTACGGGCGACTTTATTACATAATCCTCGCGGTAAAGAAGAAGGTGCTGTGATTTTAGCCACCAATATTCATTCATTAAAATTGCGTGAGGTGGCTTTAAAACAAAGTGAAGAAAAGTTCCGCATGACCACTAATGCGGCACAAGAAGCGATTATTCTGATCGATGAATTCGATCATGTTTACTTTTGGAATCAAGCAGCAGAACGCATTTTTGGCTATCACGCGCAAGAGGTGTGTGGCAAAGAGTTGCACGAAATTATTGTGCCTGAACGTTATCGTGCCGCTTTTCGCCACGGCTTTCAGCGCTTTCGCCAAACCGGTGAAGGCCCTGCGGTATATCGTACCCGTGAGTTAGAGGCGTTGCGACGTGATGGTTCTGAGTTTCCAGTCGAGTTGGCAATTGCAGCGGTTAATATCGATGGTAACTGGCATGCCATCGGCTTGGTACGCGATATTACTGAACGTAAACAAGTAGAGGCAGAGTTAAAAGCAGCGAAAGCACAAGCTGAAGCGGCGAACCAAGCAAAATCTGATTTTTTAGCCAATATGAGCCATGAAATTCGCACGCCCATGAATGCAATTTTAGGCATGACGGATTTGGCATTGCGTACCGACTTAACCGAGCAACAGCGTAATTATTTAGAAAAAGTAAGGTTATCTGCACATAATTTGCTCGGTATTATCAATGATATTTTAGATTTATCTAAGATTGAAGCACAGCGCATGGAGTTAGAATCAATTCCATTTGAGATTCAAACTGTGCTGGATAATGTCAGTAATTTAATTTCACTCAAAGCAGAAGAAAAGAAACTTGCCTTCTTAGTCAATATT
>QKBZ01000208.1 GCA_003245895.1 Beggiatoa sp.
TAACTTTGGTGAGGGTTTTTGTGATGAGAAAAATTAAAAAAATTCAAAATTTTGTAATCATGCTCATGATGATTGCGTTCTCTCAATAGAAAAATTTTATTGCTGAATAACCGACTAAACGTAATCTTTTATTTGTTTTGTGGTTATTTTACTGTTCAAAATTGTCAGTTTGCCCTACAATTTAAAAGCAAACACTATAACTAGCATTTACTTTGTCATGACAATGAAACCTAGGAATACTTAAAATAGATATTAGATAAATACCCCTACGCAGTATTTCCTACTTTTAAAGTAGGTATAAAACAATTTTATTACTGGCCGTTTTCTACAAACTTACATGGACTGAGAAAACAGCCGAAGAATTATTTTATGTAACCTGCCATCACCGAATAACATCGCAGATAAAAAGTCAGGTGATGAGGGTTTTAATCTTTATAAAGACGCGTGGCATCTTAGCGTATAGACAACAAACACTAGGGGGCTAAGATGGGCGATGTGATTTTTGCCTGCATGTTACCACAACTTGCACAGAAGTATAGAGTTGAATTTTTATTTAACCACGCCAAAACGCTGATTATAAACTAACAATCATCGTACTTATTCAGTTATCCAGCCTGTTAACTGTAATCTAAAATTTCTATCCAGTATTACCCAAAGCGACTGTTTATCCTTGTGCTTGCACCTTATTCATTTTAAACCGTGTTTGGGTTTCAGTTTCACTCACTGTGCTTTCCTTGCTTATTTCTTGCCAATGTTTGCCGTGAAGTACATTTAGCAATACAAAACGGACACTTACCGTATTTACTCAATGGACAAAGTGTTAAAACATGACGATATGCTGATATTTTGTGTCAGACGTAGCAACATACATTTTTATCCAATATAGTGTGTAGCAATATGGCAAGCGAAACAGACTATATCACAACAGGATATTGTGCTTTGAGCAAATCAGACATACCACTGTCTTCACAGACCCACATATCCATTACCCTATTTTAATTTAAGGAGAGCTTCATGTTGCGCATCCCCTTACTGAGCAGTTTATTGGTTTTAGTTACCTTCTCATCTCTTTCATTAGCAGAAACAATCAATTATGAAGGTTCTTCAACGGTAGGTAAATTCATCACTGATGCTGCCGAAGTCTACCCAAATGCAAAATTTAAACTGAATACCGTGCCGGAGAGTGCTGGCGGTGAGCAATGTGCCATGCGTCAGAAATGCGACATGGGTGGTGTTGCCCGTGAAGTGAATAGTCGCTTTTTGGAAAGTGGCGTGGTGAAAACCTTGATCGCGAAAGATGCGATTGCTGCGATTGTTAACGCGCATAATCCTGTGACCGCCTTAAGCACAGAACAATTGCGGGCAATTTTTACGGGAGAAATTACCAATTGGTCGGAAGTCGGTGGTGATGATTTGCCTATTAAGGCATTTGTGGTCAAGGAAGCTTCTGCAACACGCCAAGTATTTGCTGATGCTGTATTGAACGGCGCTTCTTATAACGGGGTAGAAGTCATTACCCCTGATGCCAAAATGTTAACCATTGTTGGACGTGATCCCAGTGCTATCGGGCAATTGAGTTTTGCCTTTTTAGGCGGTCGCGATGAGGTCAAAGCCTTAGAAGTCGATGGGCATTTAGCCTCTGTCGAAAACCCTGACTACCACATCACTCGCCCGCTGTACATCACCACTCATGGTGAACCGACGGGCAGTGTCAAAGCCTTTTTAGACTGGACTTTATCACCTGAAGGGCAAAGCATCGTTAAAAAACGCTTTGTCGGTGTTAAATAAGCCACCATATAGTCATTATAAACGGCAGATACCCGCGTTTCTGCCGTTGCAAATCACATCGTTTAGCCCACAATACGGTTTAATAGGCATAGCGTTGCCTGTATACATCAACATGGGTAGTTGAGTTAATAGTTTGGGAGCAGGCAATTTATGGTGATGTTCAACCGACTTCATACGAAGCTAGTGTTTCTTATTGGCTGTTTTGTTTTATTCGTCTTAATTGCAGTTTCCACGCCTTTAGTCGTCGTCAACAGCCAAACCTCTGAGGCTGCTGCCATTGGCATCGCCACCCGTCAACAAACGCTCATTTTACGCATTCAAAACCAAACCCGCGATTTGATCGCTGCGTTGGAAAGCGAATCTTCTACCACTGAAAAAAGCCAAGCTTTGCTGGCTTCTAGTCAACTGTTCACCAACAGCTTAGCAGCTTTAAGACAAGGTGGCATGACCGTAGACAGTGCCGAGCAGTCAATCACCTTGCCCCCCAGTGCACCCGCTATCGCAGACAAATTTGCCCAAGTGCAAGATGTTTGGCTGCCGACTTATGAAGCCTTGTTGGTGTTAACTGACCCGAATTTAGACATTATTTCCGACCGTTTTTACGATGCGATTGAATTAATCCAAGAGCATTGGAGCAATATTTTTACTTTGTCTCAACAAGCGGCGACGGCGTTAGAAAATGCCTCAACGCAAAAAGTGTATTGGCTAAAAGCCATCTTACTCAGCACGCTTGCCTTGAGTATCGTTGCCGCTTTCTTCGCCTTATGGTTTGGCAGACGCTCGCTGATTCGCCCTATGCACATTGTCATTAACGCCATGTCTACCATGTGTTATGCCAATGACACCGACTTTAATCGCCGCTTGCCCGATTTTGGTTCTGATGAAGTGGGCGATATTGCACGTTTAGTGAATGCCATCTGCGAAAAATTACAGATGGCTTATAACGATATTCAAAGCAGTAATATTGCGATGCTGCGTATTAAACAGGCGTTAGATAACACCGCGACCAGCGTCATTATCTTAAATAAACAGCAAAATATTATTTACTTTAACGAAGCAACAAAAACCATTTTTAAACGTGAGCGTCTCACCTTAGTAGAACACTTTGGTGCTGATTGGCAACTAGAGCAGTTAAGCAAGCTGAGTTTTGCTGAGTTAAAAGTGATCTTAGAAGGTGATTTGCCGCAAAACTTTGACAAAATTGAAAAAACGGTCACGGTGAAGTTAAGAATTGGCAACAGCTTGTTATCATGTCAAATCACGCCTGTCATTGATGAACAGGCACAGCATTTAGGTTGGGTCTTAGAGTGGAAAGACATCACCTTAGAAATCGCCATTGAACAAGAGGTTAACCAAGTGATGATGGCGGCCTCTCAAGGTGATTTTTCAACTCGCATCAATGTTCAAGATAAACACGGCTTTTTCCTCACCTTAAGCCAAAGCATCAATGAAACCTTAACCACTAATCAATATATTTTGACGGAACTCTCGCGCTTGTTTGCCAGTATGGCACAAGGGGATTTAAGTCAATCATTAAAAGGTGATTATCGCGGAGCATTAGCACATTTAAAACAAGATGTGAACGCGATGACTACGCAACTCAATGAAGTCATGTTAGTGATTCAGGACAGTGCACGAGAAGTCAACAATGCAGCAGAGCATATTTTAAAAGGCAGTGAAAGCTTAGCGAGTAGTAGCAATCAGCGCACCGCCAGCTTAGAAGAAGTTGCCGCCAGTATTGAAGAAATGACCACGACCATGCAACACAATACTGAGAACGCCTCCTCATTAAAAGAAGTTGCACAAAATGTTCAGAAACAGACGAAACAAGGTAGTCAAGTCATTGCTGAAATGATTCAAGCCATGCAAGGCATTGCTGAAAGCAGTCATAAGGTGGCCGATATTACCTCTTTAATTGATGAAATTGCTTTTCAAACCAATTTACTTGCCTTAAATGCCGCCGTTGAAGCAGCCCGCGCAGGCGAGCAAGGGCGCAGCTTTGCAGTGGTAGCGGCTGAAGTAAGGCAGTTAGCGCAACGCAGTGCTTCTGCGGCAAAGGACATCCGTACATTAATCCAAGACAGCACGCAGCGAATCAATACGGGGAATAATTTAGCCAGTCAATCAGAAGTGACTTTACACGCGATTCAAAATTTATTTGGACAAGTCACCGTTATGATCCAAGAGATTGTGAACAGTAGTTATGAGCAATCAGAAGGTATTCAACTGATTAACCGCGCTGTTATGCAAATTGAGCAAAGTAGCCAGCAAAATTTAAATGTGGTGAATGAAGCAGAACATGCAAGCCATTCAATGAAAGCACAGGCGATGCAGTTACGAGAGATGGTTAATTTCTTTCAGTTGATGGGGACAGAAGAAAGTGAGGCCGATTTAGCTTAATAGGGTGACTCGGTTGAAATAGTTGATTTCAGTAACTGGTGTGCTTGCAAGACGGATAACAGGTGTTGAGTTTGTTATCCGTTTTGTGTTTTTGGAGAACAGATATTAGACAGCTTATGCAAATTCTTTATCCTTGCGATCCACTTAATCCCAATCTGGTTGATGACGCTTATAAAACTGAATATCAGTTAGTGCAAGCAGCGGGAGCGAAGTGTTCGTTATTTGATTTTGACGCTTTGTTATGTGGTGAGTTTACCGCTAAACCGCATCTTATAGTGGGTGAATCTATTTTGTATCGAGGCTGGATGCTCAAGCCAGCAGAATATGCAAAATTAGTGGGTTTTATTGAAGCGGCAGGTGCTATTCCAATCACTAATGCAGCGCAATATAAGCAATGTCATTATTTATCGGGTTGGTATAAGCAGTGTAAAGGCTTTACCGCTGAAACCTATTTTTTTCCATATGATGAGCATTTAGCTGAGAATATCGCGTCTTTAGGCTGGGATGCGTATTTTATCAAGGATTTGGTGAAATCGAATTACACTGAACGGGGTTCGATTGCACATTCGCCTGCGGAGGCAGTTGAGATTGTAGGACTAATTGAGCAGTTTCGCGGAGAGATAGAAGGCGGGATTGCAGTTCGGCGTGTGGAAGCTTATCACGCAGATACGGAGATTAGGTGTTTTGTGCTGTTTGGTCAGGTGTTTTCACCTAACGGTTATATTCCTCAATTAGTTGATGAAATCGCCAAAATTATACAAGCACCTTTTTATTCTGTAGATGTGTAATGGTCTAATAATCTTGAAGAGAAATATAGCCAACAAAAGTTGGTCATTTAGGAGAAATTAGATGAATCAGACAAATCGCAAACCTCGTCAGACATACACAGCAGAGCAGAAGCTGGAATATGCCAAGTTGATGGTG
>QKBZ01000216.1 GCA_003245895.1 Beggiatoa sp.
AAATACTTGCGTTGAAAAAACAACGCCACTTAATAACAAACTAAAAAACAACATAAATATCTGAGTTTGCATAAATTACCCACTTTAATAAAATTAATGAAGTTAAAATCATAGAGATATTCTTTCATGCAAATAAAAGATTTGCTACTAAAAACTACCCCTCAAACCTCCACACCACCTCATACCGCGTCCGCTCCCCACTCGCCATAGACCTTACCAAACAAAACGAACTTACCGGCCAATCAATCGGCGTAACCCTCGGTAAGCTTTGCAACTCAATGCGAGACACATCACGTCGTAAGGTCACATGCGGACAATATGGGCGTGATTCTGGTTGATAGCCCAAAGGCTGTAAGCAGGTGTTTAACTGTTGCACTAATTCAAACAAGGGTGCAGGTGCCTCGCTTAAACCTAGCCAAAAAATGCGCGGTTTTGCCCAGTGTCCAAACTGATCCAAAGTTAAACTAAATTCTGGCATGCTTAACGATTCTGCTGCTGTTAGCAAAGCCGGACGCTGTGCTACAGGCCACTGACCTAAAAACGCTAAGGTGATGTGCCATGTCTCTACGGGCATGGCACGTCCGGTTAAATTCGGTGGTAACTGCGCCTGTAATTGCTGAATGGCGGCGACGACTTCTGGCGTAGGCCATAGTGCAAAAAATAAGCGTTCACTAGGGGCAACCATGATGCTTAGCTCTCAAGCTCAAAAAAGCGCTTTAAACGCTCTTGCTGTAACTCCGGCAAACTGGCAATTTCTTCGACAAATAACTCTTTGCAAACACGATGATACACATCTTGATAAGCAAACTCGGTCGATAAGGGATGCCACGGTAAACCATCTAAAAAGATGCTCGCGGTTTGAAACAAGCTGTAATAAGGGTTACTGACTTTTAAATCAGGGGCTGCGGTTAAAATTAATAAGCCACCATAAGTAGTTGCCCATAAACCTAACACGATTTCTTCAGGACTCATGGCGGTTGACTTCAAATCACCCGCTTCAATCGCGTCATAAGCAATTTTGGCTAACATTTCTTGAATTTGGCGTTCAGCCGCGCTTAAGCTTTCTCGTGACTCATCGGATAACTTTTCACGTAATGAAGCAGTTTTTAACAACTGAGTGTTATTAAAATCCGTAGGACGCATTAGCCAAAACAAGGCGTAAACAAAAAACATCGCCGACATCCGTTCTCGCGCATTACCCGCTAAAGTTAAGGCACGTTTAAATAATTCCTGTAAGTTATCAATGTAACGAATGCTCAACCGCGCCATAATTTCTTCTTTGCAGTTGAAGTGCTGATAGATCGTGCCCTTGGAATATTCCATTTCCTCGGCGATTTTGTCCATCGTTAAGCCTAAGTAACCTTGGCTGCCTAACAATTGGTTTGCAGTGTCTAAAATTTGTTGCTCGCGCTGTAAGCGTTCGCGTTGTTTGCGGGTTAATTTAATATCCATAGGATTAGTTTATAACTAAGCGTCAAAAAAATACAGGAAGTCAGTTATTCATCAGGGTCAGGGTGTGTCAAGCTTGGGCGCGGATCGCGTAATTCGCGCAGTAAATGGCGGTGCTTTTCTTCCATGCTGACCACTTGTGCCAAGGTTTCATCAAACTGGGTTAATAAGCTTTGCAATTGTGCACTGTAGCTGTTTAAAGTCGCAGTATAGTGACTAATGTCAGTTAAGCTGGGTGTGGCTTGTAAGGCATCGCTGATGGCTTGATTGGCGGCAAAATGGTGTTGATAACTGGCGCGGTTGCTTTGAATTAATTGCACGACTTGCGGGATTAACTCGGCTAATCCTTGCAATGCGGCTTCTTGCTGTTGTTCCGAGGCTTTAATCGCGGCCTCTGCACGTTGGGGGGCTTGTTGTAATTGGGTTAAGGCATTTTGTAATTGCTCTGTTTGTTGTTGTAACTGCTGCACATCAACTTGTTGTTGTTGATAACGCGCCTGTTGTTGTTGTAAGTCAGCATTGACGTGTTGTAATTGTTTAAGCTGCTGTAAACCGGCTTGACCACGCTGTGTGTAGTCGTGTAATTGCTGTTGTAAATCGTGTAATTGCTGTTCAAAGTCAGTGCCTTGATAAGCTTCATCTAACACCGGCAAAGCTGCTTGTAAAAACTGTGTGGTTAACTCACCTACGCCTTGATACTCCAAAAACACATCGGTTAAATCATCACTGTCTAACTGCGTCACGGTGTCCGCGCTGGGGGTTGCGCGTTCTAATAATAAACGCGCCATTTCCAGTAATTGACGATTTTGTTCTGTTGCGTCTGACTGCTGTTGTATCTGCTGCCACAGTGCGTTTTCTTGGGCAAAGTCCATGGATAGCTACTCTTGATTAACAATAGGCGTTACAGCGTTCAAAACAAGTTGATTCGGCGGATGACTGCTAACGCCTTATCCGCCCTACGAAAAATCATCGACTGCGTAACGCTTAAACAAGATGAATTAGATGATTTTAGTGTGGGTATTTTATGATTTACTGATTTAGCAAAACGTTACATTACACGGGTGTTAAATAGTTATTTTAAAGTAAATCTTATCTTTTTATTTGTCATTTCTTATCCAAAATCGCTAATATATCCATTAAGACTGTGTTCACAGTCTTCAGCCCCGCGCCAGCGTAACGTAACAAATAATAACAAAAGACTTTCGTCAACAAGTGCTTTCACTTGCATGGCATTAAATATGCCTGACCCTTATCAATATTTTGTTGTATAACACAGCAATCCACACTGATCGAGTCATATCATAACAATAAAGGTTCTTTGCCATACACGCTAAGCGTTGGCAAGTTGAACCGTAAACCGTTTTGTTGGGGAATAACTTCATGTCTGTAGAATGGTCTGCCAAGCAGTTTTTTCAGCAGTGTCCGGCATTGGGCTGCGTGATTGATGTCAGCGGCGAGTTAGTCGCGGTCAATGATCGCTGGCGGCAACAAGGCTATGTTGCGCTTGAGCAGGCTTCTGTCAATTGGTTAAGCCTGTTACATCCTGCGGATCAAACACTGGCAGCACAGAGCTTGCAAGCCTTAATCGAAGGTGATAGCGATAGCCAAACGCCGCAAACAGTGCAGTGCCGTTTACAGCAACGCACAGGCAATTATCAAACGATTCTGTGGCAGATCAACTGGCAAGAAGACAGCGGGCATTTATTCTTAATCGGCATTGAGCTAGCACAATTGCCTCACGCCGAACACGTGTTACCCAACATTGAAACAGACGAACAATTGACAGGGGCGACACAATTAAAACTTTTTAAAAGCATCGTCGCTATCTCTAAAGCAGCGGTGGAAATTTGGCATCCTGAAGGCGGTTTTGTCTATACCAACGCTGCACATCAACATTTATTTCACTACCAAGTCGAAAGCTTAGCGCAATTAAAACGTGAGCATTATTACAGTCCATCCGCCTATCGCAGTTTAACCGATGACATTTTACCCGCCTTAGCCGATAAGCTGTTTTGGGAAGGCGAGTTAGACATGCAGGATTTGAATGGGCAGACATTGACGGTGCGGGCGCGTTTTGAGTTCATTGCCGATACCCATAATAATTTAAGCTTTGTAGTCGGTGTGATGCGCGATTATGCGGATCAAGAGCAATTGCAAGCCGCTTTGCATTATGAACATCATCAATATGAATTGATTTTTCATGCCGCACCGATGGCGATCATGTACAAAGATGATCAAAACCGGATTATTCGCGCCAATCCTTATGCAGCGAAGTTGCTGGAAACCACGCCTGAGCGCTTAACCGGCATGTCGATGTATGATTTAGTGCCGGATCAAGGTGAACGGCATTATGAAGAAGATTTATCCGTGATGCGCACCGGAGAGCCGGTATTGGCGCGTATGGAAGAATTTTATGAGCGGCAATGCTTGGTAAGCAAAGTGCCATATCGGGATGAGCAAGAAAAAATCATTGGTGTAATCTTTTTTGCCATTGATTTAACTGAACAGTTGCAACGCGAACAACATTTAGGCCACGAACTCACCACTTATCAAACCGTGTTCCAAGCTGCCCCCGTGGCGATTATGTTTAAAGACCGCCAAGGCAAAATTGAACGCGCCAATTATCAAGCCTCTGCCATGATTAGCCGTGCCTTAGGGCAGCCTTTATCACCAGAGATGTTAGTCGGGCGTTACGATTACGATTTATTCCCCAAATATACGGAACAATTCCGCGCTGCGGATTTAGCGGCGATTAACTCCGGTCAACCGCGTTTAGGCACAGTAGGCGAATATTCTCGCGGCTTTTTACAAAATGACCGCATTCCCTATCGCGATGAGACAGGCAGTGTTGCTGGCTTAATCAGCTTTGTGCAAGACATCACACGCCAAGAACAAGCGCAACAAGATTTACGGGCGCGAGCAGAAGGCTTGCGCGTGGCTTTAGAGCGTTTGCCGATCATGTTATGCGTGTTTGACGAGCAAGGCCGTATCACTTTGTGGAATAAAGAGTGTGAGCGGGTCACAGGCTATAGTGCTGAGCAAGTGCTGGATAATCCTGCGGCGTTTGATTTGGTGTTTCCTGATGCCGCGTATCGAGAAGAGGTAATTCACACCGCGCGTTTAATGGTTGAGCGTTATGAAGGCTTCCGCAACTGGGAGTGTATTATGCGCTGCAAAGATGGTTCAGAAAAAACCATTGCGTGGTCAGTCTCAACAGAAGTGAAGTTAGCAAACTTTGCCTTATGGTTGGTGGGGCAAGATGTCACTGAGCATCAACAGACTTTAGAACAAGTATTGCTGAATGAGGAACGTTTCCGCGCTGTGGTGGAAAACATGCCGATCATGTTAAACGCTTACAACGCTTCCGGCGAGTTTGTGGTGTGGAATCGGGAATGCGAGAAAGTGACCGGCTATCCTTCTGGCGAAATTGTGCGCCGTCAAGATGCCTTAATGCTGTTATATCCTAACTTGGAATATCGGGAAGAAGTGCGCCGCCGTTTGTTTAATGAAGAAACCTGTATTCATTATGAAACGGAAGTGACTTGTAAAGATGGCTCTCATCACATCATTTCATGGTCGAATGTATCGCGCCATTATCCTATTTTCGGCTGGTATGGTTGGATGATTGGCGAAGATGTCACTTCACTGAAGAAAATCCAAAAAATCTTTAATAGTCACGACTCCTTATTATCTCGCGCCTTGGATGGGGTAAAAACCTGCATTGCGATTACCGATGGCAGTGGACGCTTTATTTATGTCAACCAAGCATGGGCGAAAATGCTGGAATATGCGGCAGAAGATTTGTTAGACCAGCATTTTAATATGATTTTGCCAGATTACTTACACGGTGTGTTTTTGAGCCACTACTTCAGTTTCTTTTTAAACTTAAACGCCGAAAAACATTTTCAGAAACTGGATCAAGTGTTGAACATTCATAAGCGTTTATTACCGGTGCTGTTTACAGCCGCGTTAATCAAACTACAAGATACCCCACAAGGCTATGTCGTATGGACGGCTGAGTTACACAAAACAGAACTGGGCAGTAGTATGAGCAAAACGATTAAATAATTTATAAAACGTATTTGCCGTGTCTTGTAATAAACTAATCACGCCGTCTCTATGCTTGCATAATTCTGTAGTCGATTGCCAATTGCTTGTTCACCCCATGACCAGAGCTTGTTAAAATTCTAATGGTTTTGAGTCCGTGAACAGGCGTGTCTGCTCTTAAGCGCAACTTGATGAACACGATATGTTGTGTCAACGCAATACAAGGATGTCTCTGTGTGGCATTAACAGTGCTTATTAAGTTGAGGTAATGACTTAACATTTAACCTGTCATACAAACAGGCTCGACAAACAGAACTGCTTTCGCTGACTTTTGCTCGCCCCAAGCCAAAATCAGACACCATGTTCATGGTCAAGGCAAGAAAATTGCCCAATATTCACGCTGGTTGAATATCACACATCGCTGATCTGCGTGTTGACAGCTTATTTTAAATCACGCCATTCAGTGTTAGCAGATGTGTTACGCTATAAGGCATGCAACTAAGCCGTATGCACGCTAGTGGTCACTGTCATTAAGTTAAGCGGATTTTGTAGATCGGATAAGGCGTAAGCCGTCATCCGACATCGAAGTTTGATTCTGCTTCAGACTTGTCTTCCCCAACTGTCTCACCCACAAGGAAAGGACTTTTAAAGACAAGGACACGCTAGCTAATGCCCGCGATGACCCACAGACGCAAGCAGCAAATGCGCATTGATGACTATTCACGGCGTTCACTTGCATTACTTTGCCTACTATCGTTATAAAATTTATGAGCAATACACCAGAAAACGCAAAACAAAAAGTGTTAGACAAGCATGAATTGCAACGGGTAGTTTCACGAAACTTCCTGATTTCCATGTTTGCTCGCCTTTTTCGTCTTGGTACGCGCTTATTTGTCCCCCCCATTGTGTTGCACTTTGTCCCCTTTGAACAATATGGTTTATGGTCGCTGTGCTTTGTAATCATCGGTTACTTAGGCTTAGGCGCGTTTGGGGTTTCTAATGTTTACGTGCGCTATGTTGCGGAATATCACGCCCGACATGAAATAGATAAAATCAATCAGTTATTGTCTACTGGCATCATCGTCGTGTTAAGCATTAGTTTGGTGTTGTTGGCGATCTTTTATGTCTTGTTACCCAAGCTCATTGTAGATATTTTTCAAATTGCGCCTGACATGCACGAAGTGGCGTTTTATTTGTTTTACGGCACCGCCTGTGTATTTATGATCGAAACCAGTATGGGCGGTTTTCTTTACATGCTGAACGGTATGCAGAAAATCGGCGAAACGACCTTAGTCTCCTTGGTATGCATTAGCATTGAAACGGTATTAATCGTCGTTTTCTTATTAATGGGCATGGGCTTATACGCCTTAATGACGGCCTTACTCATTCGCTACTTCCTCACCGTCACCGCCTATATCTACCTCTCGTTTAAATTAGTACCCGGCCTATCGATAGGCTTAAAACACTTCCGCGTATCGTGTTTGCGTTTGTTTTATCGCTTTGGCGCGGTAGTGCAGTTCACGGGAATGTTAAGTATGACCATGAACTCTATGGATAAATTAGTGACAGGAACAACTTTAGGCACGAAAGAAGCGGGGTTCGTCGATTTAGGCTCACGCTTTCCGGTCACAGCGGTACAAATTCCAGGTGCGATGAATAGCGTGATGATGCCTGCGGTGTCTTATATGCACAGCCAACAACGCAAGCACGAAATTTACGAGCTGTATTTAAGCGGCACTCGTAACATGAACATGATTACAGGGTTTATCTTAGGCTTTCTAGCCACCTTTTCTACCTTAATCATTGCGGGTTGGTTAGGCATCAAGCCAGAAACAAGTGTGATTGCGACCATCATGACGATTGGCAGCTTTCCACAGCATTTACACATTTTAACAGGCCCTGGTTCCGCCTTTTTCCAAGGTATTGAAAAGCCATCGAGAACCTTAACCTACTCCCTTGGTCGCATAACCTTTGTCACCATTTGTTTAACCAGCTTATTCCACTTTGTGCAAAGCCCCACCGTGGTGCAAGTGGTGTGTGCAGTGGCTATCTCAACCATCTTAGGTTCGTTAAATTATTTGCGCTATATCAATCACTTCTTAAGCGTACCACACTGGCAATTTGTTAAACGTGTCTTGATTCCTGGCTTTATCCCATATGTCATTGGTTACATTTTGACAGTTTTATTAGACAACTGGATTAGTGTTGCTTTAGAGCATCGTTTATACGCCATTGCCCTTATCTTAGTTTGTGGCGCGTTATATAGCCTCACCACCGCATCAGTGCTGTATTTCTTTGTGCTAGATGAACAAGAACGTAGCAATATACGGCGCCGTGTATTGAAGCTTATTGTGCGTGCAACTTCTGCGGGACGTAAGA
Source organism: Beggiatoa sp. (assembly GCA_003245895.1). GTDB lineage: Bacteria > Pseudomonadota > Gammaproteobacteria > Beggiatoales > Beggiatoaceae > SZUA-411. Next base: position 7,876 of record QKBZ01000216.1, read on the forward strand.
TTATTCGCCGTTAAGTGATTGTTGATTGTAGGGCGGATAAGGCGGCAGCCGTCATCCGCCGCAAAAGCTAGAAATCAGTCGTGCCAACCGATTAAATCAATGGGAGGGGCTTCCTTTGTCAGCCTATCCTACGGCATCTGACCGATATACCGTATCCTAGCCATGTCGGATGACGGCTATCGCCTTATCCGACCTACAAGAAGCACGCATAAAAAAACCTGACGAACACAAGTATCCGTCAGGTTTTCCACATAAACTGTCATCCTTGTTAACAGCGTTTCCGCCTCCCTTTAGCGAATTGCGCCGGTTAAATTAACCCCTTTTGCACCTCGCAACTTCGCCCCTTTTAAATTAGCCCCTTTTAAGTCAGCACCTTGCATATTAGCGCTGCTTAAATCAGCACCGCGCAAATTTGCCCCGCGCAAATTCGCACGACTTAAATTAGCACCACTTAACCGTGCGCTACGCAAGTTCGCTCGCCGCAACTCTGCATTGGACAAATTCGCGCCACGTAAATCCGCGCCACGTAAATTTGTGCCCCGCAATTTTGCACGTCGCAAGTCTGCACCGCGTAACTTCGCTCGTGATAAGCGTAAACCGGCTAACCGCGCCCCGCGTAAATTACAACGTGGGCATTTTTTTGTTTCTTTTAGCTTTTTAACATGCGTGTTATTAGCTGCCTGCACTGACGTTGGCAGAAAAAAACTGCTACTCAGTAACAACACAAGCCCACACATCACAACGGATATTTTCATGATATGATTCAGTTTGGCTGATTAAGATACTTGAAGTATCTATGAAAAACGCTCAGTCAATCTTTCATCTTTACACGACAACGCCCATCAAATAGTGGCTGATAGTTCAACCTCAACAGACGACGACGGGTTTATTTAAGCGTCTATTGACTAAAACATTAGCATGAGTTTAACGAATTGCGCCATCCAAATTGGCACCACGTGCGCCATCTAACTTAGCACCTTTTAAATTAGCCCCTTTAAAATCTGCGCCGGATAACTCCGCACCACGCAAATCTGCACCACGCAAGTTAGCCCCACGTAAGTTGGCATTTGCTAAATTAGCGCCGGACATACGTGCACCACGTAAGTTGGCACGCCGTAACTCTGCACGTGTTAAATTACAACCACGCAAGTCAGCACCGCGTAAGTTAGCACCGCGCAGTTTTGCACGGCTTAAGTCTGCCCCCCGTAGATTGGCTCGCACTAAACGCGCATTTGTTAAGTTCGCGCTACTTAAATTACAACGCGGACATTTTTTTGTATTCTTTAAGGTTTCAACATGCGTTTTATTCGCTGCGAAAACTAAGGAACTATTCCCAAAACCCAACAAAAACACAAAACATAATAGGAGATAAGCTGATTTTTTCATCTGCAAGGTCTTTAGCACATGAAGAGAAGTGGCAGGCCGATACTTTAAGAAATGACGAATTGAATCACCATTTTATCTAAAGTAAATTTAGGCACTACCTAAAAACACCTGACTATTTGTCATTACTCAGTCGTGACAGTCAGCGTTTATCTATGACCAACACTGCGTGCTGGTGTTAAGGTTGGCAAGTACCACACACAAAGTGTGTCATCGGCATGACCCTCCTTATCGTTTGAATATAGAATAGCACCGTTATCTGTTTGAGTGTTATTTTCCGTGTATCCTTCCACCTAGCAATGTCTTGTAAACACAAATCATTAGCTATTTTTGACCAATAACACATAAAGTTAACAAACCGTTATTAAATACAAGTGTGCAGATACTGTGTTAAATCACTGCTTCTACTCACTTTTTATAACATAAAAAGCTATTTTGTGGGTCTTTTATTGATCTATTCTTTGCATACGCTATGAACTATCAACACCTTTTCCACAGTGGTAATTTTGCAGATGTCTGCAAACATCTCAGCATATTATTACTGTTAACTCATTTTAAACAAAAAGACAATGCATTTTGTTATGTAGAAACCCACGCAGGTGCAGGTTTATACGATTTACACAGCGAGACTGCACAACGCAGCGCAGAATATCAGCAAGGCATTGCACAACTTTGGCAACAAGCCAATTTATCGCCGTTGTTACAAAATTACTGCAACATTGTTGCCCAGTTTAACACTGAAATACAATTACGTTATTATCCTGGTTCACCGTGTTTGGTGCAAACCCAGTTAAGAGATCAAGATCGTGCTATTTTAGCCGAATTAGCCCCCTCTGCGGCGCAAGAATTGAAGCAGTACATGGGCGCGGATAAACGCTTTGCTATTCATCAAGTTGATGCTTATCAAGCAATCAAGGCTTTTTTACCACCACCCGAAAAACGTGGCCTCATTTTAATCGACCCGCCGTATGAAACGGGTAAGGACTTTTCTCAGATTATCACCAGCTTGCAGTATTTGCATAAACATTGGCGACAAGCTGTGGTTGCGGTCTGGTATCCGATTAAAAAGCGCACAGAGGTTGCTGAATTTCATCAGCAAGTGCGTGCAACAGGCTTACGCAAAATCTTAGCCACAGAGTTATGTATTTATCCCGATGACAATCAATTACGCTTAAATGGCTCTGGTTTGTTGGTAGTCAATCCGCCTTGGCAGTTTGAGGAACAGATGCGGGGACTTTTTGCTGAACTGTTGCCGTTGCTGTCGCAGCATCCTAAGGCGAAATCTTCTGTGTCATGGGTTGTGCCGGAGTAATTGCCTTTGTAGGGCGGATAAGGCGTAAGCCGCCATCCGCCGTTAGTAGCTTAGTTCAAGCTTCAACCGCGTGATGTCGGATGACGGCTTACGCCTTATCCGACCTACAAAATGCCTATCCGCATAAAAAAAAACCTACTCAAGTTATGAGTAGGTTTTTTATCTAACCGCTAGAACTATTCGCTAACTAACGACGGCGTGAAGCCCGCAACATATTCCGCGTATCATCACCCACCGGCAAGCTATAGTCATAAGACGATAAGATAACGCTAGTATCAGCGCGAATCAGCTTAGTCGTGACATAAACCGTTTCTTTACCCGCGCCATAAGTGCCTGCCACTAATGCAAAGGCATCATAACTGCGGCTAATATCTTGTAATTCGCGTGATAATAAATACTCGCCTTCGTTAGAATAGTCATTACCTTTAGTAAAGATGCTATCCGTGCGCAGTTTCACTTCAATCACTCTATAGCCTTTCTGTGCTAAGCGAGAACCGACTTGCTCAGCGATCATACGACCAAAAGTAGACGAGCGTTGTACATCATCAATATCGACAAAACTGGCGACTAAAATCGGTTTATTTTCATAAAGCTGCAATTGTGGTGCATTTCTGATTAACGCATCTGCGGCTTCATAACTGGCGGAAACTAAATCGCGGTCTTGGATGTCGTCTTTTTTACCAGAACTGGCGCAGCCACTGAGCAGCATGAGCAACAGACCGGCATAGAAAAGTGTCTGTATAGTCTTCTTCATCGATTCACTACCTGATAGGTTTTGCCATTGCTGTCGTATAAATCAAAATCTACTGCACGGGTATAGAACACATCTTCACTGCTAAAGATGTATTGTTGTCCCATAGTAACCGCAGTTGAAATAATGACTTCGCCATATGGAATGCGTACCGGATCGCAGGTAAAGCAAGCGCGACCAGAGCCACGTACTTCGCTATAAGAAGCATTATGCTCAACCACTTGCGCATCTACATCCATAATCAAGGTATCTGCATAACTGGTATCAGTGACCACGTTAATCCCTTGCTGTAATAAACGGGTACGCAGTTGATCGTTAAAGCCTTCTAAAAATGGGACTTTTTCCATGTCAGCAGTATAACGAATGAAAATGGCGGGCTGAATAATGCCATCTGCAAAGGTTAAATCTAAAGTTTGCCGCAGTTGCAGGGCAATATGTTCCGCTAACACATCCCAATGATGCGCAGACAACATTTCTTGTTGAGTAGTTCTGGGATAATTCGTAGGTGTCGGTACAGAGCGGCAACCGGCCACGGCCAATACGGCCAGTACGAGCGTTAATAGATAACGTTTCATTAGTAAAGTCCCCAAGCCAGTTTCGATGGAGTCAGAACAACTAAGCCTCAGTGCTTAGCGTGTTTGTTAAAATGGTTAGGATATAAAACCTTATTCAATCATATTTCCTAACAGGATGCGAGTATTTTTTTATATTTTGCAATAACTAACAATCATATTTTAATGTTATTTATAGTTTATGATTAACTAAATTGCTCGTAAAAATCGATAATCTGTGTTCCGTATCGGTAAACGGACGGAATTTCAGCACGCAAGCCGTGCAAGGAATGACTGTTTTATGGCGGAAAAACAAGGATTAACGCCACAGTGGATAGAGTGGTGTCGCCGCTTACAAGCCATTGCACAAACAGGGTTAACCTTTGCTGAAGACCCGTTTGATGTGGATCGTTATCAACAACTGCAAATACTCGCCGCAGAAATGAGTGCAGCCGCATGCGACACCCCTGTAGCGGAGTTATTGACCCACTTTCAGCAAGAACAAGGCTATGCGACACCGAAAGTCATTGTTCGCGGTGTGGTGTTTCAAGACGATAAAATCTTATTGGTGCGTGAGCGACGCGATGGTTGCTGGACATTACCCGGTGGTTATGCAGAAGTTTGGCACTCGCCTAGCGAAAATGTGATAAAAGAAATTCGCGAGGAGTCGGGCTATTTAACAAAAGCTGTTAAACTATTGGCAGCGTATGATCGCAGCCATCACCCACATCCACCAGTACCACAAGCGGAATATACCTTGTATTTTCTCTGTGAGATCATTGGTGGGGCTGCAACGACCAGTTTAGAAACAGATGGGGTAGGCTTTTTTCACGAAAACGAGTTGCCCCCTTTATCATTGCCGCGTACATTACCGGCACAAATTGCCCGCATGTTTGAGCATAAACGGCATCCTGAGTGGCCGCCTGATTATGATTAACGCATGTGATAAAACAACCTAAGAAGGAGTTAGTGTTATGTTTGGAGAACATCACGAAATCGTAAAAGAGTTTCCTGAATACAAGGACACCATCAAAGCCTTATGCGAAACTGACAACGCATTTCAAGAAATGTATAAGGAATATCATGCTTTAGATGACGAGATTTTAAAAATCGAGCAGAACGTGGAAGCGGTTTCTGACACTTATGCAGAAGACTTGAAGAAAAAACGTGTGCATTTGAAAGACCAAATTTATGGCAAACTGCAACAGCACGCTGCGTAATTGATCCCTGTTTTGGTAGCTGCCCGCACAGCTACCAAAATCATGTAAAAAAATAATACGATTGCGGTCACTTCCTCAGCTACTTCTCTAGTTTCAGCATGTTACGCCTGAAAATTTCTTGCCCATATACGCTCTTGAAAACCAGCACCTGACGCTTATATAAGCGGTAACTTAAGATTTTCCCAATTAATGTTTACTAGCTAAATGTCAGGAGGCTGTTATGACAACTTCTCGTTTTCGCAATGAGCCTTGGGGCTTATTGAGTCAATTATATAAAGATTTAGATCACGCTTATTCCCAATATGCGCCTGCCGGTGCTGACGAGGAAACCAATGTGGCGACTAGCGCGTGGGTGCCTGCGGTGGATATTAAGGAAGAAGCCGAACGCTTTTTAATTCAAGCCGATATTCCAGGGGTAGACCCGCGAGAAATTGAAGTGACAATGGAAAAAGGGGTGTTAACCATTCGCGGTGAACGCCATAGCGAAACCGTTGAAGAACGCCAATTGTACAAACGCACAGAACGCACCCGTGGTGCTTTTTATCGCCGCTTTAGTTTGCCTGATACCGCCGATGCCGAGAAAATCTCAGCCTCTGGCAAACACGGTGTATTAGAAATTGTCATTCCTAAACGTCAATTAGCACAAAGCCGCAAAATTAACGTACAGTGTTAATACTGATTTAAAGCACGGATTGAAGAAAGCGCGTAGCCGTTTGGTTACGCGCTTTTTTTATTGCTGCGACACAAACTCCACAACAAACATTTAATCATTCTATTAATCAATATAACCGCTTGTAGTCTAACGCTTGCACTCAAACAGAAAATAGATATGCTTTAAACAGAGGTTAATCACTGTATTCCCCTCAACAACCAAAGGATAGGTAAACACCCCCTGTTTACTGAATAAACAACAATGATGATTAATTAAACTTATGCACACGCACAACATCGACATTATTTTAAGGGTGGAGCAAGTTTCTGGCGTATTAGGCCCTGCTGCGGCAATGGTAATGCAATATGGCTTGAAATATCAAAAACATAGTATTACTGCTGATGCAGAACAAGGTTTTAATCAACTGACTTTAGAAACCGAAGGCGGCTTGATTACCAAAGAGGAGTTATCAGGAAAGTTATGTACCATTCCAGGGGTACATGAAGTGGTGGATATTCTGTTAACACCTAAAGAGGATGCGTTTCAATTTGAGCAACGCTTAGATAAAGAAGGACGACGTTTAGCGGAAGTCATCAGCAATCAATGGCCAGCTAAACTGATTGAATTAACGCAGAAATATGAAGACAGCTATCATCGCTCTGAACAAGAACAAAAAGTAACTTTATTAGGTGAAGCAGTCGGCAGACGTTTAGCCATGCAGCAACCGAAGTTACGCGAGCACAAAGAAATTCCCGAAGCCTTACGCGAAATTGTGATGCCATTGCTGGCCAATGTCGCGACAGGTGAAGTCAAAGGCAGCAGTTTAGAAATCACTATTTCCTTATTTAGCCGCCGTTTTAGCAACACGATGGATTTAGTGTTCGGTTCAGAAGCCCCTAAGTGTTATTTTCTAACCGGCTTTATTCAAGGCGTGTTAAACCAATCCCCCCGTATCCCTGAAGTCACCGTCACCGAGCCAGAATGCCGCGCTGTGGGTGATAAAGTCTGCTTATTTAAAGTCGAATTGGCGCGTTTAGCCTCAGCAACACCTGCTCAATAAGCGTATAGCAAGCTAAGCGCATCGGTGTTGAGATGCGCTTATGGCATACCACCATTCATCATCCGAAACGGAAACATTAACGTCCCCGTGTGTTGATTCATGCTGTGAACACTGTGTTGCATTAAAGCGGTGTCGTATTGCATACGCTGCACCGTGGCGGACAAGTTTGCAATATGCGCTTGCATCGCAGGCATCACTTCCATGTCCTCGCTCATGCTCTGCAATTGAGCATTAATGCGCGTCATGTCTTGGTTAAGCTGGGTAAAATGCGCGTTAATCGCCTGCACATTATCCGCTAATGGTTGCATGGTGTTGCTCATGGTATCCGTCATGGTCTGCATGTTATTCGCGATATACAACATGGCGGGCATGATCTCCCGAATCTGCACCATTTCATGACTGATTTGCTGCATATTGTCTTCCACCGTTAAGGTGATTTTTAACACCAAAGCACACAGCATCAACGCCACTAAGCCAATTAACATCAAACCATGTCCAAAGCGGCGCGTGGTTTGTTCAAAAACTTGCTGATGCCGACTGTAATGCTCATCTAAAATTTCAGACAGTTCTGCCAAGGAGCGACAAACATCGCCCATGTCAGCAAGTGGAGTCATGCGTTTTTTGATCGGTGGCAGTTGTTCGTTTGTCATGGTGACTCCTCCAAAGGCGGCTTATTTAAACATTATTATATAGTAATAATCTGATAAATAAGATAACAATGTTGTAGGGTGGAATAGCGCAGCGTATTCCACCATGAAACTCTGCAACAAGCTTAGCCAAAACAGATTATCAGCTGCATGGTGGAATACGGCTTGCGCCTATTCCACCCTACATTACTCCATCACCCGCCGCCAAAAACTCGAACTAAACCGCGCATCCTGATACGCCGCCAATTGTTCCCATTGCGGATAAAACTGGCGGAAAGTACGCGGCGCAAGGCGGGCATCTTTGGCAGGGTAAACCACGCCGCCGCCATCAGACACCATCGCATCCAACTGCGCCAATAAAGCAAAAGTCTTTTCACCATGGATCGGGAAATCTAAGGCCAAGGTCACGCCTTGACGGGGAAACGATAATAGCCCCGGCGAAGTCACTGCGCCAAAGGTTTTTAACACTGCTAAAAACGAGCCTTGTCCTGTCTCGGCGATTTTACGCACGATGGACTTAACTAAGGCTTTCTCACTCATCGGCAACACGAATTGATATTGCACAAAACCGCGCTGACCATATAAGCGATTCCAGTTCAAAATCGCGTCTAAAGGATAGAAAAATGGCACATAATCCGATAAGCCGCTGACTTTTGGATGGCGTTGTTTGTGATAATACAACTGGTTAAACGTGCGCACTGACCAGCGGTTTAAGGCAAAGCTGGGCAGGTTCATCGGCATGCTTAATTGTAATTTAGATACAGGCCAATGCGCGGGCGCGTCCTCTTTGCGCACATGATTGCCGCGCATGAATAAACCACGACCTAAATGGCGACCGGTCGCGCTGCAATCTACCCACGACATGGTGTATTCATAATCTTGGTCAGAGGCTTGGGACAACTCGAAAAAGTCGTCGATATTGCCAAATTGCACGGTTTCGGTGTACATGGCGCGGTGAGCAATGCGCCGTAAGCGAATTTCCGCCCATGTAATTAAACCGGTTAAGCCTAAGCCGCCAATGGTGGCGCGGAATAATTCAGCGTTTTGCGTTGGCGAGCAGAGCAGCCGCTCGCCGGTTGAGCGCAATAATTCAAACTGTGTCACATGACAGCCAAAAGTGCCTGCACGGTGATGGTTTTTGCCATGTACATCATTGCCTATCGCACCGCCGACGGTGACAAATTGCGTGCCGGGGGTGGTAGGTAAAAACCAGCCACGTGGTACGCCCCATGCCAGAATATCCGATAAGCTGACACCGGCTTCGCAACGCAATAAACCTTCTTTTTCATCAAAGGCAATGAAACGGTTTAAGCCGCGTGTGCTGAGCAACATGCCGCCGTCGTTTAAGCACACATCGCCATAGCTGCGTCCGAGTCCATAGGCTAATAAACTGTGTTCGCCTTCGGGCAAGGGCTGATCGCGCCAGTTCAGGGGATGGGGATAAGCTTGAGTGCGCGGGAAATTGCCCCACGAGCGATAAGCAGAACTTAAGTGCATGTGTTAACCATTGTGATCTGAGGAGACATCGTGAGTCTCTGAGGATAAACCTAAGGCGTTTTCCACGGCGGCAATCCGTGCCTGACAGTGTTTATAAGCAGCGGTGGCTTGCTCAACCAACGGAATTAACTCGTCAATATTCGGCTCGTCTTGTTGCTGACGCATTTTGTCAGCAATCGCTTTGAGTTGTTGATAACTCTCATAATAAGACGGGCTAGCCTCGGCAGTTTTGCGGGTTTTACGACGCGAGGTTTCTTCTGTCATAACATGCACTCCTGAGGCTTACGCTTTCGGCAAGGTGACACCGCGTTGTCCTTGATATTTGCCTTTGCGGTCAAGATATGAAGTTTCGCACGGCTCGTCCGCGCCTAAAAACAACACTTGCGCCACGCCTTCATTAGCGTAAATTTTTGCCGGTAACGGCGTAGTGTTCGAGAATTCTAAGGTGATATGGCCTTCCCATTCCGGCTCTAAGGGCGTGACGTTGACAATAATACCACAGCGAGCATAAGTCGATTTGCCGACGCAAATCACTAACACATCTCGCGGAATGCGGAAATATTCCACACTACGCGCCAAGGCAAACGAGTTAGGCGGAATAATGCACACATCTGCGGTGACATCGACAAAGTTACCTTCTTCAAAGTTTTTCGGATCAACAATGGTCGAATTGATGTTAGTAAAAATCTTAAATTCGTTCGCACAGCGCACGTCATAGCCATAACTTGATGTGCCAAAAGAAATCACGCGCTGTTCGCCTTGTTGTTTAACTTGCTGCTCGGAAAATGGCTCGATCATGTGGTGTTCGGTCGCCATCTGACGAATCCAGCGGTCTGATTTAATGCTCATAGCTAAAACGGTCGTTGTTGAGTTGGATTATTTAAAATGTTTTTCTGGCTCCCACGCGCCTTGCGTGGGAGAAAGTCTTGACGCGCCTGCGTCACGAATTGCCATTGAGTTAAGCGTTGTCACGGTCTTGTAGGGCGGATAAGGCGCAAGCCGTCATCCGCCGCAAGGGGCTTGGTTCAAGCTTCAACTGTGTTATGTCGGATGACGGCTAAAGCCTTATCCGACCTACAAAGATGCAGCAGCATCGTAGGATGGGCTGACGTAGGAAGCCCATCAGTCGCGCCACCCCATTAAATCAAGGGCGCGGTAAACGATGGGCTTCCTTTGTCAGCCCATCCTTTACAGACGAATTTTCAGAGTATATTTGCGCTTGTCATGGTGACTTGAGCAATAAAAAGCAGTTACTCAAAAACTAAAATCATTAAAAATCAATTTGTTATCAAAAAAAATAAAGTTGCACACGGCGTTTCATAAAGAAAACTAATCACAGTACACTGTTAATCAGTTAACGGGAAGCCGTCCCATCCTAAAGCCTACTGTTTATAACGGTTTCTGTTGATCGCACCAATATCTATCGCAGGAAGTTTCGTAACTTTCTGATTTTAAAAGACTACTGACATAAGATAGCGTTGCTATATTGTAATCCTAAGTTATTGATTATAAAAAGATCAACAGAAACCGTTATAAACAGGAACTCTTAACTGAATTGTCTCATTATAATGATGGATAAAATTCCAGATAGCACCGATGTGAT
>QKBZ01000089.1 GCA_003245895.1 Beggiatoa sp.
CCTGAAGATTACCAGACCTCTGAAACATTATTTTACGCTGTTAACCACTGTCTCAATGCTGTTGGGCAGCAACTGCATATTCTGTTTTCTACATTTCAGGGGCATCTAGTTAAATAATGTTTAATTTTGTCTGATTACTTATGACAGCTTGATTACTATTATTAATTCTGCAAGAATTTAACTTATGGGTATATTGAATAACTGTCTGTCTTTATTAGCAGTCGCCAATAAAGCTCGGTTAATCATAATAATAATTTTTAATATACCTGTGTAAAATAGTCGGGTAATAAACAGCAATCAAAACCTTGACGCAGAAACAAGGAATGTTTTATGCCTGTTAAATAAGTAGATGCAAGCAAGCGAGAGTACATTAGAGATGAAAACGATCAACAGAGAATTTATTGCAGAACGGATGCCTCATGGTTGGGTGATTTGCGAACGTCATATCGATGGTGCATTGAGCATTATCGATAATAACTGTAGCAATAAGCGCGAGGCAAACTTAAAACTTAAGCAATTATATGCAGAGGTGTTAGGTGCTGTGGCAACTGATTCGGTGTCTGCCGTGCATTGATAGCCAATTCCTGAGATGGAGGAGGCACATTGGGTGTCAAGTGCGTTTACTTGACGGTTGTGGCAAATTAATATTAATAACAAAACCTTGTAGGGTGATTGCAGGCCCAGTAATCCACCCTTTATTCTTCATTTATTTTCCCTTCTTAATAATCCCCTAATACGGGGTGTGTTTGATACCAAAGTTGCGCTTGTTGCTCAGCATGCCAGCGTTGGAAATTCGGATAGTGCTGATACGCACCGGTTAATACATATTCCAATACTTTTTCCAGTCGATAAACGCCTATTACGGCATCTAAACGGATGATTTCTTGGCCTTGTGGGTCGAAAAACACCACTGTTGGGGTGAAAACAACCGCAAGTTGATCTGCCCAAGTGCGTGCCGTCACCTGTTTATCTTGTGCTGTCGTCACAGGTGTGTCTGCCCAGCGATCTAGTTGAATCACTGTCATGTGGGCTAATTGCTGTAAAATTTCAGTTTGTTGTAGGGCTTGACTGTGTAACCAGTCACAGGCATGACACATCGCTTGTTCAAAAAATACGACAATAGCTCGTGTGTTGACTTGAGTTAAGTCATAAGGTGGTGTGGCAAAAATGGGATGTGGTGTAAGCTGATTTAAATCAAAACTCAGTGGCGGTTCTGCTTGTTCAATGTACTCTTGAAAACGTAGTTGGCGGTAATATTGTCCGACCACGTAATCTAAGGCAGCGCGGAATTGATACGGCGGATAATAGCCCGTTAAGCGGAATAATTCACGGGCTTGTAAGTCATAGAAAATTAAGCTGGGGGTAAATTGGATGCGCAGTTGTTCTGCTAATTTGCGCTCAGTTAAGCGTTGTCCATTAAAATCTGTAACGGTTAAGCTACCCCACAAATCTAGTGCAACCACGGCAAAATACTGCTGCGTGTAGGCGACTATATCTTGTCGTTGTGTCCAGTTAATTTGCAGCAGTTGTTCACAATACGCACAGTTTTCTTGCCCAAAATAGAGAATCAAGCCGCGTTTGCCTTGGCAGGCAGCGTTTTGTAAGTCTTCTGCTAAATCTAAAAAACTGGCTAAAAACCAGTTAGGCAAGTGTAAAGTGCGTATTTGTGGTTGGTCATCTAAGGCAATAGGCGGCGTTGACTCAGACATTGGCAGGCACTAACTGGCATCTGAGGAGGGTTCAGATTTTTTCTGGCCAATTTTCGATTCTTTGCCGCTGAGCAAATTGCGAATATTACTGTGATGGCGCCAAATTAATAACAGACTCATCACGCCACTCATTAACACATATTGCCAAACGGACGTGATCCAGAAGGTGTACATCGGTGCGGTCAAAGCGGCTGTTAAAGCGGCTAATGAGGAATAGCGAAAGCCGAAAGCCATGCCTAACCATGTCAATAAGGTTAATAAACCGACAGGCCACGACAAAGCGACTAAGCCACCGAAGGCTGTAGCAACGCCTTTACCACCGCGAAAGCCAAAAAAGACGGGGAATAAATGGCCTAAAAAGGCGACTAACGTAACTAAGGCTAAGGTATTTGCATCGCTACTTAACAGTTTTGCAATTAAAACAGCCAACACGCCTTTTAAAACATCAAAAAATAGCGTTAGGATTGCAGCTTTTTTGCCCCCTAAGCGCAACACATTCGTCGCACCAGGGTTGCCAGAACCTAGGGTTCGTGGGTCAGGTAAACGCATCACACGGCAAACGACGACCGCAGAAGAAAACGAGCCTAATAAATACGCGAGTAGAACTAAAAATGCGCTGATTAACATGGGTAATGAACACCACTTGAATGTGCAAATGAAGACGGCATCTTAAAGATGCCGTCAAGTTCAAGTCAAGTTACCATAACATCTGGCTAGAGGTCTGCGGCGGCGTACTCGGTGCGCGATTTTCCACCGTTTTGCGTACCGCAGGTACCGATGGTGCATAGCGTTTAGGTGCCGCGTCGGTAAAGAAGGTTTCCGACTTGGTATTACTTTGCCCCGGCCGTGCTAATAATCCCGTATTTGGATCGATGCTCACCGTGATCAAGCCTGCGGGTTTGTCCATTTTGCGTTCAGGTCGGTCGCGTAAAGCAATTTTCATAAACTCAATCCACATTGGCAACGCAGCACGCCCACCGGTTTCCTTTTTGCCTAAAGGACGTGGACGGTCAAAGCCTACCCAAGTGGTGGTGACGATATCCGGCATATAACCTGAGAACCACGCATCGTTAGGGCCATTGGTAGTACCCGTTTTACCCGCTAAATCGTTACGATCTTTAAAAGTCCGTTTTGCCCGCGCCGCAGTACCATGAGACACCACATCTTGCAGAATGGAAGTCATTAACCACGCATTTTGTGGACGAATCGCGCGCGGTGCATAGCGTTTAGTCAGCGGTAAATTCGCGTGATCGGCTGCTGGTACAGAAAACTGCGCTAAGGCATTCATTTCTGCGTCTTCCGGTTTATTCTCTTTATCTGCGGAGACGACATCAGCATCAGCAGCTTCTGCCGCAGCAATCGTTGCCGACGTTTGTACCGCTTCTACTTCACAGCTACGGCATACTTGTGGCGGATTGGCTTGGTAAAGCAATTTGCCATCATAGTTATCAATGCGTTCAATTAAGTACGGATCGATTAAATAGCCGCCATTGGCAAATACCGCATAACCGCGCACCAACTCCATCGGTGTGATTTCTCCAGTACCTAAGGCAATGGTTAAATTGCGTGGGATGCGTTGGCGTTTAAAGCCAAAGTTTTCCGCGTAATCTAAAGCGTTATCAATGCCCACTTTTTCTAAAACACGAATGGACACAAGGTTGCGAGAATAGGTTAACGCTTTGCGCAAACTGGTAGGGCCATAGAAACGGTGGCTATAGTTTTCAGGCCGCCAAATTTTATTGCCCACTCGATACACAATCGGTGCATCGTTGATCATAGTGGCAGGGTTATAACCATGCTCTAAAGCCGCAGAATAAATAAACGGTTTGAAGTTAGACCCCGGTTGGCGTAAGGCTTGAATCACGCGGTTAAACTTGCTGTGATAAAAATCAAAGCCGCCGACTAAGGCCATAATCGCGCCGTCATCAGGACGTAATGAGACTAAAGCCCCTTGAATCTTAGGCACTCCTGATAAACGCCATGTCATTTTTGCTTCTGGGTTTTCAGGGATTTCGTCGGCTAATGCCTCTTCTTCCTCATCTTCCGTTGGCGGTGGCGCAGTACCTCTAATCGGACGTGCATATATCACATCGCCTACACTCACAATATTTGATGCACGTCTTGGTGCAGCACCGACGCGATTATCGTCTAAATATTTACGCGCCCAATTCAAATTTTCCCATCCAATATCAATCACACCCGCAATATTGTTATAAACCGTAATGCTATCGTTTTTGACTTCTAACACTAAACTCGGATGCAAATCAGCATAGCGATTAAACTTGCTCACGGTTTCTTTAGCAAACGGTAAAATTTCTTCTGCGGCAGTCGGTAATTTGACATGCTCTAAGGCACCGCGATAGCCGTGGCGTTCATCATAAGAATACAAGGCTTTGTGCAAAGCATGCGTTGCCGCGTCTTGTAATTCGCTAGTAATCGTGGTGTAAACGCGATAACCATCGGTGTAGGCTGCATCGCCGTAATGGGTTTGCATATAAGCACGCACCATTTCTGCGATGTAAGGCGCATTAGCCTCTGCGACAGTGCGGCGTAAATAGGCAGTGACAGGCGCACCGGTAGCTTTTTGATATTCTTCAGACGAGATGTAGTTTAAGTCTAACATCCGTTTCAAAATATAATTACGCCGATCCCGCGCCCGCTCAGGATTTGTAACAGGGTTATTAGTAGACGGTGCTTTAGGCAAACCGGCTAACATCGCATATTCAGCAAGGGTAAGCTCTTGGATAGGGCGACCGTAATAAACTTGTGCGGCAGCACCGATGCCATAGGCGCGATGACCAAAAAAGATTTTGTTTAAATACAATTCTAAAATGGTATCTTTGCTTAATTCGTTCTCAATTTTAATCGCCAATAAAATTTCTTTTAGCTTACGCACATAACGTTTTTCAGGGCTTAAGAAAAAATTACGCGCAACCTGCATGGTAATAGTACTACCCCCTTGCGATTTCTCCCCCGTCATTACCAAGTTGACAATTGCACGGGTCAAACCTTTTAAATCCACACCGGGGTGTTCATAAAAACGATTATCTTCTGCTGCTAATACCGCATTAATCATTTGTTTTGGAATTTCATCTGCCATTAAAGGCATACGGCGTTGTTCGCCAAACTCCGCAATCAGTTTCTCATCTTTGGTATAAACCCTTAACGGGACTTGCAGTTGCACCTCTTGCAGACGTTCAGTAGACGGCAATTGTGGCATAAAATACCAATACACCACTGAAACCCCTACGGCAGTCACTAATACCATGAGTAATACCATGTAAAAAGTGACGCGCATCAGTTTCAAAAAATACTTTTTAAAGCTCATAGATCATATCCGCAAAGCAAAACTGCACTGATAAAAACTCTTTGATTATAAC
>QKBZ01000223.1 GCA_003245895.1 Beggiatoa sp.
ATTGGAGTGGCCCTGTGGGCTTTGATCAACAAGTGACACTGACCTTACTCAGCCCGCAATGGAATCAAGCTTTAGGCTTACTCCGTGCTGCTTTAGTCGCCTGTTTAATGGCCTTTTTCCTCTGGTTAGCATGGGCGAAATCTGCGCGACAATTTTTCTATCAAGGCCAAGCAAAAGCCAGCTTAACCGCGCTTGCATTTGCAGCTTTGCTATTACCAAGCCTGTGGCCGCAAGACAGCATGGCACAAAGCCATTTCCCACCCGATAAACTGTTGCAAGAGTTGCAGCAACGCTTGCTGGCAGACCCTGAATGCGTGCCGTATTGTCTCAGCAGCCCACAAGCAAACGTGCAAATACAAGATGACCGGCTCACCATTTGGCAACAAGTACACACGGCTGTTGATACGGCTGTGGCTTTAGCTGGGCAAGACCAACATTGGTTGCCACAACGCATTTTGTTAGATGATCAACCCGCGACGGCATTACGGCGCGATGGTGAGGGGCAATTGTGGTTATTTGTACCCAAAGGCATCCACCATATTCAGCTAGTAGGTAGCGTACCGTTGCGCAATAGCTGGCAATTGCCGTTTCCGCTAAAGCCAAAATATATCACCGTCACTGCTAATGAATGGCAGGTGGAAGGCTTACGTGATAATGGTCAAATTGACAGCGCGTTACAATTTACCCGCCGCCAAGAAAACAACGACGCAGCAAATGCGCCGTTGGAAATGGGCAGTTTGCCGCCCTTGTTACAAGTCGAACGTACCTTATTACTTGGTTTGGAATGGCAAATACAAACAGTGGTGAAACGCTTAACGCCACTCGGTAGTGCAGTGGTGTTAGACATCCCATTGCTGACCGGTGAGTCGGTGACTTCCGAGCGCATTAATGTTAATCAAGGCCATGTGCAACTCACGCTCAGCCCTAACCAAAGCCAAGCACAATGGACTTCTAGCCTGCAACAACAAGCAGATTTAACCCTGACTGCACCGGCACAAAGTAACACGGTAGAAGTGTGGCGATTGGAAGCCAGCGCGATTTGGCATGTGGATATTGATGGCATTCCGGTGGTGTATCACCAACGAGAAGGGCGTTGGTCTCCAGAGTGGCGACCGTTTGCAGGAGAAAGCGTTAAGCTGCATTTAAGCCGTCCGTTAGGGGTAGAAGGTCAAGTGTTAACCATTGATAGCAGTGTGTTAAATGTCCACCCCGGTCGTCGCAGTACGGATTATGAATTAAAGCTAAGCATTCGCAGCAGTCGCGGCGCGCGTCATGCCATTACTTTGCCTGAAGCTGCCGATTTGCAAAGCGTCAGTATTAACGGCACTACGCAACCTATTCAGCAGCAAGGCCAGCAAGTGATTTTACCAATCAGCCCTGGTTCACAATCTGTAGAAGTGCGTTTCCGTGAAGCACGCGGTTTAGAGCGTTATTTCACTACGCCACGCATTGATTTAGGCAGTGACAGTGTGAATAGTCAAATTGAGTTACACCCACCCAGTGAACGCTGGATTTTATTCACAGGTGGTGATGCTGTTGGCCCTGCCGTGTTGATTTGGGGCATATTGTTAGTGATGGTGGTGTTATCAGCAGGTTTAGGCCAAACCAACTTAACGCCATTAAAAACCCACCACTGGCTGTTACTGACTTTAGTGTTAACGCCACTGAGTACAGAATCAGCCTTATTCGTCGTTGGTTGGTTATTAGTCTTAGGTTGGCGACAAAGTTTAACGCAGCCTCCTAGCCCGTGGCGGTTTGACTTTTTACAGTTGGGCTTATTGGCGTGGACAGGTTGCGCATTATTGATTTTACTGGCAGGCATTGAGCAAGGTTTATTAGGCCAGCCCGATATGCACATTGCAGGCAATAGTTCATCTAGCTATCAATTACGCTGGTATCAAGACCGCATCGGTCACGAATTACCCCAAGTTTGGTTTTTCTCGTTATCGATCTGGGTTTATCGCTTCTTAATGCTGTGTTGGGCACTCTGGCTATCATTCGCCTTATTACGCTGGCTAAACTGGGGCTGGTACAGCTTTAGTTATCAAGGCTTATGGCAACCACTGTGGCAACGGAAAAAACGTCCAGTTGCGGCGGGGAGTGTTCAGGTAAATCAAACAGAACGAGAGTGAGGGTAATGTAGGGTGGAATAGGCGTAAGCCGTATTCCACCATGAGGCTTATTATCAGCAATTAATTTAATGGCTTGCAGAGCTTTATGGTGGAATACTCTGCGCTATTCCACCCTACACGTACACAACCGACTACTGAGCAGCCGCTTCACCTTCTGCTGCCGCCTCAGTTTCTTCCACAACTTCAGCCGCTTCTGTCGCAACTTCAGCCTTAGGCACAACCGCAATCGCCGCTCGTGCTTTTGCAACTAACTCTTCGCCAATACGTGGCACCCATTTGTCATAAACTGGCTTAGTTAAGGCTTTAAAGGCTTCAATTTGTTCTGCTGTTAACACAGTAACCGTCATGCCTTCTGCTTTTAATTGCTCGTGCGCGCTCAAATCAGGCGCAATTAAACCTTTGCGCACTACGTCTTTTTGCCAATTTGTTGCATCAATCGCTGCTTGGCGTAATAACGCTTGGTCTTCAGGGCTGAATTTTTCCCATGTTTTGTTACTTACAGATAACATTAATGGGTCAACCACGTAACGCCAGAACGTAATGTTTTTATGGAAATCCCAGATTTTAATCGGAATTAAAATACTGTTAACTGGGTTCTCTTGACCATCAACCACACCTTGTTGAAACGCAATTTTCGCTTCGCCCCAGTTCATGTTGATTGGGTTGGCTTCAAACGCTTGCATGATGTCGATAAAGATTGGCGTGCCTACAACGCGGATTTTTAAGCCTTTTAAATCTTCAGGCTTGCTAACAGGGCGCACAGAGTTAGTTAATTCGCGGAAACCGTTTTCGCCCCACGCTAATACTGTAACCCCTTTTTTCTCAATGCCATCAGCTAACATTTGCCCCACTTCACCTTGCGTCACGCTGTCTACAGCAGCGTAATCAGGGAATAAAAATGGCAAGTTAAATAAATTCAGCTCGCGGATAGTCGATGACCAGTTAATGGTAGAAGCCAATGCAAAATCAGATACGCCTTGGCGCATGATTAAAAATTCATTGGTTTGTTTGCCAGCCATTAACGAGGATGCGGCATATACTTTGATATTGATTTTGCCATCACTGCGCTCACGCACTAAATCAGCAAAACGGGTGGCACCTTCGCCCCACGGTAAATTAGAGCCGACAACCACACTCATGCGGTATTCCGCTTTATAATCAGCCGCAATAGCAACACTGCTGCATACCAACAGCATCAGGCTTAATAAAATACGCATTTAGACTCCTTTTGTTCGGTCATTATGACGTTATCCGCTTAACAGGATGCGCAATAACGTGCGTTTATTGGATAGAAAAAGCTTCCCCTCATCCCCATGATGGGCAGCTTATTAAAACAAACTTGCAGGGTTTGCGTAAACAGCCTTCAGTCGTTGTTTAGACAAACTTATCTTGAATAGAACAGATTGCTTATACTCATGGCTACAGAAAAATTTCCAGTAACGCCAGCCGTTCGCGCTTTGCGAGCCGCTAAAGTTGAATTTGATAACCACTTATACACTTACGTGGAGAAAGGCGGCACAGCGACTTCTGCCAGTGCTTTAGGGGTAGATGAACACTGTGTGATCAAAACGCTAGTGATGGAAGATGAAAACAAGAAACCGTTGATCATCTTAATGCACGGTGATTGCGAAGTGTCTGTGCGTAATTTAGCGCGGCAGATCGGTGCTAAGCACATCGAGCCTTGTCAGCCCAATGTGGCGCAAAAGCACACCGGCTATTTAGTCGGCGGCACCTCACCACTCGGTACACGCCATCCCATGCCAGTCTATATCGAGGAATCGATTTTAAGCCTGCCACGCATTTACTTAAATGGCGGTAAGCGCGGATATTTAGTCAGCTTAAAGCCTCAAGATTTGCTACCTGTCTTGCAACCGACCATGGTGAACGCAGCAACCGCCAATTAGCGGCGCACATAGCGCAAATCCCACACGCTATGCCCTAAGCAATGACCACGTTGCTCAAATTTGGTAATAGGGCGATCTACGCGATTGCGCGGGGTGAAGCAGCGCGGCCCCATTAAATTGCGAAAATCTGGGTGAGGTTCAATGGTTTCCAACATTTGCCACGCATAATGCTCCCAGTCGGTCGCTAAGTGGAATTCACCACCAATTTTTAAGCGACTGGCGATTAAATCGACAAATGGGGTTTGCACTAAACGGCGTTTGTGATGACGTTTTTTATGCCAAGGGTCAGGGAATAATACATAAACCCGATCCAAACTGTGCGGCGCGATGCTTTGTGTTAGCACTTTAATCGCGTCTTCGGTGAAGATACGCACATTATACGAGCCATCATCGTCTAGCTGACGCAGCAACGTCCCTGCACCGGGTAAGTGGATGTCGATGCCGATGTAATCATGTTGCGGAAATTGTTGTGCGAAATAACGCAAAGCATCACCACGCCCAAACCCAATTTCCAAATGCTTTTCAGCGTCCCGTCCAAACGCCGCGTTTAAATCCAGCGGCTGCTCAGTTAAATTCAGGCCATATTGCGCCCAAAGTTGGCTTAAAGCGCGTTTTTGCGCATCGGTAGTGCGGCTATTGCGGCGGACAAAACTGCGAACGGGAAACAAGCTCATCGTGATTACTTTTTAAATGCAACAAGAAAAAAGAGCAGAATTTTAAAATATCTTAGGCATTGCGCCTAGTGGTATTTTTGCAGTTGTTTTGGATCAAATGGGATCGATAAGGGGGTTGTTGCGTTAGGATTGCCCTCACCCAAACCCCTCTCCCAGAGAGAAAAGTATCTACACAAGTTAAAATAGTTTAGTAAAAACAATTGGTTTCTCGTTCCCATCGTTCCGACTCATCCTTATACATATTCTGCTCACAGTTTTTTATATGCGATGGACATAGCAATCTGATAGCCCTGAATTGCCCACATAAAATCCCTCAGTCGTTGCAATCCAATCCAAATCGATTGAGGA
>QKBZ01000003.1 GCA_003245895.1 Beggiatoa sp.
TTTCTCGTTCCCACGCGCTTTGCGTCACTACCATTAAGTTAAGGCTTTACATGGTCTTGTAGGGCGGATAAGGCGTTAGCCGTCATCCGCCGCAAGTGGCTTGGTTCAAGCTTCAACTGTGTTATGTCGGATGACGGCTGTCGCCTTATCCGACCTACAACATCGCTTAACTTAATGGCAGTGACGCAAAGCGCGTGGGAATGCAGTCACGACGCGCTGCGTCGCGGGTTTGTTCCAAGATAAAGCTAAACCTGTTGTTTAGTTTACTCGTGACGTAGCACGTCACGACTGCATTCCCAAATGGCATTTGGGAACGAGAAAAAAAGCGTGCAAATAATAAAGTCGTTTAGGTCAAACGCATTAAGGCTCTTAAGTGAGCAGCCACACTGCGTCCCAATGAGTGCAATTCATAGCCACCTTCTAAGGTAGATACCACGCGCCCCTCGGCGAATTTATCAGCGATCACTAATAACTCTTGTGTCAGCCATGTGTAATCGCGCTCGCTTAAATGAACGTGTGACATATCATCATCGCGGTGGGCATCAAAACCCGCAGAGATAAAGATCATTTGTGGTTCAAATTTATGCAGTGCTGGAATCCAGTGTTCTAACACGGCTTCGCGGAATTTATCGCTGCCCGTACCTGCGGTGAGCGGGACGTTAATGATGTGATCTTTCACCGTTTCCGCACCACAGAAGGGGTAAAACGGGTGTTCAAATGAGGAGCAGAATAAAACTCTAGGCTCGTTGCGGAAAATGTCTTCGGTGCCGTTACCGTGATGCACGTCAAAATCGACTACTGCGACTTTGCGCAAGCCGAAATGGTGAATAGCGTGTGCTGCGCCAACCGCGACATTGTTAAAAAAGCAAAAGCCCATTGCTTGCTTGTGCATGGCGTGATGCCCCGGTGGGCGCACGTTGCAAAAGGCGGCTTTAGCTTGTTTTTTCATCACCAATTCGGTGGCCATGACTAACGCACCTGCTGCACGTAATGCGGCTTTAGGCGTTTGCGGGGTAATCATGGTGTCAGGGTCTAAATATTCGCTTTGTTTGTTTTCAAACGATAAAACGTGATTGACATATTTTTTATCGTGAACACGTATTAATTGCTCGCGGGTCGCTTCGGGTGCTTGATGGTGCCGTACAAAATCAAACAGGTTAGAGGCGATCAACTGATCTTCAATAGAACTGAAACGTGCAGGACATTCGGGATGACCAATGCCCATATCATGGTGAAGACAATCGGGATGGTAAATGTAAGCGACGTTGCTCATAAGTGGGAGTCCTCCTTTTCAACCCGCCTTTAGCTTGAAACTCAGGCTGGTTATTTGTCTTTATTCCTAATTGCCTGTCAGTGACAGGTATTCAATCGGCGCACTTGATTGTCTGTTATGTGAACCGATTCGCATTGCGTGTGGCGAGTGCTGTGGCTACTGAGTTTGATTGTAGCAAAGTTTAACAATGTTACGTTGTTTAAGAATGTAACAAGGATGTTATTGTGTCTTACAGCACGCTACCGGCACGGCAATGACTGAGCGAAAAACATCCCGAAAAACACTCAAAACCTTTATATCGTTAGCATTATAGTGAAAAAATCACACAAACTTATAGTGTATTATATTAGCTATTTATTATTTTAATGGGTAAGGGGTTGGTTTTTATTGTTTTTTTATCGTTCCCACATAGCGTGTCACGGCCATTAAGTTAAGGCTTTGCATAGTCTTGTAGGGCGGATAAGGCGTTAGCCGTCATCCGCCGCAAGTGGCTTGGTTCAAGTTTCAACTGTGTTATGTCGGATGACGGCTGCCGCCTTATCCGACCTACAACATCGCTTAACTTCTACAACATCGCTTAACTTAACGACAGTGACGCGCTGTGCGGGAACACGGAAGCATCTGACTTACGTTAGAACTTCTCCGCGTGCGCAAAATGCCGAGCAAGTGTATTGCTACAAGTAGACTCAGTGGCGGCATTTCGCCCACCCTACAAATCTATTACCTAGTACGTTTCACCGGCTTACTAGATCGATCATCATATAAATGCTCAAACCATAATAAAGCAAAAATCAGTGCGACCCCAACCATTGCGCCGCCGATGTGTGCAATACGGTTCACATTGTCATCTTGCGTTAACATCTGGGTTTCGTTGATCATTCGGCTGATAACAAACTGTCCTAAGATCAGGATTTCTAGCAAGTTGCGCCATTGAAAACTGAGTTTAATCAAAATACTGACGGTAAATAAGCCAAATACCGCGCCAGAAGCCCCCAAAGCCACCACATTGCTGTCGTTGAGTAGCCAACTCATCAAGTTAGCCCCCAAACCGCACACCAAATAACTGATAATCAATGCCCAGCCGCCTTCCTCTTCTTCAATCAGCTTGCCGAAAATATATAAGAAAAATAAGTTGCCGGATAAATGCGCCCAGTGGGCATGGCAAAATAAAGAAGTGATGAATTGATACCAACTCGGATTATGATGGTGTAAATACAGCGCGTTTAAGTTGAGGTGTAAAACATGGTCTAAGCCATACATCACGAGATTGATGATAATCAAAGCAAAGACGGCGTTGTATTTTTGATTTTCTTGGGGTTTTAAGTTATCGACGATCATAAATGTGCTTCGTGGGAAACTTGAGTTCGACGAAATATCTGTTTTTGTAGGTCGGATAAGGCGCAAGCCGTCATCCGACATAACACGGTTGAAGCTTGAACCAAGCCACTGACGGCGGATGACGGCTCACGCCTTATCCGCCCTACAAGATGGTGTCAACCCTTAACTTAATGACTGAGGCTTAAGACTCTAATAAATTTTGCACAATACGAAATTCCGCTGAGCGTGCATGTGCGGTTAAGCCTTCGCTATGCGCTAAAGTAGAGGCAATTTGCCCTAATTTGTCGGCACCTTCTTCTGAGCACATGATGATCGAAGAACGTTTTTGGAAATCGTACACACCTAAGGGTGAAGAAAAACGTGCGGTACGAGAAGTTGGCAATACATGGTTAGGCCCTGCGCAATAATCGCCTAAGGCTTCAGCGGTATAACGCCCCATGAAGATTGCGCCTGCATGTTTCACTTTAGGCAGCCACTGCTTTGGCTCATCAATGGACAATTCTAAATGCTCTGGCGCGACATAATTCGCCACCTCGAACGCCTGCTCTAAGGATTCAACATGGATTAATGCTCCACGTTGATTGATCGACGTGCGAATGATGTCTGAGCGAGGCATTTGTTGCACTAACTCGCTCATGCTGTTTTGCACTGCATCTAAAAATTCTGCATTTGGGCTGACTAAGATGGCTTGTGCTTGCTCGTCGTGTTCGGCTTGCGAGAATAAATCCATCGCAATCCATTCTGGATCAGTTTCGCCATCGCAAATCACTAAAATCTCAGAAGGGCCAGCAATCATATCGATGCCCACCGCGCCAAACACCATGCTTTTAGCTGTTGCGACATAGATATTGCCAGGGCCGACGATTTTATCTACACGCGGCACACTTTGCGTGCCATAAGCCATCGCTGCCACTGCTTGCGCACCACCGATGCTAAACACCTTATCGACACCGGCAATCGCTGCCGCTGCTAATACCATGTTATTCAGCAAATTATCAGGTGCGGGTACTACCATGATAATTTCATTTACGCCCGCGACTTTCGCTGGAATTGCATTCATTAACACAGATGATGGATAAGCCGCCTTACCACCGGGGACGTATAAACCCGCGCGGTCTAATGGGGTAATTTGTTGACCTAACACCGTGCCATCGGCTTCGGTATATTGCCAAGACTCTTGTTTTTGCCGCAAATGGTAATCGCGAACACGAGTTGCCGCTTGCTCTAACGAGACACGTTGATTTTTTTCTAAGCTATTTAAAGCTTGTTGCAAACGTTCAGGCGGTACAATGAGATCATCTATACTGATGACATCACGACGATCAAAACGGTTGGTATAGTCCACCAAGGCTTGATCCCCTTGTTGGCGTACCGTTTGAATGATGTCACGCACAGCAAAGGATACTTGTTCATCAGAAACACTTTCCCATGCCAATAAAGCATCTAATTGATGCCAAAAATCAGGTTCGAGTGAGTTCAGTCGTTTTATTTCAAGCATTATTAATGACTATCTTTAAAATGAGGAAATCGACTTTACAGCGGTTAAATGTGGGTTACGCGCTGCATCCTAAGTCAGCTAAAAATGTGCCGTTACCGCTCTGACTCACACGGTGCAGGCGAGAAACTAAGTTTAATAAACTGTGCTAAATACGATGTGACAGTTTGCAATGTTGTAGCCGAAAAAACCCAGCAAACTGTATTTGATTAATAATAGGGCATAGTAGCACGTTGCACAGCTTTTGTTTGTACATTATGCCCCTTCTGTGCCACCTTGCTTTAGTCGCACACAATTCAGTTATAGGATGTGTCACCCAATGGATTTTTTTCAACATCAAGACCGTGCCCGTCGCCAAACACACTTTTTGTTGCTGTATTTTCTGTTAGCGGTTGTCGGCGTGGTGTTCGTGCTAAATTTCGCCTTTTTCCTACCTGCACAATACTGGGGATGGGTGCCCGATTTCGCCACATGGTGGCAATTGCCCAAAGTACAGCTTTACAGTGTAATCTTGCTAGCGGCGATGCTATTTGTCACCTTAAAACGCATTTATCAACTGTCACACGGCATCGAACAATTAGCGG
Organism: Beggiatoa sp.; assembly: GCA_003245895.1. Classification (GTDB taxonomy): domain Bacteria; phylum Pseudomonadota; class Gammaproteobacteria; order Beggiatoales; family Beggiatoaceae; genus SZUA-411. Next base: position 4,691 of record QKBZ01000003.1, read on the forward strand.
CCTTGTTAGGTGCGTTTGAAGTTCCCAGCAATACGACTTGTCGTGATGAACGCCGTTTATTAAATGTAGTTGAAGAAATGTCAATTGCCACTGGCTTGGCTGTGCCGACGGTGTATGTATTAGCGCAAGAGCGCAGTATTAATGCCTTTGTTGCTGGTTATCAGCCTGCCGATAGCATTTTAGTGGTCACACGCGGTTTGTTAGAAAAGTTATCGCGGGATGAAATGCAAGCGGTGGTCGCGCATGAGTTTAGTCATATTTTGCATGGTGATATGCGCTTGAATCTGCGTTTAGTCGGCGTATTAGCAGGCATATTCTTTATTTACGAGTCCGGCGTGGCTTTGCTCACCGCAGGCACTTATAAACCGAAGCATAGCCGTCACGAGTTAACCGGCGGACGGCATTTAGATGGTTTAATAATTTCGCCGTTTTCATGGCCGATTGCCTTGGTATTTATCATCATCGGTTCAGTCGGTTTATTGTTAGGACGCATGATTAAAACCGCTATCAGTCGGCAACGCGAGTTTTTAGCCGATGCCTCGGCAGTGCAATTCACTCGCAATCGTGCCGCCTTAATCAGTGCTTTGTTAAAAATTCGCGGTGATAAACATGGCGGTTTTTTATACACACCTTACGCGGAAGAAGTCAGCCATATGTGTTTCGCCGAGAGTGTGAGCGGTGTGGTAGAGCGTTATTTTGCCGGTTTAACGGCTAGCCATCCCAGCTTAAGCACGCGCATTATTCAACTAGACCCCAGTTATAAACACCGTTTGAAATGGCGCGACCGAGCGCAGCAACGTGCCGCCACTGATCCCAACTCTGTGCCTGCTTTTCCTGAAAAAGCGGCCTTGCTCGCTTCAAAGTACGCGGATAAACACGCGCCGAAAATCATGCCTATGCCGGAACATTTAGCCTATGCCAAGGCGTTATATCAGCGCATTCCTAATTCTGTATTGCAGGCGGTACATCAGCCAGAGACGGCGACGTATGTGATTTATGCTCTGCTGTGGCAAGGTAATGAGGCGGAACGTGCAGCGCGTCGAGATTTGTTACAAATGCAATTAGGTAACGAAGCGACAGAGGCTTGTGCTGCCTTACAAACGCCGATTCACGAATTAGGTTTGGAAGCGTGGTTGCCTTTGATTGATTTAGCCACGCCTGCATTAAAGCGTTTGCATTATGCGCAGCGGCAAACTTTTTTAAACTTGGTCGAAGCCTTGATTAAGGCTGATAAGCGGGTCAGTGTGTTGGAGTTTGTGCTGTCAACTATTTTGCGCCAACACCTCGCGCCAGCCGTGGATCATTTGAAAAAACCGATTCAAGCCTTAAACCCTGTGTTAAGCGAGTTAAGTTTGCTATTTGCGTTATTAGCCCAACTGGGCGGCGGTCAATCTGCATATCAGCAAGGTTTGAGTGAATTGACACACGACGTGCCACCATTGCCTAGCTTGAAACGCTCGGCGCGAGATTTACAACAGGCATTGCAACGCTTGCAGCAACTGACACCTTTGTTAAAAAAACAGGTGTTAGACGCATGTGCAGTGTGTGTGTTGGCAGATCAGCAAGTGAAGCCGAAAGAGTTAGCAGTATTGCGAGCGATTGCAGAGGCGTTGGATTGTCCGTTGCCGCCAATGGTTATTGCGTAGCCAATCTTGACCAAAATTTTATCGAATCTAGGGATGTTTGCTTATGGGTATGGAAATTAAATTTGTTGAACAGCATTTGGTGTTTGTATTTGAAGTGTTAGGACAGGCTTTTAAAGTCAGTTTTGAACGGCATCGTCCACAAGGGCAATGGGATGCACGACTGTTAGTGGTAGAACAGAATCAGGTGGCGTATAGCTCACAATTAGATTCTAGTGTAGTGCCGGATATGGAGTTGGCAGAGGAGATGGTGAGGACTTATGTTAGTCGGGGGGATGTGCTGCATTAAGGTTTGGTTCGCGTGTAGGGTGGAATAGGCGTAAGCCGTATTCCACCATGCGGCTTATAATCTGTTTTTACTCAGCTTTTTGCAGAGTTTCGTGGTGGAATACGCTGCGCTATTCCACCCTACAACAGTACCTAGACAACCCAAATAAAAAGGCGAATGGGGGCAATCCCATTCGCCACGAACCTGATATCACTGGAGAGTCATGAGTAAGCTGTAGAGACAGTGATATAAGCAATATGAGTAATAGTTAAGACTATAGTTGAGTAAAATACTGTAGTAAGGTTGGATAAACGGGTTTTATTAAAGGATAAATGGTGTAGGTTCAAGGGTGGCGCGTGATGTGAGTTTGCCATGAATTGCCGCGTTTCAAGCTGCATTCGTAGCAAGTAGTTATGTTAAACTAACACGTTATTTCACGTCTGCAATGGGAACTAAACCTTTATGAAACGCGTACTGTTTGCACTTTTATTCCTCTGCGCCAGTGGTTCAGCATGGGCGGATGCACCTTTTATTTGGAACGGTTGGCAAGATACAACTTTAGACATGGAACAATGTTTAAACCGTGCTGAATATGCTTTAAGAGAATCTGGCTTTACTGAAGAAGTGGCAATCACAACCTCTTCCGTTTTTGGCATGAATGGTCAATACCGCGCAACTGTGCGTTGTGCACCACCTAAAGAAATCGTCTTTTTCGTCGTTGCAGGCCCTACCAGTGGCACAGCGAAACACTTTTTAGGCACCATTCGTTCAAACTTCTAAGCCTAATACCCCGCATAGTTTGAGCTTGGGGAGGTCGTTCACGCACGCAGCGCTAGACACCTCCTCGCACAGCATTTATCGATCAGTTTTTCAAAATTTTTAATAAAGGATTGACACTCATGACCCGAATTGCAATTACGGGTGCGGCTGGACGCATGGGTCGCATGTTAATTGAAGCCACGCAACAAGCAGAAGCAACCTCGTTTACAGCGGCTTTAGAACGTGCGGATAGCAGTTTACTCGGCAGCGATGCGGGCGAGGTGGCAGGTGTTGGCAGCACGGGCGTTAAAATCGGTGCAGATTTAGCCGCTGTTGCGCCTGAGTTTGATGTGTTAATTGATTTCACGCGCCCAGCAGTGACTTTGCAAAATTTAGAAATTTGTCGCGCCCAAGGTAAGCGTTTAATCATTGGCACTACCGGCTTTTCTGCGGAAGAAAAACAAGCAATTCAAGAAGCAGGCAAAGAGATTGCGATTGTGTTTGCGCCGAATATGAGTGTCGGGGTGAACTTAACTTTTAAATTGCTGCAAATGGCTGCGCAAGTGTTGCAAGACACGGTAGACATTGAAATTATCGAAGCACATCACCGCCATAAAGTCGATGCACCTTCAGGTACTGCGCTGCGCATGGGCGAAGTGATTGCGGAAACCTTAGGCCGCGATTTGGCAACGTGTGCCGTGTATGGTCGTGAAGGTCAAACCGGCGAGCGGGATCGTCAAACCATTGGTTTTGAAACTATTCGCGCTGGCGACATCGTGGGCGAGCATACCGTGATGTTTGCCGATATTGGCGAGCGCATCGAGATCACCCATAAAGCCTCTAGCCGCATGACTTTTGCTAAAGGTGCGGTACGTGCAGCGCAATGGTTAATGCAACATGAGCGCGGCGTGTTTGATATGCAAGATGTGTTAGGTTTGCGCTAAAGGAGTATTCAGCTTGCATTTTGAAATCCCTAGAAAAGAATTGTTAAACCCGCTGAAAATGGTCGTCAGCGTGGTAGAACAACGCCAAACCATGCCGATTTTAGGCAATGTGTTGGTGTCTGTGGCGGACAATGTATTGTCGTTAACTGCTACGGATGCGGAAGTGGAAATCTCTTGTCGTTTGCCTTTAGAAACCCGTTTAGGTACGGATGATGATGGTGCGACCACGATTCCAGCGCGTAAGTTTTTTGATATTTGCCGTTCTTTATCAGAACAGCAACCGATTCAAATCACGACTGAAAATGATCGGGTGTTAATTCGCTCCGGTCGCAGCCGCTTTACGCTGTCAACTTTGCCTGCGGCAGATTTTCCCGTCAGTTCTGAAAATCCGAATATGTTAAGCCTCAACTTGCCGCAATCAGTATTGCGTGAGTTGATTGCACAAACCAGCTTTTGTGCCGCTGTGGCAGACGTGCGTTATTACTTAAACGGCTTATTGTTCGACTTAATGCCGAGCAAGTTATCTGTAGTAGCAACAGACGGGCATCGCTTGGCCTTAGCGACTCGCGAATATCAATTGCCTGAACAGCCGTTGCAAGTGATTATCCCGCGCAAAGCGGTGTTGGAATTAAGCCGCACCTTGGATAATGTGGATGACGAGGTGAAAATCACTTTAGATCAAACCCATATCCGTTTTGAAATTTCTGATCAGTTGACCTTAACCAGCAAGTTAATTGATGGACGTTTCCCTGATTATTACGGCGTGTTGCCGCATAATCCTGACAAAATCGTGGTGGCGACTTGTGATGTGTTAAAACAAGCTTTGGCGCGGGTCGCGATTTTATCGAATGAGAAATACAAAGGCGTGCGCTTAAACATTAAAGCGGGCATGCTGGCCTTATCTGCGCGTAATCCTGAACAGGAAGAGGCAGAAGAGGAATTAGAAATTGAATATGACGGCGAGTCGTTTGAAATCGGCTTTAATGTCAATTATTTAACCGACGCTTTAAATGCTATTCCGACTGAAAAAGTCGAATTGTGTTTCTCTGATCCGAATAGTAGTTGTTTGGTTAAGCCGCAGGATAGTGATCAGCAGAAGTATGTGGTGATGCCGATGCGGTTATAAGCGTATGCTAAGTTGTAGGGTGGATTAGGCGTAAGCCGTAATCCACCATGAGGCTTGTTATCTGAACTTAATTTAACGATTTGCAGAGCTTTATGGTGGAATACGCTGCGCTATTCCACCCTACATCGCTATGCAGATTGCAACAGCTAATCCGCACTACTCAACTCAAAACACACCTGCCCCACCCTATTATCACTAACCCGCAAGTTATAACCGCTATTTTGCACCTGCTTCGCCACCTGATATAACCCAATGCCAAAACCATCCCGAGAGGAAACAGGCTGACTAAACAAGGTTTTAGCGACTTCTTCCACAATCATACTGCCATCATCACACACGCATAGCTCTAATTTTTGCTGTTTGATAAATAAGCTAACCTCAATACCCAACTCTGGCTCACGCTTGCGTTTCATGATGGCGTTTTGCAATAAATTCTCCACCACGTTATCAAATAAATCCTCAGGAATTAAGATATTTTCCGTTTCCATGCGACTGATAAACTCAATATTTTGCTTGCCATAACGCGCCTTCAAATTGCCCCACCATAAACTGATCGGCACATTGCTATACGACAACTCTGCCGGTTTTTGCAATTTATCCAAAGTGCGTTTTAAACGCTGGGTCAAATGTGGCATTTGGCCTTGTAGCAAGCGTTGTGTATCGCCGAATTGCGCAGGCTGACAAGTCTCAATCGCGGAAGTGATGGCGTGCAAGGATTGCAGTAAGTTCTTAATATCGTGAGTTAATTTAGCCCCTGTCTCGTGAATCGCTTGTAAATGCGCTTGCTGCGCAAAAGCAGCTTCTCGACGTTTGGCTTGGTGAAAATGTTCTAGCAACTGCACCAGCAATTTAATATGTAAATAATGGCTGCCACTGATGCGATGCGCAGAAAATACAGTCACTTCTAAAGACTGAAAGCTGATGGTGACATAAAAAGGATATTCATCACCAATTTGATCTTCGCCGTATAAGCAATGCCAGCGAATGCCGCGCACCCACGATAAAGTAGCTAATTGCTCAAAGCCTGCTTGTAAAAATTGCTCAGGCGTTAAGTTTTTATAATTACCGGGTTGCGCTAAGTTATCCAACCATTGCTCAAAGGTCACACCGAAGTTGATCAAGTGCCGTATCCACAATTGCTCGATACCGCCATCACCTGCAAATGTCACCCACAGCCAGCTAAAAATTAAGATAAATAAGGCCGTCGTTAACGACATTTGAAATACAGCCAGTGGGTAACTGGTGTTACCTTCGTACATGATCACCAAGCTGCCCAAGGCGATGATGATTAACAACAAGGACAAAACTAAGCCGTGAAAGAAATCTAAATGATGGCGGTATTCGTGGGTTTCTTCAGTGCGTACAAAGAAAAAGCCAATGGGAATCAGCAATAAACCATATTTCAGCAAAGCACGGCTGTCTAAAATCGCCCAATCGACAATGACTGGCTCGCTGATAATAAACAAGCGATGGATACTGACGATAAACAGCGTTAAAGTAAGGAAAATGATGGCGGTGATATTGACCACCCTATCGCGTGGTTTCACCAAATCGCGTCCGCCGAGCAAACCGATTAATAGAATTTGCCAAGCGACAACTAGCCAATGATTAAGAAAAATGAGAAAAATCAGTAAACAACCACCGAACACCACTAAATTTTTTGGATCGGGTAATTCTCGGCCTTGCCAAAATGGTTGCCATAACAGAAAAATACATAAATGCAGTGCCATCAACAGATGAAACCACGGGCTGGCTGGATTCCACCACACTAAAATATGTAAACTGATTAACATTAAGCCCAGCCAGCGATGCTCGTGACGCGCATCACGTAACTGTTGTAATAAATTGAACATAAAGGGCTTGTCCGAGACAGCAGACGAGGAGACAGACATCAGGTTCCTACCTTTGGTTTAAGGTGCACAGTCAGCTAAATAATCTTGTAAAATTCACTGGGTCTTATTGTAACCATGTATGGAGTACAACGTCAGCGTGTGATTAAGCAAATTGTAACATTAAGCCGCTATAGCTTATTAGAAGCATGGTATACCCATGTCGCGTGGCTGGTCGTAGGTATATTAGCTGTTGGGTATGCGCTGGCGATGTTTGTCGGGCAAATTGCCCTGACGGAAACCAATGCAACGCAAGTGAGCGTATTAGCCGCCTTTTTGCGTTTAGCCGCCGTTTATTTAAGCTGCTTGTTTGTGATCAGCAGTATGGTGCGGGAACAACAGCAACAATTGTGGTTTTTATGGTTATCATTGCCATTATCGCGTAGTGTGTATTGCGCTGGGCGTTGGCTAGGCTATGCACTATTAACCTTACTTATTAGCGGTATTTTAGCTGTTTTATTAAGTTGCTACGCGCCTATTGTGCCGGTATTAATGTGGACAGTCTCATTAAGCTGTGAATTACTGATCATGATCAGTATTAGCCTATTATGTGTGTTTACTTTACCCCAGACTTTACCTGCCTTTAGCTTGGTTGCAGGGTTTTATCTATTAGCGCGTAGTATTAACGCGATTCAGTTAATGGCTGATGGAGTGTTATTACAGACTGAACAGAGTTTATTCCATCAAACAATTAGTTTTTTGATTAGTGGATTAGCGTTTTTACTGCCGGACTTAAGCCAATTTACGTTAACCAGTTGGTTAGTCTACGATACTGCTTCATTAGCGCAAATATTAATTATTCTGGGACAAACAGTGATTTATGTCAGTTTGCTGTTCGCCGCCAGTTTATTTGATTTGTCACGGAAAAACCTGTGAAATCGAAAGAACGCCCATTAAGCTCAGTGCCTAAGTTTATTTGGAGTCTGTTAGCGATTGCGCTTTGTATGCAGTTGTTCTGGCACCAGTACTTTATTAAGCCAAGTCAGCAGATACAGCCATTAAGCATGCCGCCTTCGGAAAATGTGTTACGCATTTTTAGTTTTGGGGATACTACAACTAGTGCTAAACTGTTGGCACTTTGGCTACAGAACTTTGATGTTCAACAGGGGTATTTTCTAAGTTATAAACAGATCAATTACCATGCGCTTATTGCTTGGCTAAAATTGATATTAGCACTTGATCCATTAACCGAATATCCGTTATTCTCGGCCAGTTATCTATATTCCAGTGTGCAAGATGAAGATAAACTGCGCCGGATGCTAGACTTTATTTATAATCAAACCCTTGTTGATCCAACACGGCGTTGGCGCTGGCTAGCACATGCAGCGATTGTGGCTAAACACCGGTTACATGACTTGCCTTTAGCCTTGCAATACGCGGAAACAGTCGCTAAACATGCAAGCAAAGATATGCCAGATTGGGTACAACAAATGCATATCTTCATTTTAGAAGATATGGGCGAGTTGGAACGCGCTCGACTGGAGATCGGCGGGCTGTTAGCGAGCGGAACGTTAACGGATCCAAATGAGATACTTTTTTTTCAACAGCGGTTACACGCTTTAGAACAAAAAAGTAATGCAACTGATTCAATTCAGCGGCATGAATAATATAACAACGCTTACTGTCTGAAAGATGAGTGAATTTATTTCTGATTGCGGAGGACGCTTTTTATGAAACGGCAACAGGCAGGTTTTACCTTAGTTGAAATTGCGATTGTATTAGTGATTGTTGGCCTATTGCTAGGTGGTGTCTTAAAAGGGCAAGAAATCATCACTAATGCACGGATTAAAAATTTAGAGAACGATTTTAACGGCATCTCGGCAGCGATTTACAGTTATCAAGATCGGTATCGTCGCTTACCTGGGGATGATATTGGGGCAACACGGTTTTCACCAGTGGCAGGGGATATGACTTCTCATGTAGGTGATGGTGATAGCATTATTACTGGTAAGTTTAATGAAAGTGCTAGTAATGCAGAAGAAAGCCGTTTATTCTGGTTACATTTGCGTGCAGCAGGTCTAGTTTCAGGGGTTGCAGATATTTCTGCTGAAAAGATAAAAGAGTCTTGTAGCCAACCTTTAAACGCCTTTGGTGGGATTGTTGGTGTAAGTACTGACCCAAATAGTGATGGTACAGGTACTAGCGAGGGTTCATCCATGCCCGGCTTATTTGTGGGCTATACGCGTATCCCTCAAGAAATTGCGATTATCTTAGAAACCCGTATCGATGATAACGAAGTGGATAGCGGTACTATTCAAAGTGATCAAGGTAATTACACTGCAACAACAAATCCATTGCATGAATTGTACTTTGCCCTGTAACGCCCTCCCGTTCAGACAGCGAGTATTATTTATGTTGCAGAAATCTGCCTAGACTAAACCGTCCTTGTTGTTAAAGAGGCGTTTTTTTTATATCCCTTGCAGTTTATTTTGTTGGTTATAGTTTATTGCAGAATAAAAAACCGGATAACGCATAGTGCGCTATCCGGTTTTTTTAGGCTTGTGAATTAAGACTTACTTACACGTCTAAGTAATCCAAAATCCCTTCCGCCGCATTACGACCTTCAAATACCGCCGTAACCACCAAATCAGAACCGCGAACCATATCACCACCGGCAAACACTTTAGGATTGCCTGTTTGATATGGGAACTCGCTGTCTGCTGGCGCGACTACACGACCGCTGTTATCCACTTCAATGGAGAAGTCAGCGAACCAAGGTGCAGGGCTAGGACGGAAACCGAAAGCAATGACTACTGCATCGGCTTCTAACACTTCCTCACTGCCTGCAACCACTTGTGGGCTACGGCGACCGCGTGCGTCAGGTGGGCCTAATTCAGTGCGAACCACTTTTACGCCTTCTACGTGTTGATCACCGATAATGCCAACCGGTTGGCGGTTCCATAAGAACTGCACGCCTTCTTCCTTAGCATTCGCTACTTCACGTTTAGAGCCCGGCATATTGGCTTCATCACGGCGATAGGCACAAGTAACACTTTCAGCACCTTGGCGGATAGCAGTACGGTTGCAGTCCATAGCAGTATCACCACCGCCTAACACCACAACACGTTTGCCCTTCATGTTAATGAATTCGTCTGCGTTGTGTTCCCAGCCTTCTTGATGCTTGATATTGCCAATCAAGTAAGGCAGTGCTTTATACACACCGGGTAAGTCTTCACCTGAGAAACCGCCTTGCATGTAGCTGTAAGTGCCCATGCCTAAGAACACGGCATCGTACTCGCTTAATAATTGGTCAAACTGAACATCTTTACCAATTTCAGTATTTAAGCGGAACTCGATGCCCATGCCTTCTAAGATGGCGCGACGAGTGCGCACTACGTCTTTCTCTAATTTAAAAGACGGAATGCCGAAGGTCAGTAAACCACCGATTTCAGAGTGACGGTCATACACAACTGCTTTCACGCCGTTACGCGCTAACACGTCTGCACAGGCTAAGCCCGCAGGGCCTGCGCCGATGATGGCGACACGCTTATTAGTCGCTTTAACGTGTGATAAATCAGGCCGCCAGCCGCCTTTATAGGCTTCGTCGGTAATAAATTTTTCCACTGAACCAATGGTGACAGCACCAAAACCATCGCCCAAGGTGCAAGAGCCTTCACATAAACGATCTTGCGGACACACGCGCCCACAGATTTCTGGCAATGAATTGGTTTGATGCGACAATTCCGCCGCTTCAAACAATTTGCCCTCCGCAACCATTTTTAACCAGTTGGGGATGTAGTTATGTACCGGACATTTCCACTCACAATACGGATTACCGCATGCTAAACAGCGGTCAGCTTGGTGACTGGCGTTGTCGTGATCGAATTGTCCGTAAATTTCTTTCCACGTATAGATGCGAATACGGCTTTCAGTTTTCGGCGGATCAATGCGTGGTAAATCGATGAATTGAAAGTTATTGCCCATTTCCAGAATCAATATGCAGTCGGTTATCAAAAAAGGCTACTTGAGCGCGTGAACGCAACTTGTCAGTTCACGCGCTCCAACGCATGCGCTTAGGCAGCCTCGTTTACAATATTATCAAACAACGCCCCTACATCAGCGGCTTTTGGTTTTACAAACCAGAATTTGCCGATGTAATCGCTATAGTTATCTAACAAATGCTGACCCCATTGGCTACCAGTCTCGCGGACAAAATCTTCAATCATGCCGCGTAAATGGTTGCTGTGCGCCTGCATGTATTCTGGCGATAGGCGATGCACATCAATTAATTCGTGGTTGTATTTGTCCACGAAGGTGCGATCTAAATCTAACACGAAGGCGAAACCGCCGGTCATGCCTGCGCCAAAGTTTAAGCCTGTGTTGCCTAACACAGTGATAATGCCGCCGGTCATGTATTCACAACCATGATCGCCAACACCTTCGACCACTGCATGCGCACCAGAGTTACGCACCCCGAAACGCTCGCCTGCGATGCCTGCCGCGTACAAAGTACCGCCGGTTGCACCGTATAAACAGGTGTTACCAATGATCGCCGCTTCACGGCTTTCAAATTTGCTGTTTGCGGGTGGACGAATCACAATACGACCGCCTGCCATGCCTTTGCCTACATAGTCATTGGCATCGCCGGTTAAGTCGATATTTAAGCCGCCTGCGTTCCATACCCCTAAACTTTGTCCAGCAGTACCGGTTAAGCGTAAGGTAATTGGCGTGTCAGACATGCCTAAGTTGCCGTGACGTTTAGCAATTTCGCCGGATAAACGCGCACCAATAGAGCGGTGAATGTTGCGCACGTCGTAGGCAAATTCGCCACCACGCTTGCCATCAATCGCAGCTAAGGTGTCTTGTACCATTTGTTCTGCTAATTCAGCGCGGTCAAACGGTGCGTTTGATGGGTGAATACAGAATTGTGGTTGATCCTTAGATACGCCCGCATCGCTTAATAAAGGCGATAAATCTAAGCGTTGCTGTTTCTCGGTCACGCCAGCAATTGCGGTTAATAAGTCAGTGCGACCAATTAACTCGTTTAAGCTGCGCACGCCAACTTTCGCCATCCATTCGCGGGCTTCTTGTGCCACGAAGGTGAAATAGTTAATCGCCATTTCAGGCAAGCCGATGAAATGCTCACGACGTAACACTTTGTTTTGCGTAGCAACACCGGTTGCACAGTTGTTTAAGTGGCAAATCCGTAAGTATTTGCAACCTAAAGCAATCATCGGCGCAGTACCAAAGCCAAAGCTTTCCGCGCCTAAAATTGCCGCTTTAATCACGTCTAAACCAGTTTTTAAGCCGCCGTCTGTTTGGATGCGGACTTTATCGCGTAAGTTATTGGCGCGTAAGATTTGGTGCGTTTCGGTTAAGCCTAATTCCCAAGGACTACCTGCATATTTCACCGAAGTTAATGGGCTAGCACCAGTCCCGCCGTCATAACCCGCAATGGTGATTAAGTCAGCGTAAGCTTTCGCCACACCTGCCGCAATAGTACCGACACCGGCTTCTGCCACTAACTTAACGGAGACTAAAGCACTAGGATTAACTTGTTTTAAGTCAAAAATTAACTGCGCTAAATCTTCAATCGAGTAAATGTCGTGATGCGGTGGTGGTGAAATTAAGGTCACACCTGGCACGGAGTAACGTAAGCGAGCGATTAACTCATTCACTTTACCACCTGGTAACTGACCACCTTCACCCGGTTTTGCCCCTTGCGCCACTTTAATCTGCAACACTTCTGCGTTGACTAAGTAATGCGGAGTCACGCCGAAACGACCAGAAGCTACCTGCTTGATCTTAGACATGCGCTCAGTGCCAAAACGTACTGGGTCTTCGCCACCTTCACCAGAGTTAGAGCGACCGCCTAAACGGTTCATTGCAATGGCTAAAGCTTCGTGTGCTTCAGGTGATAAAGCCCCTAACGACATCGCAGCACTGTCAAAGCGTTTAACAATAGCTTCAACCGGTTCTACTTCGTCCAACGGAATCGCGGTTAAGTCATCACGCACTTTTAATAAGTCGCGTAATGTTGCTGGATCACGTTCATTGACTAAATCAGCATAGACTTTGTAATCGTCGTAATTGCCGCTTTTCACAGAAGTTTGTAACGCATGCACCACGTCAGGGTTATAGGCATGGTACTCGCCGCCGTGTACATATTTTAATAAACCGCCAGTTTCCAGTTTCTTACGAGGATTCCATGCTAATTTATTTAACTTGCTTTGGTCTGAGGCTAAATCAGTAAAGTGCGTGCCGCCAATCCGGCAAGTGGTGCCGTGGAAACATAAGTTCACCACGTCTTTATGCAGACCAACTGCTTCAAACAACTGCGCACCACGATAACTGGTGATTGTTGAAATACCCATCTTAGAGATGATTTTGTATAAACCTTTGTTAATCCCTTGGCGGTAATTAATTAAGGCTTTTACCGTGTCGCTGTTGCGCACTTCGCCAGTGGCGATTAAATCTAAAATGGTTTCAAAGGCTAAATATGGATAAATCGCAGTCGCGCCATAGCCTAATAACACCGCAAACTGATGCGCATCGCGTGCGGTCGCAGTTTCCACCAAAATATTGGCATCGCAGCGTAAACCTTTGCCAATCAAGTGATGATGTACCGCGCCAGTCGCTAACAAAGCATGAATTGGCAAGCGATCCGCACTGATTTTGCGATCAGATAACACTAAGATCACTTTGCCATCGCGTACTGCTTGTTCCGCTTGTTGGCAAATATCTTTGATCGCGCTGTCTAACGACTGTTCAGCAGGATAATTTAAATCCAACACCGCATTTGCATACATGCCTAACAAACGTTGATATTTGTTAGGTGACAACACTGGCGAGGAGATTTCTACCCGTTTCGCGTTGTTCTCGTCTTCTTTGAACATGTTCTGTTCTTCGCCGAAACAAGTACGCAGCGACATGACGATTTTTTCCCGCAACGGGTCAATCGGCGGGTTTGTCACTTGGGCGAACTGTTGGCGGAAGTAGTCGTATAAAGAACGCACACGTTTAGACAGCACAGGCAATGGCGTGTCATCGCCCATAGAGCCTGTCGCTTCTTGACCATTTTCAGCCAGAACACGCAAGGCTTGGTCACATTCTTCAAAAGTGACTTGGAATTGTTTTTGGTAAGTTAACAATTCTTCTTTATTCAGTTCACTTGGAATCGGTTTGTTACCGGTTAAATCATCTTCCAAGCGTTGCGCGTGTTTGCGCATCCATTGTTGATACGGATGCCGGTTTTTCAGCATCTCATCAATGTCGCTGGATAATAATAACTTACCAGTTTGGGTATCAACCGCGATCATCTCACCGGGTTTTAAGCGGCCTTTAGTCACCACAGACTCTGGCGCGTAATCGTAAACACCCACCTCAGAGGCTAAGGTGATGTGACGATCTTCGGTGACGATGTAACGTGCAGGACGTAAGCCGTTGCGGTCTAATACGCAACCCGCATAACGACCGTCAGTTAATACGATACCCGCAGGGCCATCCCACGGCTCCATGTGCATGGAGTTGTATTCGTAGAAGGCGCGCAATTTAGGGTCGAGGTTATCGACGTTTTGCCATGCAGGTGGAATCAATAAGCGCATGGCACGGAAGATGTCCATACCACCAGCTAACAAGGCTTCCAACATATTGTCTAATGAGGAGGAGTCAGAACCGCTCATTGACACTAAAGGACGCACCGCTTCCATATCAGGAATTAATGGCGTTTCAAATTTATAGCCGCGTGCTTGCGCCCAATTCCGGTTGCCTTGTACGGTGTTGATTTCACCATTATGCGCTAAGTAGCGGAATGGTTGCGCCAAACGCCATTGAGGCCATGTATTGGTTGAGAAGCGTTGGTGATAAACGCATAAAGATGACTCAAAATGCTCGTCATGCAAATCGCGGTAAAACACAGGCAAGCGGTCAGGCATGACCAAGCCTTTGTAAGAAATCACGCGAGAAGACAAGCTTGAGATGTAAAACATGTCATCTTGTGCGCTGTCTACAGCTTTTTCTGTTTGCCGCCGCGCAATATATAACAAGCGTTCAAAAGCGGCTTCTTCCATCCCATCGGGCGCATTAACAAAAATTTGTTCAATCGTGGGCAGCGTTTTTAGAGCTTCTTCCCCGCAAGCACTGGCATCAGTAGGCACGGCACGCCAGCCTGCAACGGTTAAGCCTTGTTGTTGTACCATAGTGGTCAAGTGTTCCCGCGCGGTTTTAGCCAAGGCTTCATCGCGGTTTAAAAACACCATCCCTACGCCGTATAACGCGCTGAGGGTAAATCCACCCTCACGGGCAGCGGCTTGCATAAAACTGTCGGGCTTTCTCAGTAATAGCCCACAGCCATCACCGGTTTTGCCATCTGCTGCGATTGCGCCCCGATGAGTTAGATGAGTCAATGATGCAATTGCAGTCTTGACGAGCCAATGGCTGGGTTTACCATCCATTTGCGCAATCAGACCAAAACCGCAACTGTCTTTTTCAAATTCGGGTTGATAGAGTCCTGTCAGCATAATCTCTCACCGGGGGTTAATAGAAAAAACTAGACCTGAAAGGATTTTGACTGTGGAAACGCTGTTTTCCACATTTTCCATAGGTTAAGTGATCACGGGGATCAATTGTGTGATGTACGTTAACTGAGTGCGAGGCAAAACACTCCCCATTATAATCTAATATTGATGGAAAGTCACGGTACGTCGAAAAGCCCAGCCCAGTTTTACGCTGTAAAACCAATATAAAACAACTGTTTTATATCGTGTCGCTGTGTTGCCTCAGTGTTTTAGGTAAGGGGGGCAATTTAAACATATTTTTATTTTTGAAAAA
>QKBZ01000276.1 GCA_003245895.1 Beggiatoa sp.
TCGCTAAGGCTTTGCCCATGCGTAAACGCGCTTTATAAACAGAAATGCCGTCAATGATAGAGTCAGGACGCGCTAAATACACATGCTCGAAAATGCACGGCGTGTAAGAAGTTTCATCAGCGCATTGGCGAGTAAATAAGCGGCCTTGCGCACTGATATAAATTGCTTCACCGGGTAAAATATCGCGCACTAACTCAAAGCCCAGAATATTTAACGCCACACTTTCAGAGGCCACCATATACTCTAAACCGTCTGGCGTTTCGCGTTTGCCAAACACCACAGGGCGAATGCCATCAGGATCACGAAATGCAACGAGACCATAACCGGTAATCATCGCTACCGCTGCATATGCACCACGACAACGGCGATGTACACCTGTCACCGCGTTAAAAATATCTTCTTCGTTTAAGTTCAGTTTGCCCAGTTTATGCAACTCATGCGCAAACACGTTTAACAACACTTCTGAATCAGATTCGGTGTTGATATGGCGCAAATCTTCGCGGTATAAATCTTTTCTTAAGGAATCGGTGTTAGTTAAGTTACCGTTATGCGCCAAGGTGATGCCATACGGCGTATTGACATAAAACGGCTGTGCTTCGGCAGTGCTGGCGCAACCTGCGGTCGGATAGCGCACATGACCAATCCCCATATTGCCTTTTAAGCGCACCATGTGGCGGGTATGGAACACATCACGCACAAGGCCGGTATCCTTGCGTAAAAATAATTTATCGTCATCACAGGTCACAATGCCTGCTGCATCCTGCCCTCGGTGTTGCAACACCGTTAGGCCATCAAATAACGCCTGATTGACGCTAGATTTGCCAACAATACCAATAATTCCACACATAGAGTGACTCCAAAAAGTAACGCCTTGTACCAACACAGATTAGGCAAAATCGTGCAGATACCAAGCGATTAAAACGCTAAAAAAACTCACGTTACGGGTTGTGTTGTTGGGCTGTATGTGTCAGCCAGTGAGCCGCAAACTGTTTAGATAACAGTTGATTGCCATATTGTAAGGGCGGGATCAGTTGTGAAGTTTGCCAAAGTGATTGATTTGAAACGGGGGTAGTACTGATTAAAAACACCATCATCATGACCATTAAACAACCGCGCAAGCCCCCAAACGGCACCGCTAAAACACGGTCAAGTAGTGATAACTCATCATAATCCGTCGCCTGCATGATCAAGCTGTTGACCCACGCTAATAATAGTAAGGTGATGACGAATAAACTCATAAACGCGACATTTAGCCGCAATAGGGTTGCCCCCAAGTATGGAACTAACAAAGTTGCCCCAGACTCGCTTAAATTTAACGCCACAACATAGGCCACAAACCACGCAGACAATGACAGCACTTCGGTCACAAAGCCTTGCCCTAAGCTGCTCAACGCTGAAACTAAAATGACACTGACAATACAAATATCAATCCAGTTCATGGGCTGCTCTCGTGTTTACACCGCTTGAATAGTCAATGTTTCAGACCATTTCTAAAGGTGCCGAACGTGCGTATAGTAAGATAGGAGAAGAACGGAATTTTAGCAAAAAGCACTTATTAACTAAATGTTAAAAATTGAATTAAGGGTTGTGTGGAATTAAATCGTTTGTCTCGTTCCCATCGTCTTTCGATGGGAATGTATGCCGCGTCGCTCCAGCGGCGCGAATGAATCTAAGGCTATGCTTAATAAGTTTGTTGATTCCTAAGCTCTTAACTTGGGAAGCTTGTCTGGAAGCTCCAGTTTCTTGTCGTGACTCGCCAACACGCGCCGCTGGAGCGACGCAGTATGCATTCCCACCGTGAGACGGTGGGAACGAGTTCAAATTTACAAGCCCGTTATGTTTTTCAGGGGGTAGCGTCATCGCGCTGAATGATAATGCTGAAATATTTGTTGCAAATAGGGATTTTTATCAACCTATGGGCGTGGAGTGCATTCGCTCCAGCAACGCCTATTACCTTAACCAATAATACCGCTTTTAGCGTGCATGCCCGCGCCAGCGATGCGCAAACGCTGCAACTGGTTTGGCAAATTGCGGACGATCAGCGTTTGCTGCGGGATCACTTTTCTGTCAGTAGTGAAACGGCAGGTATAGAACTCGGCTCACTACAATTTGCCGATAAAGCCGAGTTGCAAAACACTGCTTTAGGCGAGCAAGCTGCATTTTCACAACAAGCGGTGTTAACCGTGCCGATTGTGGTCAATGCCTACCAGCGCAAAACCGTGACCGTCTCTGTCACCGCGCAAGGTTGCCCGCCCGCACTTGCCGATTGTTACGCGCCATTTCATCGCACTGTGACCGTAGTCTTGCCCGATATTCCTGCCAGCGAAGCCTTAACCCCTGTTGCCTCTCCAACTGCGGCGAATGCACTTGCAGAGTTAAGTCCTAATCCCAGCCTAAATACTGAAGACGAGTTAACAGCAGAGGAAGAATTTTTACCCGCTGAGCAAGCGTTTCGCTTGTCCACGCGCATAGAAGGTTCGGAATTAATCGCGCAATGGGATATTGCCGACGGTTATTATTTATACCGCGATAAATTCAAATTTACCGACATCAATCCAAGCCAACGCTTTGGCGGCATTCAACTGCCAGCAGGCAAGGTTAAACAAGACCCATTATTTGGCGAAGTGTCGGTGTTTTATCACCAAGTAATCGCCCGTTTGCCAATTGTTGAAACGGCGAATGCGGACGAGTTGACCTTAACGCTAGGTTATCAAGGGTGCGCCGATGCGGGTATTTGCTATCCGCCGATTACCACACCTGTGCTAGTCAGTTTACCAAAACAAGTTGCAGCAGAATCCGAACCCGTTAGCGAAGTTGCGTCTGTACAAACGTCAGGCTTAAAACCGCTTATGAATGGCGCGTCATTGTTAGAACCTGCTACCGAGTTAGCACCCATCGCTGACACACTCGCGCCAGTGGCGAACAGTTCCTCATTAGCCCCTGCTCCCTTAAGCGAAAACAACAGCAGTTTTGTACCTCTCCATAATTTAAATAACATTTTAAATTCGCAATTTGATTCGCCATTAACCGAAACTGCCAGCACAGAAGAAGCCTTTTTACCGCCGGAGCAAGCCTTTGTTTTTGCCGCTATGGTGCCACCTAGCCGAGATCGCTTGATCGTGCAATGGCAGTTGGCTGAAGGTTATTATTTATACCACGATAAATTTAAATTCTCGGTCAGCGTGGGCGAAATTGGCGAGCCGATTTATCCGCCCGCACAATGGAATGAAGACCAGTATTATGGGCGGGTGCAAATTTATCGTCAGACCATTGTCGAAATTGAATTGCCGCTGAGCGTGCCTGCGGCAGCTACCGAATTGCCTATTTCAGTGCAATATCAAGGCTGCGCAGATGCGGGCTTATGTTATCCGCCGATAGATCATCAAGAAACTTTATCTCTGCCTGAATTCACTGGCGGGATTGCCAGCAGTGAAACAGTCAACACTACCGAGCCACAAGCGAGCGACACCCCAGCAGCAGAAACAATAACGACAGTCAAAGAAGAAGAAGCTGAACCGGCAAAACTGAGCACCACCGTCACCGAGGTTTCAGAACTCAAACGCTCAGAACAAGACCGCATTGCAGACATGTTGATGGCGGACAACATTTTTTATACTTTATTAATGTTCTTCGGCTTCGGCTTGCTGTTATCGTTCACGCCTTGCGTGTTCCCGATGATTCCAATTTTATCCAGCATCATCGTGGGACAAGATAACGTCAATACCCGCAGTGCCTTTTTCATGTCGCTGACTTATGTGTTAGCAATGGCAAGCACTTACGCCATCGCGGGCGTATTCGCGGGGCTAGTTGGTGAAAGTCTGCAAACCGCATTGCAAACGCCAGCCGTCGCTATCGTGTTTGCTTTGGTATTCATTGCCTTAGCCCTCTCCATGTTTGGTTTTTACAATTTGCAATTGCCTAGCAGTTGGCAAACCAGCTTAAGCAATCTCAGCAATAACCAACGCGGAGGCACTTTAATCGGTGTAGCCATCATGGGCATGTTATCAGCCTTAATCGTCGGCCCTTGCGTAGCAGCCCCGTTAGCAGGCGCATTGATTTACATCGGACAAAGCCAAGATGCCTTACTCGGCGGTTTAGCCTTATTCAGCATGGGCTTAGGCATGGGCGTACCGCTGTTATTAATTGGCACTTCCGCCGGTCGCTTGTTGCCCAAAGCCGGTTTATGGATGGACGCAGTTAAAGCAGTTTTCGGCGTGTTATTACTCGCCACCGCGATTTGGTTAATCAGTTGGCTGCTCGCGCCTTCCGTCGTGTTATTGCTGTGGGCAATTTTGCTCATCGTGTCCGCTGTGTTTATGGGGGCATTAGAGCCAGTAGACGCGGGCGCAGGCTGGCGCAAGTTGTGGAAAGGGGTCGGCGTATTGTTCCTGATTTACGGCACTGTTTTGATTATCGGTGCAGCAAGCGGCGCGCGCAGTGTTTGGCAACCACTTGCCCCGTTTAGCCGCACAATCGTGTCAACAGGTAGCGAAGCCAGCCCAATGCCCGTTATGCACACAGAAGCGAAATTTAAGCAAGTGAAAGGCTTAGCGGGTTTACAACAAGCCTTAGCAGAGGCAGAAGGCAAGCCGGTATTGCTAGACTTTTATGCAGATTGGTGTGTGTCTTGTAAAGAAATGGAACATTTCACTTTTACTGATCCACAAGTTCAGCAGGCCCTGTCCGATTTTGTGTTATTGCAAACCGATGTCACCGCAAATGATGCGGAGGACAAAGCCTTATACCAACATTTCGGCATTTTTGGCCCGCCTGCCATCATGTTTTATGACGGTGAAGGGCAAGAAGTGCGCGGCTTCCGTGTCGTCGGCTTTATGCCTGCCAGCCCGTTTTATCAACATCTTCAGGAATTTTTACAGCAATGATTAAATTGGGAACTGTTTTACTGTGGGGCTTTTTTAGCGTGTTAGGTGTAGGCGCGGGCTTTTTAACCTCGCAATACACCACTGATAAACCTGAATTGCCAGCCCCAGCAGTCGCCCCGACTGCCGCAGACATCGAAGCGGCAAAAGCTGAGCGGATACAGCGTTTAATCGCCAATCCTGCGGCAATGCGTGAAGCTCCTGATTTTCGCTTAATTGATTTAGACGGTGAAACCCGCAGTTTAGGCGACTGGCAAGACAAAGTAATTGTGATCAACTTCTGGGCGACATGGTGTCCGCCGTGTGTGAAAGAAGTACCGTTATTTGTCGAATGGCAGCAGCAATATGGCGCAAACGGCTTGCAATTCGTCGGCATTGCCTTAGACCAGACCGACCCCGTGCGCGACTTTGCGGCAGATTTTGAGGTGAATTACCCGATTTTACTGGGCGAACATGAAGGCATTGAATTATCGCAACAATATGGCAATCGCCTAGGTGTTCTGCCTTTTAGCGTTGTGGTAAACCCTGCGGGGCAAATTGTTTGGAGTCACCCAGGTGAGTTAACCGAGCAGCACTTTCAGAACTCGATTTTACCGTTGTTGCAGGCCGAACCGGAATCAAAACCAGCGGCAGAGCCGGAGCGGTTGAATAGTGCGAGTTTGCGTTGAGGTAAGTATTTTCTAGCTCCCACGCGCTTTGCGTGGGAGCAAGTCTTGACGCGCCTGCGTCACGAATTTCTCTGCTTTCGTATTCAACACTCGGCGCAGGCGCGCCGTTACGGGTTCCCACGCAAAGCGCGTGGGAACTAGAAAACGAGAAACATTTATTATTAAACAAAAAAGCGGTAAGTAATAACACATTACTTACCGCTTTTTTTTAACTCACAATACACTTAAAAAAACCTTAAAGTTAAGCATGAAATTTTATTAACACTTTTTAAAATTTAGTATTACTATAAAGTTGTTCTGATAAAAATTTTATAAACTATATTTAGGAGTGTTTATGTCTCTTCTGCGCTTTTTAGTAGCAATGGGTTCATTATTGCCACTCGTTTCACAAGCTGCCCCTACGCAATTATATGATCACGGCGATGCTTCAGCAGCCGAACAATACATGCTGGAATTAGTTAACCGAGCGCGGGCAAATCCTGCCGAGGAAGGTAAATGGTTAGCTACCCTTAATGAATGTCCTACTGTTTTTAGCGACTTAGCAGGGGATTTTGCCAATTATCCAGCCGTGTCACCAGTGACATATCAGGCACAATTAGGCACCTCCGCACGCTTGCATTCACAAGACATGCTGGACAATGATTACTTCGATCATAATAGCCAAGCAGGGGTAACACCTAGCCAACGAGTTGCTGCGCAAGGTTATACCGGCAGTGTCTTGGAAAACATCGCATGGATGATGGCTTTTCCGTCAATGGAAACCAGCGAGATTATTTTAAATCGACATGCTGGCTTGCTTCTTGACTGCTCGACACCGAGCTTAGGACATCGCACAACGATTTTAGATATCAATACCTCAACCACAGAAGTGGGGATTGGATATGCTACTGATGGTCAAGAAAATCATTACATCACACAAGATTTTGGTACAGGTGATGGACAAGCCTATTTATTAGGCGTGGTGTATCAAGATTTAAACAACAATCAATTTTATGATATTGGCGAAGGTATTAGCGGCGTGACTATCACACCTGATACAGGAGATTATTACGCTGTTTCTAGTGCAGGTGGTGGTTACGCAATCCCCATTCAATCTGTAAACAAAACGGATGATGTTGCCAAGATTGAAAACCCAGAAAACACATTTGATTCTGCACAAGAAAAGCTGTTACTGGATAACTTTAAAGCGGAATATTTAGCAGAAAATCCATCACAATCACAGACGATTACTTTAACAGCAACCGGTGGCACATTAACGAAGACATTAACACAAAAAGTGACTGTGTCTGAACGCCATACTGTGCCTTATCAAATCGTATGGTCTTGGGGCGGGGTAGAAGATGAAGGTGTGTTAACTATTGGTGGTGGTAACGTAAAATCAGATTTCATTATTAATGAATCTGGAGATTTGGTAACGACAACTTCAGATACTGAGACAGAAACACCAGTAGAGGAAGAAACGCCTATCACTGAGCCAGAAACGCCAGTAGATGGGGAAACGGAAACACCTGTTACAGAAACAGAAACGCCCGTTACCGGTACAGAAACACCTTTAGCCGATTGCCCAAATGACGTTTGCAGTTACAGCTTAGACCTCAGCACAAATGGCTTTTATGTGATGCGAGTGAATCTGCCAGAAGGTCGCAGCGAAGGGCAATGGGGTTTATCCATTAACAACTCTAGCGGTATGAGTGATGGCGGTTTTAGTTCTGGTTCTGTATTGCGGGAAAATGGCGAGGCGGAAGGCTTTACCAGTTTCCACTTGACCGAGCCAACTGCTGTTCAAATTGAAACTCAAGAATATACCGGCGCTATGCAACAACTGAATGTGCAAATTAAACAAGACAATGCCACGCCTGTTTTTGGCCCTGTCTTATCTGATGTTGGTAGCATTACCGAAACCGATGTATTGCCAGCCGGTTATTACGTGGTCACAGTTGCCAGCCCTGAGGGTGCGGCGCGTGGTTACTTTGGCATCGGTATTTATGGTTCTAATATTAAGAGTGTGGTCGATGTTGGCGGCATGATCGATACCACTTCAGGCTTAGGCTTTATCGGTATCCCAGTCACTAGTCCAATCACCTTAGATTTCTCCTTATTTTATGGCGCAAACTATGGTGAAATCGGCGCAGGACAACCACGAGTCGAATTATTCCGCAATGATGATACAGGCAATTTAATTTCTGTCTGGGCAAGCGACGCGCAATAAGACATGCTCAACACACGGCACGTTCACCTAACGTGCCGTGTGCGCTCTAAAATCAGCATATTCTAAAGCAGCTCAGCAGTAACTATGATACATTGAGGGCAGCCCTAAAAAAGACGCATTCTTTGCTTAAGACTCCCCCCTCAATACGCTTATGACTGCTTATCGAGAATTAACCGTTCTAACGGTAATTGTAGGTATTTGCCAAGGCATTATTTTAAATATTGCTTTTGTCTATATCGCTTTAAAACTGGGTTTCTCCCTCGGTGGCTCTGCCATCGCTGCCATGTTGGGTTACGTCATTTTGCGCGGCATTTTTCGGCGTGGCACCATTGTCGAGAATAATTTAAACCAAACCATTGCCTCTAGTATTAATAACGCCGGTACAGGCGTTGCTTTCGTCTTACCCGCCGTTTTTCTACTTTACGACCAACATATCTTAACGCACTTACCCTTAATACCACTGCTCTTTGCCGGTATTTCTGGTGCAATTCTAGGTCTGATTTTAATCATCCCTTTGCGCAAACAACTCATTGAAATTGAACGCTTACATTATCCAACAGGCGTTGCCGTGGCGACTGTGTTGCAATCTGGTGCAACAGGTTTTGCCAAAGCGCGTTGGTTAGGAGCGGGCGCAGCATTAGGCGGTGTTAGCAAAGTATTATTGCTAACAGGTGGTTTAGAACAGTTTGATTTTATTAATGGTGAAGACTTAGATATAAGTTTTGGCTTTTTGCCAGCGTATTTTGGTTTAGGCGTGTATTTATCACCCTTAGTATTTGCTGCGGGTTTGTTGGCAGGACGCTCTGGTTTACCTTTTTTTGTCGTAGGTCTCGTTGCATGGTGCGTTTTATCACCGATGACCGTTGCCGTCGGCTGGATACCTCCACAATTTTCTCAGACAGATACCAGCCAATTAAATTTCATTTACAGCGAGTTATTAAAGCCGCTGGGCATCGGCACTTTAATCGGTGCTGCATTAATCGAAATGCTGTTTAGTTTTACGGTATTGCGTGGTGTGATTAAATTAATCTCTCACGCCAGCCAAGCCAAACGAGACAGCAGCACACAAGCGGAAGAATTACCGCGCCGCGTGTTATTACAAGCCAGCTTAGTCGCGGCAATCTGTTTTTTAACCGCTGTTTGGTTAATGCCAGATATTAACCTGACACAAACCCTATTAATTAGCGTCATTGGCATCGTGTGGCTGTTCATCGCCAGCTTAATCGTCGCCCAATGTAT
This sequence comes from Beggiatoa sp., assembly GCA_003245895.1. GTDB lineage: Bacteria > Pseudomonadota > Gammaproteobacteria > Beggiatoales > Beggiatoaceae > SZUA-411. The sequence continues at coordinate 8,997 of QKBZ01000276.1, forward strand.
GGGACATACTGACATTTCGCCCTTATCCGGCATGGCCTTAGTCTCTGTCACTTTAATGCTGTTATTTGTCGATGGCAGTGTCAGTGCCGCCGTGTTGTTAGCGATGGTCGTCACCGTCGCCATTAGCCAAGCCGCTGATATGATGCAAGATTTAAAAACCGGCTTTTTAGTTGGTAGTCGCCCTTTGCTACAACAATCCGTGCAATTAAGCGTGTCGTGGATAGGCATCGTGGTCGCGTTCGGCGTGGTTTGGGTGTTATGGCAAAGCAGTGGTTTCGGCAGCGATACCAGTTTACCCGCACCACAAGCGACTACTTTAGTCGGTATTATTGATGCTATGCAGACGCAAGATGCCAACTTAGACAAGTTTTTATTAGGTGGTTTAATTGGCTTAGTGTTAGGTGCTGTGCCCATCAGTGGTTTAGGCGTGTTAAGCGGTTTAGCTTTATATTTACCTTTTTCCATCACCTTCACGTATGGCTTAGGTGTGTTCGCCCACATCTGGGCAGAGCAACGTTATGGTCTTGATTTAATCGAGCAACGCTTAGTGCCATTGGCTGCCGGTTTGATTATCGGCGAGGCATTGGTGGGGGTGGGGGATGCATTGCGGCAGGTGGGGTAAATCTCGTTGGTAAACTCAGTGCTGGTCGCCCCACTATACCCCTCCCCCCTTAACTTATGCTAAAGTCCCCCGCCAGAGACGTTTGCAAGCCCCAGTTACTGACCGAACACTATGCACACTGAAACCTATCAAGACGACATCGAACGCCAACCCTTACACCAATTCACCGAACAAGCGTACCTCGACTACGCTATGTACGTCATTTTAGACCGCGCTCTGCCGCATATCGGCGACGGACTCAAACCCGTGCAACGGCGCATTGTCTATGCCATGTCCGAACTGGGCTTAAGTGCCGCCAGCAAATACAAAAAATCAGCGCGCACCATCGGCGACGTGTTGGGCAAATACCACCCACACGGCGACAGCGCCTGTTATGAAGCGATGGTGTTAATGGCGCAATCCTTCTCCTACCGCTATCCCTTGGTAGACGGTCAAGGCAACTGGGGGTCAATCGACGACCCGAAATCCTTTGCCGCCATGCGCTACACCGAAGCCCGTTTATCTGACTTCAGCGAAGTATTGCTCGGCGAATTAGGACAAGGCACGGTTGACTGGGGTGCGAACTTTGATGGCACTTTAGACGAGCCGCTGACCTTGCCTGCGCGTCTGCCCAACATCTTATTAAATGGCGCTTCTGGCATCGCCGTCGGTATGGCGACCGACATCCCGCCGCATAACGTGCGCGAAGTGGTGGAAGCCTGCATACATTTGCTTGATCACCCGCATGCCAGCTTAGAAGATATTTGCAGCTTCATCCAAGGCCCTGATTTCCCCACAGAAGCGGAAATCATCACGCCATCAGAAGAAATTCAGAAAATTTACCGCACAGGCAATGGCTCAGTGCGTATGCGTGCCGTCTACTTACGCGAAAATGGCGATGTGGTGATCACTGCGCTGCCTTATCAAACTTCCGGCGCGAAAGTGATCACGCAAATCGCCGCGCAAATGACTGCGAAAAAACTGCCGATGGTCGAAGACGTGCGCGATGAATCGGATCATGAAAATCCGGTGCGTTTAGTATTAGAACTGCGCTCGCAAAAAACCGATGTTGAAAGTTTAATGGCGCATTTATTCGCCACTACTGATTTAGAACGCAGTTACCGTATTAATTTAAATATCATCGGTTTAGACGGTCGCCCACAAGTTAAAGACTTACGCAACTTATTATTAGAATGGCTGCACTTTCGTGAAACCACGGTGCGCCGCCGCTTACAATATCGCTTAGATAAAATCGTTAAACGCTTACATATTTTAGACGGCTTATTAATCGCCTTTTTAAATATTGATGAAGTGATTACGGTGATTCGAGAAGCGGACAAACCAAAACCGGAATTAATGACTAAATTCGGTTTAAGTGAAGAACAAGCTGAAGCCATTTTAGAATTACGTTTGCGCCAATTAGCCAAATTAGAAGAAATGAAAATTCGCGGCGAGCAAGCGGATTTAAGCAAAGAGCGCGAGAGTTTAGAAAAAATCTTAGAATCGGAAAAACGCTTACGCCAATTAATCGCCAAAGAATTACGCGCCGATGCGAAAAAATACGGCGATGACCGCCGCTCGCATTTAGTGCAACGGGCGCAAGCACAAGCCTTAGACAATACCGCTTTAGTGCCTGCCGATCCGGTCACAGTGGTGTTATCGAGCAAGGGCTGGGTACGTTCTGCCAAAGGGCATGAGATCGAACCGGCAAATATGAACTATCGCGCCGGAGATGGTCTCGCTGATTTCGCCCGTGGCTTTAGCAATCAGCAAGCAATTTTCTTAGACGACAACGGGCGCAGTTATTCCACACTGGCAAGCAGCCTGCCGTCTGCGCGAGGTATGGGCGACCCACTGACCAGCCGTTTTTCCCCGCCGACCGGCAGCAGCTTCTTATTCACCTTGATTGGCGAATTAGAACAGCGTTGGTTAATGACTAACAGCGCAGGTTTTGGTTTTATCGTGCAAGCCGGTGAGTTACATTCTAAAAACAAAGCCGGTAAAGCGGTATTCAACTTGCCAGAGGGTGCGCAATTGCTGACACCGATTGCCTTAAGCCCAGAGTTTACCCATTATGTGGTTATCACCAGCGCGGGTTATTTAGGCATTGTCCCACTGGATGAGTTGCCAAGTATGGCGAAGGGCAAAGGTGTGAAGTTGCTAAACATTCCGAGCAAAGCAACGGAAACCGTGGTGGCTATCGCAGCCTTGAATATTAAGACCACTGAGCAGGTGATTGTACACACTGCCCGCCGTCACTTGGCACTAAAACAGATTGATATTAAAGCCTATTTATGCGAACGCGAGCGACGCGGTCATACTTTACCGCGTGGTTTCCAATCCGTAGAGCGGATTGAAGTGGTGTCTTTGCCCACACCAGAGGCATCTGTTTAATTAGCTTGTTTCCACGGGCTATATTGTAGGATGGGCTGAGGCACGAAGCCCATCAGTCGCGCTGTCATTAAGTTAAGAATTGCTACCGTCTTGTAGGGCGGATAAGGCGACAGCCGTCATCCGCCGTTAGTGGCTTGGCTCAACCTTCAACATCGTTATGTCGGATGACGGCTAAAGCCTTATCCGACCTACATGTGCTTAACTTAATAGCGCGACTGATGGGCTTCCTTCGTCAGCCCATCCTACAAATCTATTCCCTTTTTAGTTTTAACAGGTCGTAAAACAATGAATTTTCCAACCATTGAACAGTTTGTTGGGCATACACCCTTAGCCCGTTTACAACGCTTAAATGAAAACAGCAGCAATACTGTTTTAGTGAAATTAGAAGGCAATAATCCCGCCGGTTCAGTGAAAGACCGCCCCGCGTTGAGCATGATCAACGAGGCAGAAGCACGCGGTGAAATCAAACCCGGTGATACTTTGATCGAAGCAACCAGCGGCAATACCGGTATTGCATTAGCAATGGTAGCCGCGATTAAAGGCTATCGTATGGTGTTGATTATGCCGGACAATATGAGCGTTGAGCGGCGTATGTTGATGACTGCCTATGGTGCGGAAATTAAGTTGGTGACGAAAGCGGAAGGCATGGAAGGTGCGCGCGATTTAGCCTTAAAAATGGAACGCAACGGCGAAGGCAAAATCTTAAATCAGTTTGATAACCCTGATAATCCACTGGCGCATTATCGCAGCACCGGCGAAGAAATCTGGCAAGATACCCAAGGTAAAGTGACACATTTTGTCGCTACTATGGGCACTACTGGCACGATCATGGGGACTTCTAGCTATCTAAAAGAGAAAAACCCAGCGATTCAAATCGTTGGCGTGCAACCAACAGAAGGCGCGAGCATTCCGGGTATTCGCCGTTGGCCTGAAGAATATTTACCAAAGATTTACGATCCCTCGCGTGTAGACCGTATTATCGATATGGATCAACCGACTGCGGAAGAAACCACGCGCCAATTAGCCAGCCGTGAAGGTATTTTTGCCGGTATTTCGTCGGGTGGTTCGGTAGCGGCGGCGTTGCGTTTGTCTCGTGAAGTGGAAAACGCGATTATTGTGTGCATTATTTGCGACCGTGGCGACCGTTACTTATCGACAGGCGTTTTTCCTGCATAAACATGGCAGCACATGCGGTTTACCTTGATTGCCCGTTTAAGGAAAAAGACGAGGCAAAACGCTTAGGCGCACGTTTTGACGGTGGGCGTAAACAGTGGTTTGTGCCTGCGGGTCTCGACCTCGCGCCGTTCCGCCGTTGGCTGCCGCCGGATGTTCAGCTAGAACAGTCTGAAGATGAGGCAGCCGAGAGCAAGGACGCTACTGATTACGAATCAGAAGGTCAGTCGGGGCAGTCGCTAAGCGGCTTACTGGCGAAAATCCGCGCCACTTTGCTCAAGCATTACAGTGCAGATTATTGGGTGCGGGCGGAAGTGGTGCATATTTCTGGCAATCATCACCGTTATTTAGAGCTAGCGGAATATGATGCCAATGGTCAGGAAGTGGCGAAAGCGCGTGCCGCGTTGTGGCAGCAACGGGCGGAAGTGGTGTTGCCACGCTTTGAAACTGCGACCGGTTTAAAACTGGGCGCGGAAATGAAAGTGTTGTTAAAACTGGCGGTGGATTTTCATCCGCTATACGGTTTTTCGCTCATTGTGCAAGATATTGACCCGAATTACACCTTGGGCGAAATGGCAGCGAAAGTGGCGCGTATTCGTAACCAGTTAATTGAACAAGGTATTTTCGCAAAAAATCGCAGTTTAAACTTGCCGCCGGATTTTTCCCGCCTTGCCGTGTTAGCTCCTGCCTTAGCCGCCGGTTTAGGCGATTTTCAAAGCCAAGCCGAGTTGTTGAACCGCGCCGGTTTGTGTGAATTCCGCTATTATCACGCCGCGTTTCAAGGCAAAGCCAGTGCCGCCGAAATTCCCGCAGCCATTGCCCAGATTAATAAAGACCATCAAAAACAGCCATTTGATGCCTTGATTATGATTCGCGGCGGTGGCGCAAAAGGCGATTTATACCAACTGAATGAAATCGAGATTGTGCAGGCGATTTGTACCGCACAACTGCCGGTCATTGTCGGCATTGGTCACGAGCGGGATCGCACCTTGTTGGATGAAGTGGCCTGTCATGCCGCACACACGCCCAGCCTTGTCGCTGCCTTTATTACCACCTGCATTGTGCAAAATGCCCGCACAGCGGCGCAGCATTGGCAATGGATTCAAAGCAGTAGCCGCGAGCAGTTAAACCGTGCGCGTTGGTTAAGTGAGCAGCATTATCAAACGGTGCGCGAGCAAGCGGTTAAGCAATTAACTGACAGTCGTCAACAATTGGTGTTGCTACAGCATACCGTGCAGCACAATGCGCGTAGTCAGTTGCAATTTGCGCGACAGCAGTTAACGGCCTTGATTCAGCAAGTGTTGATAGGTGATCCGAAAGCGGTGTTAAAACGCGGTTTCGCCGTGGTGCGTGGTGCGGAGCGACAAGTGGTTAGCACGCGGGCGCAGGCAATGAAACAGGAACGGCTGAGCATTGAGTTTCAAGATGGGGAATTAAGGTGTCGAGTTGAAGAAACGTCATAAGAGCTGAGTTCGACAAAATTTAATATTAAAAACAAGTGGTTTCTCGTTCCCACACGCCGTGTGGGAATGCAGTCACGACGCGCTGCGTCGCGGGTTTTGTTTTGAGATAACGCAAAACACAAGATAATCTGTCATTTGGCTCTCTCGTGACGTAGTACGTCACGACTGCATTCCCAAATGGCATTTGGGAACGAGAAGTATGCTTTTGTTTCTAACACTAATTTTCGTTGAACTCAGGTCATAAGGGATGTGTTTCTGAAAAGTAGCATTATTATAATTAACGAGCATGACCATTAAGACTACTAACTGTGAAGGGGTTGAAACGAAGATGATTTCGGCAAATGAAGCATTAGAGCGTTTAAGGGCGGGTAATGAGCGTTTTGTCACCGATAGTTGTACTTCTACACTTGTCAACGCTCAACGTCGATGCGAAACGGTTGGCGGGCAAGACCCTTTTGCCATCATTTTGGGCTGTTCTGACTCGCGTGTCCCCGCAGAAATTATCTTTGATCAAGGTTTAGGGGATTTATTTGTGATTCGGGTCGCAGGTAATGTGGTCGCGCCTTCGCAAATTGGCAGTATTGAATATGCGGTAGAGTGCTTTGGCACGCCGTTGGTAGTGGTGTTGGGGCATTCGCATTGTGGCGCAGTGACAGCCACTTTAGAACAATTACAACATCCGCAAGAAGTGCGTTCACGCAACTTGTTTTCAATTGTGGATCGTATTCGGCCTTCAGTAGAAACTTTGCTGGAAACCGATTTGCGCGATCAGCCTGAAGCCTTATTACATTTCTCCGTTCGCGCCAATATCCGTACTTCTGTCAACCAATTGCGACGCGGTTCGCCGATTTTAGAGCGTTTGGTGGGCAATGAAACCTTATCAATTGTAGGGGCTTCTTATTCGTTGGAGACGGGAGAAGTAGAATTTTTGTAGGTCGGATAAGGCGCGAGCCATCATCCGACGTTAAGCTTTTATTCTAGTTTTAGCAGTCCTCAGCAACCGCTTCTCCCAGCGGGAGAGGACTTTAAAAACCTTGTTATTCTTCTCGCTTCCGCAACACCAACGCCGCCCGCAAGGCCGTCTTACCATAGCGTGCCATATGCTCAAAGTCTTTTTGCAAAATCGGCATATTAATGCAATCGGCTATCGTCTCTGACATTTCCTCATCCACAAACGGATCATGCACATAGACATAGCGGTCATCGAATCCCGTCACCACTACCCAATGCGGAAACTTCTCACGGTAAATCTGATAGGAACTGATCAACACCATCGGAATTGCCCCCGACTCGAACAAGGTGCGCAACTGCGCCACGCTCACGCTTTCGTAATGGATCGGAATCGGTAAATCCTGCAATTCTTCTAAGAAATCTTCTTGCACCAAGCGCATCACTTCTTTTTTCTTCTGACTGCGCACCGAATCCACAAACAACACGTCTTCACTGTTCACATACACCGACACATCAAAACCACGTCGCCACGCTGACAAGGCCAGACCATAAGGCCCGCAGCCGCCGTGACCCGAGGTCATATAAACCGTGGTTGCTTCCCGCCACACCCGCAATTCCATTTTGCGATCCGGTTTTAACTGCGGGTCTAAAGCATTCATGGCCATGATTAACGAGGCAGGGCCACAAGTGAAATCTAAGGATTGCTGATAAAACGGCACGCGCACTAAATCGCGGTCTAAGTGCGGTGCTAACCACTTTTCAAAGCGAAACGCCATTTCGTGGTCTTCGTAATAATCGGCCACCACACCGAACTGACGATAACCATGCTTGCGAAAAAAACTCTGTGATGGAATATTGTCGCGCCGAATTTCTAAACGCATCGACATATAATCCTGTGACACCGTGTATTGCTCCATCGCTTGCAATAACTGCAAGGCCACCCCTTGCCGCATACACGATTTATCCACCGCAATGGAATATAAACGTGCTGCCGACGTGCCACGACTAAACAAATTCATCACATAACCGACTAAAACCCCTTCTTGCTCAGCAACAATGGTATGTGCATGTGCTTTGGACAATAAATAGGTGAAATTACGCCGTGATAAGCGATCTGTCTCAAAACTGTTATTTTCTAACGCTAATAATTGCTTAATATCCTGCAAACTCGCAGCACGTAAGGTGAGGGTATTCATTCGATAATCGCACGTTCTTTAAAAAAGTGATAAAACAAGCTGCGAGCTTAAGCCGCTTCTTGAGTATGGCTGTGGTTTGTATCAAATAAACCATCTTGTGTGCCTTCTGCACGCGGATCAGCCTCATGTGCAAGCGGTGTCACGCTGACTTCAGGCAAGGGCACAAAAGCTTCTTTTTGTTCTTGTGGCACACTGGCACGTAATGGAATGCGGTATAACACAAACGCTGTCAGCAATAGATTCACTACACCTGTGAAAATAAACAAACCTTCGCTGCCTAATAAGCGCATCATTACCGCCGCGATTAAAGACCCCAACATGCCTCCCACGCCAAAGGTGAGCAACAAACCACTGCTCGCCTGCACAAACTCGCTAGGCTGTAAACTGTCATTTGCATAGGCAATGCTGAGCGGATATAAAGTGGTGATAAAGCCGCCTAATAAAGCTGCAAGCAATAATAATTGCATAAAACTGATTTGTTGCCACATCACAAAGAAAATACTGATGAGGGTCACGCCTGCACTGGCTAGGGCAATAATGACACGTCTATCCATGCGATCTGATAAACGTCCTAGCGGGACTTGCAATAATAAACCGCTGCTGATCAAAACACCCATAAATAGAGAGACTTCACCCGTGCTCAGTTGATTTTTTAGCGCAAAAATCGGCGCGAGCGCGTATAAAGCGCCAATGGTTAAACCTGCCGCAATACAGCCAATCACTGCCAGCGGTGAAATCTGATACAAACGCCGTAAACCAAAATGCACCACGGCAACCGGTTCGGGGTGACTGGCTCTAGTGATGGCAACTGGCACGACGGCAAGCGATAACAATAAGCTGGTTAAAATAAACGGGGTTTGGCTATTGCTGGCATTAAAGTTAATCAGAAATTGCCCTAAGCCAAGGGCGAGATACGTTGTCACCATGTAAAACGAGAGTAAAGTACCGCGATTGGCATTCGTTGCTTTTACGTTTAGCCAACTTTCCACCACGATAAACATACCCGCCATGTTAAAGCCAATCATGGCACGCAGGATCACCCACACCACGGGATCAGTGATGAAGGTAAAGCCCATCACGCTCGCGTTTGCCACGGCGCAAAATGCGGCAAAGGCACGGATGTGACCAATACGGTTGATTAAATCGCCTGTTTTTAACGTACCGATGATAAAACCGGCGTAATAAGCCGACATTAATAAACCGGCAAGGGTTTGCGAGAAACCGACTTGTAAGGCGTATAAGCTGATAAAAGTGCCAAATAAACCGGTTGCCAGTAGCAACAAGCTTACGGATAACGACAGCGACCACATTAACGCCAGCGTTTCTCCAATGCGCCAAGTCCACATCATTTCGGGTGATTCCTACAAAAAGGCTATTTGTAGGGCGGATAAGGCGCAAGCCGTCATCCGCCATATGTTTGTTGTCTGAATCAGAATTTGCAGAATTAACCTGAGTTCGGCGAAAATTTTTATTAAAAACAAAGTTATATTTCTCATTCCCAAACGTATAGGATGGGTAGAGCGAAGCGAAACCCATCATGTTACAAGATGGGTTTCGGCGCGAGATAATATTTCTCGTTCCC
>QKBZ01000140.1 GCA_003245895.1 Beggiatoa sp.
TAAAACTCAATCTATGACGAGCTTTACATCGACATTCTTTTGTGGTAATGTCAACATAAATACCCACACAAATTACTTGATTTGAACTCTTAAAGAACCACTTGAGCAACTCTGGCTGAAGTGAAAAAAGCATTCTAAACTACTTAATCTTCAATGTCAACACTTTATTTAATTTTTGTTACGAGAGAGTTAAGTGAAAACAAACATTTAACTTATCAAGTAACTTGTGTTGACCGCCTAGCAATCTAGGAAAGTCGAGCATTCTATACATCTTAATTCCGCTTGTCAATCTTTATTTTCAAACTTAATTAAAATGTCTTTAATTCGTCCTGAACTTCTTCAGGAAAGCGCAGCATTATACGTTCTTTATTTAGCTTTGCAAGTTTTATTTTCAACTTGCTTTGCTTAATGCTGCTTCACTTTTCAATCCGCTTTCGCGTTTTGTCTGTGAAGGCGTGCATTATATAGACTCCCTCACGACTGTCAACACTTTCTGTCATCTTTTCGTCATTTATTTTTCAAGTTTTTGTAACATACTGATTTAGTATAGCTTAAAACAACTTAAATAAATGACAAACTGCCAGATATTAAACTAAATAGCCTTCCTTCATGACACCCAGCAACACTCTATTTTATAGTAAAGGTTGATTGACTAAGTTTTCCGCATTATAGCCAGCCAGTTCAGACAAGGCCGGATAGTCTAAGATAGTTAAAGAATGGTGTGCTAACTTCACTAAACCTTCTTGCCGTAAGCTACGCAAAGTACGATTTACATGTACTAAGGTGAGTCCAACCGTGTCTGCAATGTCTTCTTGTGTCATAGGAAACGGCATTGTGTTGCCCAGTTCAGGCACATGCATCCGCATCCGATGAAATAATTCTAAGAATAAAAAGGCTAAACGCTCACGCGCATTTTTTCGCCCAACATTCACTAAATATTCATGCCCTAATGTCATGTCTCGCGCAGTAATCCACGCAATTTGTACCGCAAGCTCAGGATGTTTATGAAACATCTCCAATAAATTCTGCCTAGGAAAAACACATAAGGTGGAATCGGTTAAGGTCTGTGCAGAATGTGTCATAGGCCCAGTCATGTCAGGCTGAAAACTTAAAAAGTCACCGGGTAAAGCATATCGCAATACCTGCCGCCCACCATTACTTAAGGTTTTATACAACATTACCCAACCACTGAATAAAGTATAAGTATTAGTATGTTTATCACCTTGGTGGTATAGGTGTGTTTTTGCGGGAAGACTACGTTGTTCTGCGCGGTATTGCTGCACAATGTCGAGCTGACTATCAGGAATAGCCTGATACATACTAAGTTGTCGTACTGGACACACGGAACAAGAAATCGCACTACTGGTTTTTTTAAAATGATTGGCCATAACTTACTAAAATACTCAGGATTAACTTAAGTTAATGTCACATCTTAACAGTTTAGTGTATTTTATAAAAAATAGAATAAGCTCGTTTTACTGAAAAATACAACTAAACCCATCAAAACTAGCAAATAATTGTTTTAAAAATTCAATTTTTCCTCAAAAAAATATATGATAATGGCATAAGCCTGTTTTTGAGTTTAAACAACAGGTTTACTATCACGCTGTAAAACGAAAAAACATTTAGCCCCTAAAAACATGACCTAAGGAGAAACCTATGTCAAATACGTTTGTCAAACTGGCATTACCTGTATTGGTTGCCAGTGCCTTCAGTGCTGCCAGTTTACCTGTAGCTGCTTTAGATGCCGGTGATTGGTTAGTACGTGGTCGTATCATTAATATTGCACCAGATGATGATAGCGAAAACGTCACTTCTAATGGTGTTACCGTACCTGCAACTACAGTAAGTGTTGACAGCGCAGTTACTTTAGATATCGATATTACTTATATGTTCACACCTAACATCGGGGTTGAACTGTTATTAGACGTTCCAACTAAACATGATGTTTCTTCTGAAGGCGCGACTTTAGCCTCTTTAGCTCCCGGTGAAATCTTAAGCACTCGCGTGTTACCACCTTCTTTATTGTTACAATACCACTTCTTACCTAATGAGAAAATCCGTCCTTATGTAGGGGCTGGGGTTAACTTCACTTATTTCTTTGACGAAGAAGCTACTGCTTCTTTAGACAATGGCTTGGGTGGTGTGACTGATCTAGACTTAGATTCTTCTTTTGGCTGGGCAGCACAAGCTGGTGTTGACTTCGACATGGGTAATGATTGGTTTATCAATGCTGATGTTAAATACATCGACATCAATACCACTGCTTCTTTCAATTCAGGTGCATTAGGCCATGTTGAAGCAGATGTTGATATTAATCCTTGGGTATTTGGTTTAGGGGTTGGCAAACGCTTCTAATCATCGATGCCTATTTGTGGACTGTTTGTAGTAAACAGTCCACAAACTGCGTAGTAGCTCATTCTTTTAAGCATCACATCGCTTAAAGCCACCATCCTAAAAGTAAAACGTGTTGACCTACATTTCCGCTAGAAACAAATTTTGCGATTTACGCAATAAATTCTCAAAATAGGTCAAGTCAGGCAACCACGCCGATTCATCATTGCCTATTCTCACGCGAAAAATTAAACCTTGGTTTTGCTCTTCGGTCGGATGCGTTAAAGTTTCTGATGTCACATTCAAGGTTCGCGGCACATCAATCGCACGAAATGCATAAAAAGGCATCGTTTGCGACGATTCTAAACCATATAACACAACTGTCCGTACTGCCTTAGGTTTTGTTTCAGTCTCTGGCAAAGACAGCAAATTATTCAAATTTAATAAAGGCACGCGCTGATTACGCCAATCAATTAAACCGGATAACCAATCAGGTTGATTGTCAGTAACTTTCTGGGCTTCTTGCAAAGGTGCAACTTCTGCAACTACAGCAGTCGGTAGCAATAACAGACCACTGCTTACAGGCACTAACAAACTCCGCACAAAAATATTTTGATTAGCCATGCTTGCTTATCTCCAGCAGCCTAAACGTCATGCAGTCATCTTGCATCACATCGACCATGTATCTGCTTGCCCTTGATCACCATTTTGACCACGTTTTTCTAAACTCTCAGCCAACAAAGCATTAATATTTTCCAGCAATTCCGTTTCATTAAACGGTTTGCCTAAATAACGGTTAATACCAATTTTCTCTGCTTTGTCACGATGTTTAGCGCCTGTTCGAGACGTAATCATGATAATTGGGATATGTTTTAATTCTGGGGTATTGCGCACTTGAGTGGCTAATTCATAACCATCCATACGCGGCATTTCTACGTCTAACAGCATTAAATCAGGAATATGTTCTTGCAATTGTGCAACTGCATCCACCCCGTCTTTTGCGGTTAAAACTTCCATACCTTGTCGTTTAAGCAGACGCGCAGTCACTTTACGCACAGTGATTGAGTCATCCACCACCATAATCGTTTTGCTCGGTATTTTTTCTTCGACAACTTCTTCCACCGCTTGCATGGCTTCGTATTGCGGCGTGGACTCAATGCGGGTCAAGGTCGGTACATCTAAAATCAAGACCACACGACCATCACCTAAAATTGTCGCTCCGGCAATCCAGCGAATAGCACCAATTTGTGGCCCCACTGCTTTGACGACAACCTCTTTACTGCCTTCAATGCCATCGACTAAAAAGGCAACTCGCCGATCACCTGCACGGACTAATAAGGTTGGAATTAATGCACTATCCAGAGAACCTTTACCTAAGCCTAATAATTCACCTAGATGGAAAACACGGTAATCATGATCCATATAGCGATAGTGACGCACATCTTCAGGACTATTGCCAAATACATCTTGTCTCGGCAAGCGCATCACAGCATCGACATTATTTAATGGAATCGCTAAAGTTTCTTCACCAATATGTACTAATAAGGCTTGGTTAATGGTCAAAGACAATGGCAGGCGAATTTCAAACATAGCACCTTCACCCGTTTTAGAGTGAATCTGTAAAGTACCACCTAATTGTTTGATTTCACTGTTAACAACGTCCATGCCCACGCCTCGACCAGAGACTTGGGTGATTTTTTGTGCAGTACTAAATGACGGCTCTAAAATAAACTGCATCAAATCTTGATCGCTAATGACGGTATCGGGCTTAATCATGTTACGTTCTTCCGCCTTACGCCGAATCGCAGATAAGTTTAAGCCTGCGCCATCATCACTTAACTTAATGATTAAATCAGAGCCTTCTTTCGCCAATTGAATTTTAACGTGAGCAATCGTTGGTTTGCCTGCTTGCTGTCGCGTTTCAGCATCTTCGATACCGTGTCCAATCGCATTACGCAGCAAATGTTCTAACGGTGCCACAATACGGTTTAACACCGTGCGTTCAAATTCGATGCCTTCACCTTCGATCATGAACTCAACTTGCTTACGCAATTCGCGTGCAGTTAACCGTGCAATCCGTTGCAAACGTGGCGAAATGCGCGAAAACGGAATCATCCGCGTGCGCATAATGCCTTCTTGTAACTCGGCACCGACACGTGACTGTTGAATCAACAGCGCATCACTTTGCCGCGTCAACGTTTTCATGATGTCTTGAATGCTCAGCAAGTCACTAATCGTTTCTAATAAACTGCGTGATAATTGCTGCATCACCGAAAAACGGTCTAATTCCAGTGGATCAAATTCATCATCACCGGGGTCCATCGCATCTGAAAAATGCGACATAATCTGTGCTTCAGTTTCAATTTCTAAACGGCGTAACTGATCTCGCAGCCGCGTTACCGTTTGGTCCATTTCCACTAAGTTATTCTTCACTGCCCCTTGTTGCTGTTCCATATGCGCTCGAGAAATCGATAATTCACCGGCTAAGTTAGTCAATTTATCAATTAACGAAACGCGCACACGGATGCGATCTTCTGCGCCTTCACTGTCTAGTTCGCGTTCTTCACTACGTTCAGGGCGGGCACTCTCAGCAGCAGCCGTTTCAGCAGCCGCTTTGGTTGCACTTTTGACAGGAGCCGCACGTGTCATCCCTGCTGGAGGGGTTGCACTGCTACTGGGTGAAGGTGTCGCGGGAGCAGGTGCACTGGCTTCCTCTTCTCCACCACCACCTGACAATGAGGTGTTAATTTGCGCAATTAAATCATTTGGCATTTCCAACGGCACGCCAGAGCGCACAGCTTCTAACATCGCAGCTAATTCATCAACGCTGGTTTGTACAATCTCTTGCAAACGTGAATTGGATTGCGCATTACCCTCGACAATTTTGGTCAATACAGATTCTAAGTGGTGGCTTAAGTCCCCCATAGAGACAATACCCACCATACGTGCGCCCCCTTTCAAAGTATGCAATTCACGCTGTAACTCTTTCATTAACTGCATATTTTGTGGTGAGGCTTGCCAACGCTCCAGCAAAGATTGTGTGTTTTCTAAAATTTCTTCTGCCTCATCTAAAAAGATGGACATGAATTCATCAGAGGCATCTGGCAATTCTGCGGCAGCAGAGCTACTACTTGCGCTTGCTGCTGGAGCGGGTTTGGCGGCACTTGATTCGATAGGGGTTTTCGTCGCAGGTAAAGTTTGCTGCTCAGCTTGAATACGAGACAGTAATTCACTTTGTACTGTTTCAGCAGGCAATTCACCGGCTAAAATCGCTTCAATTTGAGTCACTGCTTCTCGAAATATGGCATGTCCGTTTTCTGTTAATACCATATCGCGGCTTTCAAGCTGACGACTCAGGCTTTCTAAAGGCGCGGCTATATTGGAAATGGTGTTTAAATTGACACTGCGAGAGCTACCATTTAGCGTGTGACACGCACGCACCACATCTTGCCCAACCTTGATACTGTTCGGCGCATGCTCACATTCTGTAAGGAAAGCATTTAATACGGCTAAATGTGCAGTCGCTTCCTTGCGAAAGATTTCCAATAAAACTGGGTCTAAAGCCTCTTCTTCTGAAGTTTCTAGGCTTTCAATATCAGCACTTGCCAAATCATCAAGTGAAAAATCAGAGAGTTCTGCTAATAGTGCAGCATCATCATCATCATCATCACTTGCTAATTCTGGTAAATCAGCTAAATCCGTGTCTTCTGTTAAAGCATCTGAGTCTTCTAAATCATCTAACGAAGGTAAGTCTGCTAATGCGTCATCATCTGGCAGTGCCGGTAAATCCCCCTCGCCCAACTCATCCGCAAAATCACCTAGCGCATCTGTAGATAAGTCATCCAGTGATAAGTCACCGTCATCGGCTAATAAATCACCAAAGCTATCCGTTTCCCCTAAGTCTTCCGCGTCTAAATCAGGCAAGTCAGGCAGGCCAGAATCTAATTCTTCTTCTAAATCGGGTAACTCAGGTAAATCATCTTCTAAAGAAGGAAGTTCAGCAAGCTCTACAGTTTCAGCCTCAACAGGCTGTTCTGATTCTGGCTCTACAACATCGTTTGAAACTTCACTAGACATATCAACAGGCGCAGCATCACTGGCCACTGTTTCAGCAACCGCGTCTTCTGCTGTTGGCGCATCGAATTCCCCAATACTTGCACCTTTAGTATTGCTCAAGTGATCCGCTTGGGAAATCAGCAATACTTGGTCATAATTAGGGGCTTGATGTGTTTTAAAGCGTTCAATCATATCGGGTATGACATCTTCTACCCGACCAATTAAACCTAAGATCAAGCTATTTTGAGGAATGGCACCATCAAGTACCCGATTTAACAAATTTTCAAATCGCCAACCGAGTTCACCGATAGCCGTTGCGCCAACTAAACGTCCACTGCCTTTCAAAGTGTGAAAGTTACGACGTAAAGTTTGTAAGGCTTCACTATCCGCAGGATTATCACGCCACGCAGCAAAACTGCTGACGATTTCACCCATGACCTCCTCGACCTCTTCTACAAAAATTTCGAGGATTTCTTCATCAACTTCATCGGAGGGTACTTGTTCTGGAATCTCTAGCAGTTTCATGTTTAGAACCACCTACTGGAGGCAAGGATAAGCTCAGTGGAGACCGTCTGAGTGGGAGACATCAGGACGCTAGACTCATACCGTCGTTGCAGGCACATTAAGCTGCTGCAAGTAAGGTATTTAACCGTTGCTCTGTCAACTTAAGAATATTACGCGCATCCATCGGATTACCCGCTAACGTATCTAAATACAATTCGAGACTCAACAATACATCAGCCAATGATTTTTGCTGACTTTCAGGTGGCACTGTATTGTCACGAATAAAGATACGTTCAATATACTGGCTACATTTTGCCAATAAGGCAGCGGCTTCAGCATGGGCTACAATGGATAAAAAGCCTTCGATTTGTTTCAAACGACTAGGGACTTCTAATAATTCTTCATCCTGATTTTGACTGTCAATAAACATCACTAAAGGATGAATCACTTGTGATAATTCGGTTTTTGCTTCATTGACCACCACATTTAACACAATATCAAATTGTGGCGTTTCAGAAAATTCTGTGTCAGGGCTTTGCTGTAAACGTTGCCGTGCATGCACCCCTTGTACTGCCAAAATATCTAACGCAGAATCAATCTTGAGCAGATTATTCGCGATGTCTAGCAAGGTATTTAAATTCGCTTCGCGTTTGCCTTCCACAACCTCTTTAATCAGCATGGCTTGCGCTAACATAGCCTTACGCTGCAACATCAAGCCTAATAAGCCTAATGTATTCGCCATGTCTTTTAATAAGCCCACTAAAGGCGCTAGTTCCGTCACTGAAGGACTGTCAGCACGGTTGAAAATATCCAGCGTTTCTTCTACCCGCGCAAAATCGTCTTTGAGCAAAGTCACCACGATTTTCATTAACTCGATATCAGGCCCTGCAAAAATTAAACGTGCAGATTGCAGTGCGGCTTCTGAAGGTACATATTCAGTTAATTTAAAAGCAGCTTTAACCGCTGTAATTTGCTTGCCACGTGAACGGGCATTTGCAGCATAGAACAACAAGTTAGTTAATACTGCTTTAGGCGGTGCTAAACGCAAGGCCGCATTGCCATGATCCGCAATTTGCTTAATCAAGGCATCAAGTTGTTTCAATACGTTAACAAAAGCGGCGTTTAACTCTATCCCTTTTTGTAACAAGGCTTCTAATAAACCTTCTGTCACCCACCATATTTTGCCTAATGGTGCTGCGCCTGTCACTTGCTGCATACGCTGCATGACGGTGTACATTAACTTAATGCCTTCGGCATTAGTCGGCTGTTTAATGAGCGTCACTAAACCTTTTTGATACGCTGCACGCATTTTAGCAGCATATTCTTTCAGTTTAGGATCAGGCAACTGGGCAGCTTTAGCCGCAGGGATAGGCAATGATAAATCAGGCGTAAATAAATGCGCAGCAGATAAAGGTTGTTGCTTGCGTAAAGCGCGTAAATTATTTAGCTGAGGCAACAATGCCAATGGAATATCATGTTGCACAATAGCTAAATGATCCAAATAATTAGGTAATTGGATCAAAGCACGCATTAACACATCATAGGTTTGTTCGTTGTTTTCGATTTTACCTGCCAATAAAGTATGAATGGTCTGTTCAACTTCTTTGACCAACAAAGCCGCTGTCTGCAAATCTAAGATGTTCAATACGCCGCGAATTTCATGCAGCCAGACAATCCCTTGCTGTAAAGGTGCGGTGTCACTGGGATTTTCCACAAATTGCTCTAACGCTTGCCGCGTTTGTTTCAAGCTCTCATCAATTGTGGTCTTCACCCATGTTAGGGCTGCATGCTTCATTGATTTACCTTTCGATCTATAGTCTGTCAACCGAAAACACACGGTAACCGTGTGTGTGAGTACAAGGCGTGTGTTAACTTTTTACACACTGACTTAATTTAAGCAAACTGTCATTTGACTACACATGACAAAAGTAGCTAATCGTTAGCTACTTTTGCAAGGTAAAATACTTAATGGACTAGTTTTCTTGTCCAGATAAGGAATCACCCATCTCTACAATGGCTTGTTGCACATCATCTGGTAATTTAAAGCCTGCCACCGAAGTTTTCAGCTCATTCGCTAAGGCCGCTAAGCGCTCAATCGCTGCTGCGGTTTCATTAGTACCATTAGAGGTTTGTGTGGTGATTTCCTGAATAATAGTCATGGTGCCAGAAATATTAGAAGCCACCGCTGCTTGTGTACGTGAAGTTTGAGAAATGTTCTCAATCTGTCCCGCTAACTGCACCGATACTTTCTCAATTTCTGTTAAGGACTCGCCTGCACGTTCTGCAATCTTCGCCCCAGCAACTACCCCAGCAGTACTTTGCTCCATTGAGCTAACCGCTTCGTTGGTATCACTTTGAATGGTTTTCACTAAAGCATCAATTTGCTTAGTCGCATTACCAGAACGTTCTGCTAAGCGTTGTACCTCGTCGGCAACCACCGCGAAACCACGACCTGCTTCCCCTGCCATCGCCGCCTGAATTGCTGCGTTTAAGGCCAGAATGTTGGTTTGATCCGCGATGTCATCAATTAAGCCTACGATTTCGCCAATCTCTTGCGAGCTTTCACCTAAGCGTTTAATCCGTTTAGAAGTCTCTTGGATTTGCTCGCGAATGTTATCCATACCCGCAATGGTATCTTGTACCGCTTTCGCCCCTTTACTGGCGATTTCTACCGATTTCTTCGCTACTTCAGCCGATTCAATCGCATTTGCTGATACTTTTTTCACCGAGTTGGCCATACCAATAATGGCTTGCCCTGCTTTGGCGATCTGCTGTGCTTGACGCTCACTGGCATGCGTTAATTGTGCTGCCACTTGGCGAGTGCTTTGTGCTGAACTGGTCACTTGGAAAGCGGTTTTATTAATGCTGATAACCAATTCACGTAAGGCTTCAATCGCATAGTTGATCGCATCTGCAATCGCCCCTGTGAAGTCTTCTGTTACCGTTGCGGTTACTGTCAAATCACCATCCGCAAGGTCAGCAATTTCACTTAATAACCGTAAAATCGCTTCTTGGTTACGCTGGTTGGTGCGTTGACTTTCGTCTAAACGTTCACGGGTTTCTGCTGCACGCGCTTGGTTAATGCTGATGATGAGATAGCCAAGTAAGACTAATAAACCCAACACAACCATCGCTAACACATTGCCTAAGAAAGGCGAAATAAAGCGTTCTTCAGAAATCCGAATGTAAGTCGTTTGTAAGTTTTCAATACTATTCAGTAACTCAGGAGTCACTTCATTGATGGCTTGATAAGCATCCTTAGCTTGGAATAACTGCTCAGATTTATCTAAGAAGTCATCCGCACGCGAAATACGTTCATCAAATAAGGTCGATAACTCTTGAATCGCTTGTTGTGCCGCAGGATTCGTGACGGGGGTAATTAACTCACCGCCATCTAATAAAGCCGCTAAGGAGTCACTGAACTCACCAATGTCATCCCCTAACTGACGTTCAGCGTCTAACGCTTCAACGTCGCCACGGAAAGATACGCGAATACTATTGGAAATTCGTTCTAATAACATTAACTGGCGACTGATCATGTACATTTGCATAGGATTTGCGCCCCCAGCAATCATACTTTGAATCACCACCTCTGTTTGTTCAACTAAGGGATTGGTTAACTGAATCAACTCATCCAGTTGTAAATATAAGCGTGTTACGTCTTCTTGTGTCGATAATAACTGGCTAATCCCCGCATTAGCTGACTGCCAATGAGTGGTTAAGGCCGTTAAAGTTGGAATAGCTTCTTCTGGAGTACCTGGCATTTCCGTTTCTGGATTGCCATTGGTCACTAACTCTAAAGTGTTTTGATATTCCCGCGTTCTTGCCGCAATTTCTTTAAAGGCTTCTGCATCACCACGGGCGGCAGCAGCAGCTTGTTGATTTAATTGCTGGGACAATAAACGCAGTTGCGTCACATAGCGTAGATATTCTTCATCATGTTCCTTATTAATCGCAACTAAAGCAAACGTTGCAATCATCAGCACAAAACATAGTAATAGGACAACAATAAAGGCAAATAGCCACGTATTTGTAGAACCCAGAGCTTTAAATGGTAATTTCATGGCTAGACTTTACCCTCCGCTGAAAAAGAAAACATGATTGGAGTGAAGTTAAAAATAGATATTGGGTGACGCATCATGATGGCTCAAAATACTGACTATTAGGTTATTCCGTTATAAGGCAGCTTTTAGAAAAGAATCACTTTCTGCCAATACATGTAAATCGAATACCGTCCACTGGGTATCTTCATAGTGAAAAGCCCCTTTTGCAAACGGTGCAAGCCATGCCTCCTTACAAGGTGTCTCCAAATCACGGCTTTGTTCAGGATAATGTTTAATTCCCATCACCTCATCAACCAACAACCCTGCATTAACACCTGCTTGGTTAATGACTAGCACGCGTGTGCGCCCTTCTAAAAGGGTTGCACGGTTGTCTAAACACGCTTGTAAGTCAATAATTGGCAATAATTGGCCATGAACATTGGCTAAACCGCGTACCCATGATTTTGCACCAGGTACACGAGCCATCACTGTTGGCACCGGCATTACTTCTCGAATTTCAGTTAATACCGAAACACAAGTTGTATTGCTTAACCGAAAGGCAATACCACGCCATATTTGCTGGACTTTTTCTTGTCGAGGCAAGCCGCGTGCTTTTTGCTTTGCTCGGCGCTCAAGCTCTTGTAACCACTGAAAAGGGGGCTGGGCTAAGGTATTTGCCATCTTGCCGCCTCCTGTACCTGAACGCTGACCATGTTATGTATGCTCACGTCTCTGGTTATTTGTTCCATAATGACAGGTTGTATGAGCTGGTGGCCTGTTGGAGAAGAGTTGATTAAATGAAACAGACCTTGGGGCAGAAGGGTTGAGTAAACTGCATTGCTATCCATGCATATTAGCCAATCAGTTTTTTCACCGCAGCTAATAACTCATCCTGCTTCACAGGTTTAACTAAAAAATCTTTAGCTCCTTGCATTAATCCCCAAGCTCGATCACTTTCCATATTTTTAGAGGATACAATAACCACTGGTATGCTTTTTGTATCTTCCCCTTTTGTGATTTTTCGAGTTGCTTGAAAGCCATTTAAACCTGGCATCACCACATCCATGATGATCAAGTTAGGTTTAATTTCTTTGGCCTTCTGTATGCCTTCCTCACCGTTAGACGCTTCAGAGGTTTGATAACCTTGACTTTCCAGAATATTTTTAACTAGGTAGGCATCTGTGGGTGAATCATCAACGATTAATATGTGCGCCATACCTTTATCTCTTTGTTACTATTATCCAGTAGTACCTGTACATGTCAGCCACGTTATGCTTTCGCATCGACAACGTATGCCTTAATCGTGTTCAGGAGTTCTTCACGGGTAAAGGGTTTAGTCATGTAATGCTCAGCCCCGACAATACGACTACGGGCCCGCTCAAATAGACCATCTTTACTGGACAGCATCACTATAGGAGTCTTCTTAAATGCTTGATTATTTTTAATCAAAGCACATGTTTGATAGCCGTCAAGACGAGGCATCATAATGTCCACGAAAATGATGTTGGGCTGATGCTCCATCACTTTTGACAGCGATTCAAATCCATCGGTTGCCGTGATAACTTCGCAACCGGCTTTTTTAAGAAGTGTTTCAGCAGTACGACGAATCGTCTTACTATCGTCAATTACGACGACCTTAATGCCTTCAAAACTGGTTTCAGCGCTCACTGTTTTGCCTGCCCATTTTCAGACACAAAATATTCTATGCGTCAACTGTACATGCTTCCAACTGTCTTCAACAGAGAAGCGCGTGGTTTTACGATAAATCCCATGCCAGCAGTTTCACTAACAGAATTCAAGTTCTGCACATCAAACTGATGAGGGAAGTTGTCCTGTTTCTTTATTCCGTTTGAGAAATGCAGTTTGCAATCTTGCAAAACAGAATAAGGTAATTAAGCTCAAGGCGTGCTCAGTTTAAGCGTTTACTTTTCTCTTGAAAAGTCCCACTCCGCATCTTGCTAGAGCACTACAACACTTAAACCAAGGAGAATGGTCTGTATCACAATTTGCCACATGCTAGCTTTAACATGTTGCCCATTACACAGTTCCATCTGTATCAAGCTCATTCTTTACTAACATGATACGCGATTTAACAATGAATTCAATCGTATTGTTAAAGTATTCTCTGATGAATGCGCAAACTTTTGCCTGATAGCGACACACGGTAACTGTATCACAGCCTAGCAAGCCCACGATAACTCGACAATTATCGCCTGAACACTACACCATCTTCGCGACATCTTGCGCACAACTGCGTGAATAGCCTAACAACATACCGAGTGAATTCTTACTGGTGGTTAATGAGACTAATACCAAGTCATCATTGATGTGCATGAACGCCACAACACCATTACGGTTTTCAGAAATGATGTTATCACAAGTCCCCATCGCCAGCTCTGCGGTAATGGTATCCCCTAATGACATTAAGGTACTGCCCATCGTGGCTAAGCGTTCTAGGGAGTAGCTTTTTTCACGCTGTTTCATTGCACATAAGTGTCCGTCTAAGGTGGCAACTACAACAGCATCAACTGCACTACACATTTCTAATAATTTATCCAGCCGAACTTCGACTTGTTTCACAATAGCAGGAGCAAGCATACGGTTTAAGATTCCATTTTAACCAAATTCTAACATGGCCAGCAGTGCTTGTATCAACATCACAACACTGTCTGATGAACGCGCATCCACTGGCAATACAGGGAGTTCAATACCCCGTTCTTGAAGATAACTGTAATAAGACTGTAAATCAGGTTCGGGGTTAGTGTCCATATGACTAATCCCAATCACTGCACTGGTTTCGTTGATAAACTCACGAAAGTTATCAATATAGCGTACCAGTTCACCAATCGGATCAGAACCTGAATTATCGATCAAAATCACCAGACCTAGCGCACCACGAGCTAGGATTTTCCACATATATTCAAAGCGTTGTTGACCAGGTGTTCCATATAGACGGAGTTTTTGTCCATCCTCTAAAGTCAGCTCACCATAATCCATTGCCACAGTAGTGGTTTCTTTGCGCTGCAACACATCTGCATCCGTTGCCCGCACATCAGTACTGATGACAGGAATTTCACTGATAGCAGCTATCGCGGTGGTTTTACCCGCGCCCATGCTACCAGTAAACACTATTTTAATCTCGCTCATGATGTTTCATTTACTGTAGCAAACGTTTCAAAATACCACGAAATAAGCTGCGTTTGGCATCAGACACATTGTTTTTATTCAACAATGCCGCTTGCTCGGTATGCTCGACTAATTGCTCTAGTTGACAAGCATTAAAGAAGTCAACCACTTGTGCAATAGACACTTGCGTTTTTTCCGCTACCGTTGCCAAGGTTGCACTATTTCGGGTCATAAATGCGGCTAAACGAATATGATGGGGTTGGTGCGGCAAAACGGCCAAGTTTGGCCAGTGTTTTAATTTAACAGGTTGCTGCAACAAGTGACCCACAATCAAACGCCCTTTTGAGGCAGATAACGCTGTTAACCAAATAATGGCCGCTAACGGGTAAAATTGCCCGCCTTGTTCAGCAATTGCCTTAATCACCGCTGTTTCGGCAATTGGCTCACACTGAATCTGTTCCTGACTCACATTATATAAATGTGTTGGCGTAGCGGCTAGCGTGTTGAGTTGTAATTGCGCTGTTAAGCACTGTTGCCGCTTTGCTGAAAAAAATAAAGGGGTTGCCGCAGCGATTTGAAAACACATCGCTTGCTGTTTTGCCACCGCTTGTTTTAATAAACCAATTAATGACTGCTCTGGATCAAAGGCATCTTGGCTTAATGAAGCAGTAGACACAACCGGTGATGCTGTTTTTATTGCAGGTGTTGACGGTATTGATGAAATGGAAGGTGTGGTTGCAGGTGTTGTTGTGCTGCTCGCTGCCGCCGTGGGTAAAAACTGTTGTGCAGCAGCCAAGGCATTCAACGTTTGAATTAACGGTTTTACTCGTATAGGACGCGGTAAAAACCATGTCGCTTCAGCCGGTTTTTCCCGTGCATATGCAATGAGTACACGCTGTGCTTGCTGTTGTTGCCAAAACTGTTGACCTTCGCGCTCTTCCATATCAACTAAGATAATCTCAGCATCATCATGAAAGCTCCACTCGGCTGTTAATTGTGCATTGACAATTTGTAGCATTGATTTAAACAAGACATCATCATTTTTATTCAATGCTTTAGTTGTGATCTTAAAATGTGCCATGATCTTTATAATTGAAGAATAAAACGGCTAGTTTGATACGCAGTTTGAGCGTCGTTTTATACGACCTCGGTTGTTTTTAACGTGTCCAATCTCCTACAGCACTGCACCCAACAACGGGGCAATTTGCCTTGTTTTGCTCAGTACACTTGCCTTTATTAGCCACTTAACAACGTTGACACACCATTGAACCAATCAACACGCACATATCCTAAAGCAAATACCTTGCCTCAACATCAAAAAACATTGCGCGACACCCACTCAGCAGACAAATATTGTCTTAAACCATAGGGTTGCCTTCCGGCAACCCTTGTTTGGCTGAACACTAGCAACCTAATGGCTGTTTACGCTCACTCATCACCGACATAATCATCGGCGAAATCTTCATCTAATAAGTCTTCATCTTCCATCGCTTCAGCAGCATCCGCTTTATCTGCTGCAACCACACTACCACCTGAACGTGACATTTGATATTGCTGACGCATATCATTGATCAAGCTTTGCGCACGTTGTGTGCCTGCACCAGAGACAGTGGTAACGACCATCGCAACCACTGTTGCTGCATGAGGCTGACATCGCATGACTGCTTTAAATTGGTAATCCTCACCGCTTTGATAAGCCGCCATAACTGAGCTACCTAACACAGAAACACGGGCAAAGCCTTGATCATTAAAAGTTGCACGGGCTGCACTCAAACAAGATGACAAGCTAAATGGCAAATTACGCGCTTCAGCCACGGCTAACCAAGGGGCAGGCGGCGCAGCCAAGCTCACGCTAGGCCACAAGAAAAGGCTTAACAGTAGACTATAGGGAAATAATTTCATTTATTTGAACTCCTTAGGGTTAAAGTTTGCTTAACCACACACAAGCAATCATGTTGCATTGCGATTGAATGTGCTCTCCATCACAACACGCTCAATATCCAGACTGCTGCAAAACAATTGGCGTGATGATGAAATATCGATACCCTTGCCGATTTTTTAACAAGGAAACAACAGCCAAGCAAAACATTAATTGTTTAGGACTCATTACATTTTTAACAATGGCAATAAGATTAGCCTTAGCAAAAGACTAAGACATGTAAAAAGTACCATTAATCATGGGGAGAGGTATAGAGAAGGGCAAGGGGGAATACAGGCTTTTCTAGTTATCGGAAGCTTTTCATGCCTGCAATGCAGCATTAATGCTGCGGTTAATTAGACCAAATAATTTTGCCTAATTCTGTTAGTCGATAGCCACCTAGTGTTTGCATAATCGTATGGGCTTGCGAACTTTGGCAATACTCTAATAATTTTTGAAATAAGTGCCGGAAATAAATGCCACGATTCAAGACAAAGTCAAACGCTTCCCAATCCGTTGCAACAAAACCAAGGCCAAATTCTGCGGCTGCACTGCGCGTACCTGGTGCAATATCGGCTTGCCCTGTTGCTAACCAAGAAGCCGCTTCACGTTCTGAATACGCCATTCGCGACACAGTTAATTGCTTAAAGTCCAAATGATAATGCGCTAAGGTTTCCAGTAAAAAACGCTGAGAACCTGCTCCTTCTTGGCGAATAACCCAACGTAAATCTGTGGTTAAAATACGCTGCAATGCGACATGGCTTAAATCTCGATAACTAGGTGCGAGCATTAAGCCTTGCTCACGCTCAAACGCACGCACAATCATCCATTGATGGTGCTGGGGAAATTGTTGAATTAAGGCATGATGGCGCAAGCTGCTTTCACGACTTGGCCCCCAGTGGATACAACACACGTCAACTCGCCGCCGCGCTAATAACGCTAAGCCTAGTTGTGTACCCGTAGTGGTGTAGCCAATTAAGGCTTGTGATTGAATCTCGTCAGTTAAATTTAGCACTAAGCGGTATAACAAAGGGTCATCGCTGCCCGCAATCATTAAGCGATCAGCTAACACGCCACCGTGACTAGAGTCTAATAACCATTGATCGATGAGTTCACGTGGAAATAACCATTTTCCGGTGACTTTAGTGGCGGGAATTTGCCCCTCATTAGCAAGGGCATAGACTTTTTTTTCATGTAGCTGCAAATACTCGGCAACTTGCTTAACACTTAAAAAAGGCGGCAGGTTATCCGAAGTATGCATCATGGTTGATTGCCTATTGAGTGGCTAAAACAGCATTGAATGGATGTAATGGATTCTTGTAGGGCGGATAAGGCGTAAGCCGCCATCCGCCATAACGCTACGCTTATGTGACCTACAATCGTTCTGTTTTTATTTATTAGCAACACGTGCCAGCCTTACCGATTCAGCAGGCACCTCAGGACATGCATCATAAACAAGATTACGCACACCATTATAAACTAAAAAATGCTGGCCTTTAGCACGCGCAATCATGGTCACACCAATATCTTGTGCTAACTCCATTCCCATTTGTGTCACACCAGAACGCGATAACAATACAGGAATAGCCATGTGTGCCGCCTTCATCACAATTTCAGAGGTTAGCCGCCCTGTGGTGTAAAACACCGTATCATGACCAGACCACTCGTTTAACCACATTAAACCAGCGATGGCATCAGCGGCATTATGCCGCCCCACATCCTCAACAAACGCTAAAATCTCTGTGCCACGACACAAAGCACAAGCATGCACTGCCCCCGCTTGACGATAAATATCGTTATAGCCGTTTAAGGTTTTTAACAAACTGTAAATATAGGATTGCCGCAAAGACACATCGGGCAATTTAATCTCATACATTTTATCTAAACTACAGCTAAACACCGTACCTTGTCCGCAACCAGTCGTCACAGTACGGTGCTGCATTTTTTTCTGCCAGTCCTGAATGCCCTCAAAGGTGTCAATATCGACCCGTTCCCGATCCCAATCGACTATGACTTGGCGAATTTCTGTTAACGCATTCACAAAACGCTGATTGCGCAAATAACCAATCGCCAAGGCTTCAGGATAAGTACCCAAGGTCATCAGCGTGACTAATTCACGCCCGTCAACAAATAAAGTCAACGGTGCTTCGCCTGCGATACTCA
This sequence comes from Beggiatoa sp., assembly GCA_003245895.1. Classification (GTDB taxonomy): domain Bacteria; phylum Pseudomonadota; class Gammaproteobacteria; order Beggiatoales; family Beggiatoaceae; genus SZUA-411. The sequence goes on from QKBZ01000140.1 coordinate 18,145, forward strand.
CCTCGCGTTGCGTGCCGTATTCGTCATAAGCCGATACGCTATAAGTGGGTTTTAACCCTGCTTGGGTCATTTCGGGTCGATAGTGAGACATACACTTACTCTGTTTTTTAACCGCCTGTGACATTCATATGGCGGAGAATAATCGGTTGCGCCCGTGCCATATCAAAATCATGACCTTTGGGCTTAATCGCCATTGATTTAATAAT
>QKBZ01000353.1 GCA_003245895.1 Beggiatoa sp.
GAGCAGTCTCTGGCGATTGAAAAAGACAACACCACCACACTCACCAGCTACGCCAATGCTTTAACCGCACATGGCGATTTTGACCAAGCCTTTGAACGTTTTGAGCAGTCTCTGGCGATTGAAAAAGACAACACCACCACGCTCACCAGCTACGCACGAGCTTTAGCTGAGCATGGCGATTTTGACCAAGCCTTTGAACGTTTTGAGCAGTCTCTGGCGATTGAAAAAGACAACGTCACCACGCTCAACAGCTACGCCTATGCTTTGATGCAAGCCGAACGCTTTACTGATGCTTTCAAATATTTGGAGCATTCTCAGCAATTAGCCCCTAAAAATCCTATTTTACTTGCCACCCATGCTACTGCGCTTGCTGCTTATGGTGAAACCCAAGCTGCACTAGATAAATTTTTCCAAGCTAAAGAACTTGATCCATACAATATTTTGACTTTGACCAACTACGGCAAAGCATTGGCACAAGCAGAACAGTATGAAGATGCTTTAACATTATTTGAGGAGGTTTTACAACTTGACTCAGAAGATAACATTGCTTTATATCTTTCAGCATATGTTTTACAAATTCTCAAGAAGCCTGAGTTAGCATTAGATAAACTAGAAAAAATGAGCTTAGGTGCATCGGAGTTTGATAGTTTTATCCGCCTTAATTTAGGGCGTTTATATTTCCAAGTAGGTCAGGAAACCAAAGGACGAGAACAATTTGAAAAAATGATCCAAAATTATCGCAATGCTGATGCAGCGCGATTGCGTATTGCAATGAATTTATTAGCGACAAAACCTTATAGTGAAGAAGCAAATCGGGTTTTGGAAGAGATTGCTGAAAGCTCAAGCAGTTATCAACAAGCACAGCGTATGCTGGCATTAAACTTGGACAGTAAGCAGCATTATGAAAAGTTCGGTCAAGACACAGACATTGAAGATCGGGCGCAAATAAACCGCACTTTGTACCATAAAATCAAAAACCGAATTGCTGTACTAAAAGAAACTCTGTATGAAATGCTGCTGGATAACGATGATCCCGTGTTGCGCGATTTGCTAGTAAAAATCGATGTCATTTTTGTTGGTATCAAGCAGCGTCGTGAACAGGAAAACGCGCAAACTGAACACCTAAATAAAACCGACTACACCACACTGCTAAATGTAATTTCCGCCACTGCCCATGACATTATCGACTTCGTTGGTAATAAAATCAGTAATATTCGTGAAGAACTATGGGATTATGTCGCCGATTTGTCCGAGCACGACCCGCGCCAAGCATTGTATCAAGACGTGTCACTCCAGTTACAGCGTACTGTCGCTGCCTTAAATGATTTAAAAGCGGTGAATGCTGGAATTCAACTTAAATTCTCAGCAACCACTTTGCAAGACCTGTTTGCCAATTGGCTGAATACGCCAAATTTGCGCAACGCTCGAATTGAAGTCGATTTAACTGAGCCAGAATATCCATTGACTACCGACATCCAAAAAGTGCGCAGCTTTTTGGATGAACTGGTGGAAAACAGCTTAAAACACAATCCGCAACAAATGGATTTACAAATTCGCTTGCGCGGTGAAATTAGAACAGGATTACCTCTGCGCCGTGATGGAACGAGTATCCGCTTGCCTGGTCAAAACAAACATTTATATATTTGTGTTAGTGATAACGGCAAGGGTATTCCTAAAGACCAAAAGCATTGGATATTTAATCCTCTGGCGACAACGGCAACCAACGACGAAGGCAGTGGGCTAGGTTTATTTGGTATTCGCCGTACTTTAGTTGAAATGCATGGTCATGTCGAAGAAACTGGCACTGACGGTGCGTGCTTTGAGCTTTATATCCCTGTGGAGAACACATGAAAAGTAATGAAAATGCCCGAATTTTGGTCGTGGAAGATGACAGCGAGTATTTACAGCGAATTTTGCGACGCTTGCAGCGCCACGGCTATACTGAACCTGATACCGCCACCAGTGAATCCCAAGCACGGGAATGCCTAGAAAATCATCATTACGATGTCATCGTTACCGATATGCGCTTAGGCAGTAACAGTGACGGCGGTTTTACTGTTGTGAACGAAGTACAGCAGCGTAATATCACTTCCGTGGTTATCGTGCTGACTGCTAATGATACCGTTGCTGATTGTCGCAGTGCTTTACGCGGCGGACGCTGTTGGGATTACATCAGCAAAACGACCGAGCAGGGAAGCGCACTAGAAGAACTGCATCAATCTATTCAAGAAGCCCTGACTTGGCTCAACCGTTGGGGCAACCGCCAAGACGAAGCTTGGATACAAGACAACCTCGACAGTTTGCTCGAAAAATACCGTAATCAATTCATTGCTGTTATCAATCATACTGTTATCGAATCTGCGGACACAGAAGAAGCACTCAAACAACGCCTGAGTGAACGCCGCTTGCCATTATTTTTACCTGTTATCCGTAAAATGGAAATCAGTTTGCCGCATGGTGTACCTATTGCTGAATTAATTAAGCGTGATGTGGGTAATCCAGACGAAGGGCGGCATTTGGAGTTTAAGAGTACGTTATTATGGGATGTAAATAATGATCAATATCATACAGAAATTAGCAAGAAAATACGTTTTGCAAGTTTGAAGACTATTGCAGCGTTTCTCAATACTGAAGGTGGTACTTTGCTTATTGGTGTTGAGGATAACGGTAATATTTTTGGTATTGAGCAGGACTTTCCCTATGTGCAGGCCAAGCCTGAGCGACAAAATCAAGACGGCTTTGAAGGACATTTATGGGATTTTATAAAAGACAATATTGGTCGCCATTTCTTCCAATATCTTAAAATCCGTTTTGAAGCACTGGAAGGTAAAACGGTATGTGTGGTAGATGTGTCGAAAGCCCCAGAACCTGCATTTCTCATTAGTACAAAAGATCGCAATCTTAAAGAATTCTACTTCCGCCCTGGCAATCAAACTGAATCGCTGAACATGGAGGAAATGTATCGCCATTTACGCATGAAAAAATGGATTTAGATGGGTTTCGCTGCGCTCTACCCATCCTACGAAAATCAAACAGCTCACAACCAATACACAAAAATAAACAAGCCCAGCCAAACCACATCGACAAAATGCCAATACCACGCCGCTGCTTCAAAGGCAAAATGCTGATGCTCGGAGAAATGACCAAATAAGGCGCGGAAGAAAACCACGGTTAAAATCAACGCGCCTAAAGTGACGTGCAGGCCATGAAAGCCAGTGAGCATGTAAAACAGCGAGCCATAGACACCAGAGTTTAAAGTTAAATTTAACTCGTGGATGGCGTGACCGTATTCATAGGCTTGAATACTTAAAAATAAGATGCCTAGCGCAACGGTGGCGAATAAGCCAGCGATAAATTGCAGCCGGTTTTTATCTAATAATCCCCAGTGTGACCATGTGATAGTGACACCGCTGCTCAGTAAAATCGCGGTGTTTAACGCCGGTAAGCCCCATGCGGGGACAGTCGCCTTCGGAATGTCGAACGCGGTTTGGCTTAAGGTGTGTGCATCGGAAGGCGGATAGACTAAAGGCCAGACGGCATCGAAATAAGGCCATAACATCGCTTGTGTGCTGACTTCATCGCCTGCGCCGCCTAGCCACGGTACGGAAAAGGTGCGCACATAAAACAAAGCGCCAAAGAAGGCGGCGAAGAACATCACCTCTGAGAAAATAAACCAGCCCATGCCCCAGCGAAACGATTTATCCACTTGCGTATTGTAAAAACCGTGCGTGCTTTCGTGGATAACGCTGCCAAACCAGCCCACAATCATCACCAATAGCAAAGCCACGCCGAGCAAGGCGATATACTGCGCATTGGCTAAGTCATGTAAGTAGTTGGCAAAGCCAATGGCGATTAAAAATAAGGCAATGGAGCCAATGATCGGCCAATAGCTGCCATGTGGCACATAATAGCCATCAGCAGGTGCATGAGCGGACATAGTCGCCTCCTTTGAGTGTGATCTAACGCGCTGGGCTATTAAAAAAGGTATAGGACAGCGTTAAAGTGGAAATATTCGCCGGTAATAAGGGATCGACCACAAACCTGACCGGCATTTCGCGTTGTTCGCCAGCAGCAAGGGTTTGTTGGGTAAAACAAAAACATTCGGTTTTATTAAAAAAAGTGCCTGCACTGTTCGGGGCAACGCTAGGCACGGCTTGCGCGGTAACACTGTCCGCGCTGTGGTTTTTGGCTAAATAATAGGCGGTGTAAACCTGCCCCGTGTGTACCGTCATCTTTTTTTGCAGTGGTTTAAACGTCCACGGCAGCCCTTGATTCACCGTGGCTAAAAACTCCACGGTCAGCGTGCGCTGCGGATCAACGGTGAGGGCTTGGGCGGATTGTGCCGATAAACGTCCGGTTTTACCGTTTAAGCCGGTTACTTCACAAAACACGTCGTATAACGGCACAAGCGCATAGCCAAAGCCAAACATAAACACCACCACAAGGCTTAGTTTTAACACGGTTTTTTGTGGCGCGTTTTCCATTGCTATCTCGCCATAAACCAGAAAGACAACAGGTAAAAACCGACTGCTAAGCTTGCTAGCAGCAAGGCGGTGCGTATGGATTGGCGGTGTTGGGGGTTGGAAGTCATGGTTTATGTACCTGTTCCAGTAACAGACAATTCTGGCAAAGCTATATCAGCAAAACCATCAGCGGCGAGCAATGTTAAGCCTATTTTTTTGGCAATTTTTTGACTTAAATCCATAAAATCTCCTCTTGCTTTATTAACCGCTTCGGCATGGCTACCAATGGCACCATCTGCGGCAGTTAATTTAAAAATAGGTTTATGCTGTTCTTGGCTCATTGGGATTAAGCTTCTATAGTGCTTAATTTCTGCTAAAAAATAGGGATCATTTTTAGGTATTAAATTTTCAGACGCTGCTTCATTTAAAATATATTGACGGTAATTGCTTGGGATTCGATTAATCCATTTATCATATGCTTTTACAGGGCGATTTAAGCGAACACCATATTGTTGGTATAAATAACCAATAACTGACATTTCACCTTTTGGTAATGGCAT
>QKBZ01000385.1 GCA_003245895.1 Beggiatoa sp.
TCTAATGTGGAATCATCAAGTTCCAACAAGCCTGTTGTCTTATCAACCATCGGCTCAGCTTCAGACCATAAAGCGTCATTATCTGGGGAAAGAGAATTTAGCATTCGTGTTATCGAGTCATGAGCGGGAGCACGAGCACTTATGGGGTGAACTTTACTGGCTTCTAAGCAGCTATAACTCTTTTGGGCTGCAACCAAAAAGTTAATGTAATCGTACTCATCAAAACGTCTTGGATTCATCTCTATAGCATAGGATAATCTGCAACTGCGTAACTCCTAGATTGTAGGGCGGATAAGGCGCAAGCCGTCATCCGCCGATATGTCGTATGACGCTGCGCTTAGCTGATTTCTAGCGTTTGCGGCGGATGACGGCTGTCGCCTTATCCGCCCTACGTGAAAATATGACTTTGATTTGCCAGATATTTTCTTACAACCAATGGCCAATCATTAAAAATGCTGCCCAGAAATAAGGATGTTTATAGGCTTGATAAGTCGGGTTACGGATCATCAAACGCTGTGCTTCTTGTAAAGCTTGTGCTTTGTTGTATTTGCCTTCACGTAAATGCCGATAAAACTCGATAACCACTGCCGGTGTTGCTTCATCGTCCACTTGCCACAAACTGGCTAACGCCGTTTTTACCCCTGCTTTTAATGCGACCCCTGCTAAGCCCAGTGCTGCTTGATCATCACCAACCGCCGTTTCGCAGGCACTTAAAGTCAGCAATTCCACGGGGCTATTTTGGATAGTAGATAAAGTCATCAACTCTTCTAAATGATTTAAGCTGATGCGTCCGTCATAAGTCAAAATAAACGTATTATCTAAATTAGCTTTAAATTGACCGTGTGAGGCTAAATGCACAATATCGTATTGCTGATGACGGATTTCTTGATCCAGCCTACTTAACGTAAAATCTTTATCTAATAAAGGATTATGATCAGGCTGATACAGTTTATCCAGAGAATTAATTTCATAAGCAGCACACGGTAATGCAGAAAAGCCTTGCACTTCCTCAGACAAACCCGCCAGCAAAATATTAAATTCTGACAGTGGTTTATGCGTCATACTGGGTTGTTGCAAACATAAACGTGGACTAACAGATAAGGCATATTTTTCGATTAAATATTGTTGCCCATCGTATAAAGCGGCAAAAGGCAAGGTTCTTAATACCCCTTCCGCGACAATCACTAAGGTTTGAATTTTCCCTGTTTGCAAATAGCTGCTGAGTGGCTCAATCAACCATTGATGCAGTTGCTCTGCAGATTTGAAGTAGCGCTCACTGTCTGTGGGAGTGGTACGGACAGCCTGAGGATTGCCACGTAATGCGGGGGAGCACACTGAGTTATCGGTTCTTTGCGTAGTGTAAGCACGACCCATTGGTGTGGGATTTTGCCGTAATGGCAATAAGAACAAGGCAACTTCTTCCCGTAACCGACTATTTGTCACCGGCACAGTTGCTTGCACAATTTCATCTTTTAAGGTGAGTAATAACTCTAAGCGATCTGTTAAAGGAATTGGATATAAAATAGCCGTATGTTCATCTAAATATTCATCAATAGCATTACATTTAGTTTGCATTGCAATGCAATCGTCTTGATAGTAGTTTTGTAATTCAACTGTTTTAAATTGCTCGATTGCATCACGGGCTTGACTTAATAAATGCTGATGGTAATTGCGCTGTTTATCATTGCTTAAACCCTCTGTTTTTAACACAGTGGCATACTTTAATAATAAATCTGCTAATTCAAAATAAATAGGCGCAATACGTTCACGAAAACTTTGTGATAAATGGCAATAACCGGTCGTTGCAACTTGTCGTTGAATTGGATTGAAATTCGCTACCGCTTGCTGGTACGCCTCGATGGCTTGAGGGTAATCATTCAATACCCAGAAAATGCGGCCACTTTGCCATTGCCATTGATATAACAGCTTTTTCTCTTGGATTTGCTGCGCCGCAAAGACTGCTTGGCGGGTTAAATATAAGGCACTTTTATATTGCTTACTGTGCTCATACAAAGCACCTAAATGCCCATAAGCATAAGATAAGGCGCGTGCTTGCTTAAGTTCTTCAGCAATACTCACCGCTTTATGCAAGGCTTGGTAGGCAAGCTGTTTTAACGCTGCATTTGGCGAATCTAAGTGATCTTGTAATTTTTGAATTTGTTCAGATAAAGAAATTAAAGCAAGAATTTCACTAAATTTATCTTGCCAAGGCTGCCACTGCTGAATCAGGCGTGTCAGCCATGCTGTACTGTCCGCAAACAAAGATTCATCACTGTACTGCCATGCGTTTTCGACATCCTCAGCCACTTTCAAACGCAATTGATTCACTTCGATTTTCTTATGCAACTCGTCATCACTAGATAACATCGCTAATGCACGTTGATAGATTTTTTTCGCTTTTTCATATTGCAAAGCAATGCTTAATAAATTGCCTTGTTGATTTAACACCTCTGCCAATAGCTGAGGCTCTTTCACCTGCTTGGCGACTTTATAAGCTTGATCCGCAAGTGCTGCGGCTTTGGCTAAGTCGTTGGCATCACTGCTAATGGTTAACTTGCTTAACTCATTTAACACCTCTGCTTGTTGATTGACGGGCAAACTCGGCAAATGATCTTGTAATGCCGTCAATAAATCGCTCGCACTGCCATAAGCACCCAAATGACGGTAAGCCATTGCCATTTTAATCAATTGAGGGACGCATTGAGGTGGCGCATCAGGTTGCGAGGCTTGTTCAGCAGAACATTGCTGTTGCCATAACAATAAGGCTTGTTCAAATTGACCTTGATAAAACAAACGCTCGGCTTGTGTGCTCACATCCATTGCTAAGGCAGGCACTGTTAACACGAAAGATACAAGCAACAACGCAAGCAGCTTATAAAAACGGCGGAATTTATTCATATTTTATATCCATAACAGTATGGTCGTTATTATGCTGGGGGGTACCTATAGGTGCCAATCACGTGTCTATTTTTTGACGCATTTATGCAGAAATATTGCCAATCATGCAGCATTACGCTATCACTGTCTTTGCCTACGCACACATACATTGAGGGTTCACCGTGAATTATAAAATTTTTAATCTGTTGAACCACAGATGATTTCAGCAGGCTTGTCTTGAAAGATCAGACAATATGCACACATTTCCACAACGCTTCACACATTCTCCACTCACAGAATTTTTCAGGCGGGTTGCTGAATCTTGCACAAAAAAGACTGAGTGGGACACTATAATGGCGGTAGCGACTGGCTAAACAGGTAGTTGCTGACTACCTGTATTCAGGTCGACTGTCGTCATACATAAAAGCTGCTATCTGTTTATATAGTCAACGCACTGTAAAAAATACAATGTAATCGTTTCAACGATACACAAACTGGATAACAACTCCACCTATCCAGCCAACTCAAGTGCGTGGTTTACATAAGCAAATATGCAGAACGATAAATTATTAAAAGTTGATTGGGTCAAACAATGTTAAACAACCTTGTCAGTAAAAAGCATCGTGGAACCTTAAGTTTTTTCCGCGAATTTGTCTGTAATCCGCTGGCGGTGGGTGCTATTGCACCCAGTTCTCCTAATTTAGCCAAGGCAATGTTACATAACCTGCCATTACACTCTGAGGACACTATTTTAGAATTAGGGCCAGGTACCGGTGCTTTTACACATTTTATCCGTGCCAGTTTACCAAATGCAGAACATTATGTAGGTATCGAATTAGAACCTCGTTTTGTGCATTTATTAGAACGCGAGTTTCCCGATCTACACTTTATTACCGGTAATGCTGAGCAAGCGTTTTCGTTATATCAACAAACGCAATTAAAAGCGCCCAGCGTGATTATTTCCGGTTTGCCTTTTGCAAGTTTTCGCCGCCAAGTCCAAGATCGCATTGTGAATAACATTCATCAATTAATGAGTGCAGGGAGTGTGTTTCGTACTTTTCAATATGTGCATGCCTACGCCTTACCCTCTGCGGTGCGTTTTCGGCATACCATGGATGAACTCTTTGCAACACATCAACGCAGCCAAGTGCTGTTCAATAATCTCCCCCCCGCTTACGTGTTAACATGGCGCATGGCAGGGTGTTAAGCTGGCTGATTGTGAATAAAGCGCAGTGTTATAGCAAATCGCGTAAGCGATAATATAAATTACCCAATACCAAAACCGGCATACGAAACCAACGTCCACCGAGGAAAGCGTGATGTGGGATGCGTGCCATAACGTCAAAGCGTTCCTGTGTGCCGGTTATCGCCTCCGCCATCAATTGACCTGCTAAGCCTGTTAAAGCAATGCCATGCCCTGAGAAGCCATGTGCAAAATAAATATTGCTGTCCACTCGCCCAAAATGGGGGGCACGATTTAAGGTAATCGCCACATTGCCGCCCCACGCATAGTCTGTGCGTACATCCTGCAATTGTGGGAAAACCGCTAACATGCGTTTTCGTAAAGCATGATTTAAATTTACGGGTGGCACGGTGGAATAACTGACTAAACCGCCAAATAACAAGCGGTGATCCGCCGACAAGCGATAATAATCCAGCACAAAATTCATATCTGCTATTGCCATGCGATTGCGAATTAACGCATTTGCCCGTGCCTCTCCTAATGGTTCAGTTGCCATGATGTAAGTGCCAACCGGCATCACACGGTATTCAATTTCCGGCAAAATATGGCGCAAATAGGCATTACCTGCCACCACAACAGTAGAACACTGCACTTGTGCACCATTTTCCGTCACGACAACCGGTTTCGCGCCGCGTTGCACTTTGCTGACAGGGGACGCTTCAAAACAGCGCACACCGGCAGCTTGCGCGGCTTGTGCTAAGCCCAAAGTGTATTTTAACGGGTGCAAATGCCCGCTGTTTGGGTCATATAAACCACTGAGATAACGGGAGCTGTCTAATTGACTGCGTAACTGCGTTTGCTCCCAAAACTGCAAACCCTCATATTGATAATGCTGGCTTAATTCTTCATGCCATTCCCGCAACGCACGATCATGACGTGGCTTAATCGCCACATGCGCCATGCCTGCGGTTAAATCACATTCGATTTGATGTTGTGCGATTAGGTGACGGGTTAAGTCCATCGCGGCTAAAGACATTTCCCATAACTGCTGACTATCTTGTTGACCAACTAAACGAGTCAAATTTGCTTGCTCGCAGGCATAGCCAAAAATCATTTGCCCACCACTGCGCCCTGACGCACCCCAGCCAATACGTTGTCCTTCTAATAACACCACTTGATAACCAGCTTGTGCGAGGTGCAAAGCAGTAGAGCAGCCCGTAATGCCGCCACCGATGACACACACATCAGCTTGTACACTGTCTGTGAGAGTAGGTAAAACAGGCGGTAAACCAGTGCTCGCGGCGTACCAAGAATTAACGTGGGCAGGTGTAGACATCATGATTGGCTTCCTAACAGGCGGGGACATAAGGGCAAGAGATATTCGTCTGTGCTTAAAATATAAGCGCAACAGTTTATGTACTTTTTGACGTTAAAGAGTACATTATGGAATAAGAATAGTGACTGTTGTGAATAGACTCAGTCAAAGATTGTTTAACAATCAGCGCAACTATGGCGCATTCTTTGCTAAAATTTTTAACAGTTCTCACTTGAAAAGTCCCAGACGCAACACACTAACGCTTCCATTTGAAGCCATTAAATCACGAAATTGTGTGGGCGGCTGCGTTATAACAGAATCAATTTTTTGCAATTTATGGAGTGTTTACCAATGAACATTAAAACCACTAGCTTAGTATTAGCCGCATCTTTAGTTTTAGGGGCTTGTGCAGGTAATGCACCGACTAAACAAACCACAGGTGCTGCAATTGGTGGGGTTTTAGGCGGGATTGCAGGTTCACAAGTAGGCGGTGGTACAGGTAAAACAGTCGCAACGATTTCTGGTGTGTTATTAGGGGCAGCCATCGGTGGCGCAATTGGTTCTTCTATGGATGAAACCGACCGTATAAAAACCGCACAAACCTTAGAAACCTTACCCGATAACCAAGTTTCACAATGGCGTAACCCTAACACCAACACTGTGTACAACGTAACGCCAACTAATACTTATCAAACCAGTGCAGGGACTTACTGTCGTGAGTTCAAAACGGTAGCAGTGATTGATGGTCAACAAGAAACTGTTTATGGCACAGCTTGCCGCCAACCAGATGGTACTTGGAAAAATAACTAATATATGAGTTGGAAAATGTAGGCTAGGCTGACGTAAAAAGCGCATCGTTTGTGGTAAACGATGCGCTTTTTATATTTGTCTGAATCAGAATTATGAAATTAGCAGAATTATCAAATATTTATAATTTTGAAAATTCTTAAATTCTGATTCAGACAATTAGCTACTTCTTTAAAACCTACCAAGGCTTACGACGCGGCGCATACAAATCTGTAATCTCACCCGTCGCCATTTCCGCTGCAAAAGCAATAGTCTCGCTCAAAGTCGGATGCGCATGAATAGTTAAGCCAATGTCGTGGACATCTGCGCCCATTTCATAGGCTAACATCGCTTCCGCTAACAACTCGCCCGCAGAAGGGCCGACGATGCCTGCGCCGATTAAGCGTTTTGTGTCACGGTCGAATAACAGCTTGGTGATACCTTCGTCACGGCCTAGGCTTAAGGAACGTCCGCTGGCTGCCCAAGGGAAGCTGCCTTTTTCATAGGCAATGCCTTTGGCTTTGGCTTCGGTTTCCGTCATGCCCATCCATGCCACTTCAGGATCAGTGTAGGCCACAGAAGGAATGGCACGCGCATCAAAGAAGGATTTATGACCGGCTGCATTTTCCGCCGCCACTTTGCCTTCGTGTACTGCTTTATGCGCTAACATCGGTTGCCCAACAATGTCACCGATGGCGAAAATGTGCGGCACATTGGTGCGTTGTTGTTTATCGACTGGAATAAAACCACGTTCGTCTACGATCACGCCTGCTTTATCTGCATCGATTTTCTTACCGTTTGGCGCACGTCCTACCGCGACTAATACGCGATCAAAAGTCGCTTTTTCTGGTGCGCCTTCGCCTTCAAAGCTGACGTGTAAACCGTCTTTTTTCGCTTCGATGCCGGTCACTTTGGTTTTTAACCAGATGTTGGCATAACGCTTTTCAATGCGTTTTTGCAACGGTTTCACAATGTCACGGTCACAACCAGGGATTAACTCAGGCGTTAATTCCACCACGCTGACTTCAGAACCCAATGCTTCGTAAACCGTCGCCATTTCTAAACCGATAATGCCACCGCCGACCACTAACAAACGCTTAGGTACGTCTTCTAAGGCTAATGCGTCAGTAGAGTCCATTAAACGTGGATCGTCCCACGGGAAACTTGGAATTTTCACCGCTTGTGAACCGGCAGCGATAACGCACTGGTCAAACGCCACGACTTTTTTGCCTTCAGCGGTTTCAACGTCGATGGTTTTAGGTGAACTGAATTTACCCACGCCCGTCACCACGGTGACTTTACGTTGTTTGGCTAATGCCGCTAAACCACCGGTTAAACGATTGATAACGCTGTTTTTCCATGCCGCCAGTTTTTTTACATCCACTTTGGTTTTGCCGAAGCTAATGCCGTGATCAGACATTTCTTTGGTTTCGGTCAAAATAGCAGCGGTGTGTAATAAGGCTTTGGAGGGGATACAGCCGACGTTTAAGCATACGCCGCCTAAACTGTCGTAACGCTCGATTAACACCACGCTTTTACCCAAATCCGCCGCACGGAAGGCAGCGGTATAACCACCAGGGCCAGAGCCTAACACCACTACATCGGCGTTAAAATCTGCATTGCCAGTAGGGACGGCGGCAGCGGTTGGGGCTGGGATTGAAGGCGCAGGCACAGCAGCAGCCGGTGCGGAGGCAGTCGCGCCAGCACTGGCAGCGACAACCATTAATGGCGTGCCTTCTGATACTTTATCACCGACAGCAACCTTAATTTCTTGCACCACACCGGCAACGCTAGAGGGTACATCCATTGTGGCTTTGTCGCTTTCTAAGGTAACTAAGGGATCATCTGCCTTAATGCTGTCGCCGACTTTGACCAAAATTTCAATAATCGGCACATTTTTAAAATCACCGATGTCAGGTACAGCTACTACTTGCGGGGCAGCACTCGCCGCAGGTGCGGCAGCCGCCGGAGCAGGGGCAAAAGGTGCAGGCGCGCTTGCCGCAGCGTCCGCCGCTTCTACTTCTAACAACAGGCTACCTTCGGAGACTTTATCGCCAATATTCACGCTAATGGCAGTGATTTTACCACTGGCAGGTGATGGCACATCCATCGTGGCTTTGTCACTTTCTAAGGTAACTAACGGGTCATCGACGCTGATGGTGTCGCCGACTTTCACCAAAATTTCAATGATCGGTACGTTTTTAAAATCGCCAATATCTGGCACTTTCACTTGCATGGTTTCATTCCTCTGATGTAGGGCGGATAAGGCGCAAGCAGTCATCCGCCGTTAATGTCCCATAAATGCGACCTACAACTTGCCGTAGGGTGGGCGAAACGCCGCCGAAGCGTGGGGCTTGTTTCCGAACTTAATCGGCGTTTTGCCCACCGGCTTGGTGGGCAAAATCCCTATGGGATTTCGCACACCCTACGAGTCGTGTGTAGGTTGGGTTATAACAATAAATTTCTGACATCTGACAGAATGAAACTGAGATAGCTGGTGAAGCGTGCAGCGGCAGCACCATCAATCACCCGATGGTCATACGACAATGACAACGGCAGCATTAAGCGGGCGACAAATTCGCCGTCTTGATACACCGGTTTCATGCTCGAACGCGAGACCCCTAAAATCGCCACTTCTGGCGCGTTGACGATAGGGGTAAACGCGGTGCCACCAATCCCGCCAAGGCTGGAAATGGTGAAGCAACCACCTTGCATGTCATTAGGCGATAATTTGCCATCGCGGGCTTTTTTGCTCGCAACCGATAAATCAGCGGCTAATTCAAATAAGGTCTTTTTATCCACATCCCGAATCACAGGCACCACTAAACCGTTAGGTGTGTCTACGGCAACCCCGATATGAACGTATTTTTTCATAATCAGGTTTTCTTTATCGGGTGCCAGTGAGGCGTTAAAGTCTGGATATTGTTTTAACGCGCTGGCGCAGGCTTTGAGCAGGAAGGCTAACGGGGTCATTTTCACGCCACGTCGATCACCTTCTGGCCCTAATTGCTTGCGGAAAGCTTCCATTTCAGTAATGTCCGCTTCGTCAAATTGCGTGACGTGCGGCACATTAAGCCAACTACGGTGCAAGGCTTGACCGGAAATTTTCTTAATCCGACTCAGCGCCACCGTTTCGATTTCACCGAACTTGCTAAAGTCCACCGCAGGCACTTCAGGAATACCCATGCCGCCACCGCTGACCGGTGCTGCATTTGGCATTGCCATCGCAGGCTGTTGACCTTGCATCACCCGTTTCACAAAGCCTTGTACGTCTTCATGACTGATGCGGCCTTTACGCCCAGAGCCTTGCACCACGCCTAAGTCCACGCCTAACTCGCGGGCAAAACGGCGCACCGAGGGGCTAGCATAGGCTTTTTTAAAGGCTTGCTCGTCAATGGCTAATGGCATTGGCGTGTTAGGCAAGTCAGGACGATACGGATAATCCGTGTCGGCTTTCGGCATGTTTTCTGGCGGTGCTGACTTCGGCACAGGGGCGGCTGCCGCAGGTGCTGGAGTCGGCGCAGGTGTAGCCACAGGTGCAGGCGCAGGTTTAGCCGCTTCAACTGGAGCAGCAGGCGCTGCCGCTGCTGCGCCTGCGCTGACTTCTAAACTCAGCACAACAGAGCCTTCAGACACGCGGTCGCCCACATTCACGCTAATGGCTTGTACCACACCAGCATCGCTAGACGGCACATCCATGGTCGCTTTATCACTTTCTAAGGTGATTAATGGGTCATCAACGGCAACGTGATCGCCGACTTTAACCAAGATTTCGATAATAGGGACATCTTTAAAATCGCCAATATCAGGCACTTTAATTTCTTTCACAGCCATGACTCAGTCCCTCCTTATACTTTGCTTGGATTCGGTTTTTCCGGATCCAATTTGTATTTCTTAATTGCATCGGTCACTTTACGCGCTGACACTTCGCCGCTGTCGGCTAAAGCTTTTAACGCAGTCACTGCGATGTAATAGCGATCCACTTCAAAGAAGTGGCGGAGGTTTTTACGAGTATCACTGCGACCGAAGCCGTCAGTCCCTAACACGTAGTAGCTTTGTGGCACAAACGGACGGATTTGATCCGCATACAGTTTCATGTAGTCTGTTGCCGCAATCACTGGGCCTTGACGACCTTCTAAACATTCAGTGACATAGCTCTTACGGGCTTTTTTCTCTGGATTCATTAAGTTCCAGCGTTCAACGTCTAAGCCTTCGCGGCGCAACTCGTTAAAGCTTGGCGCACTCCAAATGTCGGCAAAAATGTTGAAGTCTTCCGCTAATAAAGACGCGGCTGCAATCACTTCGCGCAGAATCGTACCGCTACCCATTAACTGCACTCTCGTGCCGCTGTGTTCGCTGGCTTTCAGCAAGTACATGCCTTTTAAAATACCCTCGCGGACACCTTTGTCGGTTGGCATTTCTGGCTGTTGGTAGTTTTCGTTCATCGCAGTGATGTAATAGAAGATGTTTTCTTGCTCTTTATACATCCGGCGTAAGCCGTCGTGAACGATGACCGCCATTTCATAACCGAAGGTCGGATCGTAAGCCACACAGTTAGGAATCGTGCCTGCTTGTAACAAGCTGTGACCGTCTTGGTGTTGTAAGCCTTCGCCCGCTAAAGTAGTACGACCGGCAGTACCGCCAACTAAGAAACCACGCGCTTGAATATCACCGGCTGCCCATGCTAAATCGCCAATACGTTGGAAACCAAACATGGAGTAGAAGATATAAAACGGAATCATGCTTACACCGTGGTTGGTGTAGGCTGTGCCTGCGGCGATCCATGATGAGAACGCGCCTGCTTCGTTAATACCTTCTTGTAAGATTTGGCCTTGCTTATCTTCGCGGTAGTACATTAATTGATCCGCGTCTTGCGGTTCGTATAACTGACCTTCTGAAGAGTAAATGCCTAATTGACGGAACATACCTTCCATACCAAAGGTACGCGATTCGTCAGGCACAATCGGCACAACGTGTTTGCCTAAGTTTTTGTCACGGGTTAACGCGGTTAACAGACGCACGAACACCATAGTCGTGGACTGTTCACGATCACCACTGCCTTTTAATACTGCATCGAAAATGTCTTCTAAAGCAGGGATTTCTAACGGGCTAGCGTTACGGCGACGAGTAGGGAAAGAACCGCCTAAGGCTTCACGACGCGACTTGAGATATTTCATCTCTGGGCTGTCTTCTGCCGGTTTAAAATATGGTGCTTCGCCGACGGTTTCGTCAGGAATTGGAATGTTAAAGCGACGTTTAAAGGCGCGTAAATCTTCCGTGCCCATTTTCTTTTGTTGGTGGGTAATATTTTGCCCTTCACCCGCAGGCCCCATGCCGTAACCTTTCACTGTTTTCGCTAAAATAACAGTTGGTTGACCGGTATGCTTGGTTGCTTCAGCATAAGCCGCATAGACTTTATGCGGATCGTGACCACCACGATTTAAACGCCAGATGTCGTCGTCGGTCATGTTGGCGACCATCGCTTTTAACTCTGGGTATTTGCCGAAGAAGTATTCGCGGGTGTAAGCGCCACCTTTGGCTTTAAAGTTTTGATATTCGCCGTCTACTGCTTCTTCCATACGCTTGCGCAATAAACCATCGTTATCGGCAGCTAATAATGGATCCCAACCAGAACCCCAGATCACTTTGATCACGTTCCAGCCTGAACCACGGAAGTCAGCTTCTAATTCTTGAATAATGCTACTGTTACCGCGTACAGGGCCATCTAAGCGCTGCAAGTTACAGTTCACCACAAACACTAAGTTGTCTAATTTTTCCCGTGCTGCTAATGCGATTGCACCTAAAGACTCTGGCTCGTCCATCTCGCCATCGCCCATAAATGCCCACACTTTACGATTGCCAGCATTGATAATGCCGCGATCATTCATGTATTTCATAAAGCGGGCTTGATAAATTGCCATTAAAGGCCCTAAGCCCATCGACACGGTCGGGAATTGCCAGAAATCAGGCATTAACCACGGATGTGGATATGAAGATAAGCCGTTATCGGTGCTGATTTCTTGACGGAAATGATCTAATTGTTCTTCATTTAAGCGACCTTCTAAAAAGGCGCGTGCATAGACACCGGGGGCTGCGTGACCTTGAATATAAACTAAGTCGCCGCCGTGTTCTGCGGTAGGAGAATGGAAGAAATGATTAAAACCCACATCGTATAAAGTCGCTGCGGAAGCGAAAGTGGCGATGTGACCACCGAGTTCAGAACTTTTACGGTTTGCCCGTACCACCATTGCAAGCGCGTTCCAACGGATTAAGGAACGGATTTTCCATTCTAATTCAGGATCGCCTGGGGTGTGTTCTTCTTTATGGCGTGGAATGGTATTGACATAAGCAGTATTGGCTTTGTAAGGCAAATGCGCACCTGAGCGGCGGGCTTTGTCAATTAATTGTTCTAATAAGAAATGCGCACGTTCAGGCCCTTCTTGTGCGAGCACTGCCTCTAACGCATCTAACCATTCGCCAGTTTCTTGCGCGTCAATATCCTGCTGGTTTTCAGCCATATTGTTAAGCTCCTTGTTGGTGGATTCACCTCACTAGCCTGTTTTGCTAGGAGGTGAGAAGTTGAGCGCCTTGTGTTTCAAGACTGCTCAGTATTGTACGAAATCTGCGTTTTTGTTAAAGATAGATTCCGTTAATAGTTACTATAAGTTTTTTATATTAGCACAGTTTAAAGTATTGACTTATTTAAGTATATTGCGTGTCAATGCTTGCAATTTATCATTATTTAAAATGTTAATGATTAACATTAAAGCAAACTGTATGCGTAACCGCGCCACACATGGCTTGGCTGTTAAACAGTTCATCATAATGAAGGTAAATCGTGCTATTGATTGATTAAACAAATTGTTATGAATGTTGCGCACGCTATTTAAGCGCGTCACAACAGCCTCCTTTGTTGGCATGTCGTTCTTGAATAGCAGTGAAGACTGCACGACACATCCTGACGTAATTTGATGCCAGACACGATAATATCAATAGGGCATTCATGGCAAGCTTATTAAGCTTAATTTTGTAAATGCTTGAAGCCCTAAACACATGTTTTTATACTTGAGTAAATACATTAAATTCAACACGCAAAGCTTACGCAATGTAATGCAAAGTTGTAGGGTGGAATAGCGAAGCGTATTCCACCATAAGTCGTCTGAATTGGAATTCATTTTCTCGTTCCTATCGTTCCGATGGGAATGCATACCGTGTCGCTCCAGCGGCACGAATAGTCATGTAAATCCGCCCGCGACCCGCGCCGCTGGAGCGACGCAGTACGCATTCCCACCAAAATGGTGGGAACGAGAAAACGCTTACTTACTAAAACAAACCCCATGTTACGGGGTAGCAACATCATCTTAGGGAAACGGCAATGCCTCGTGTGTCAATGGAACCCACAAATCAGACCTTTCAAGAATTGATGGGTAACGGTGTGATGTATCAAGTGCCGCGTTTTCAACGCGATTACGCTTGGGAGCAAACACAGTGGGAAGATTTGTGGGGGGATATTCAGCAGTTAAGCGAGACGGAATACCATTACATGGGCTATTTGGTGTTGCAGCAAGTGGATGCACAAAGCTATGTAGTGGTCGATGGTCAACAGCGCTTAATTAGCCTTTCCCTGATCATTCTCGCTGCCTTACAGCAATTGCAAAGTTTAATTCAAGAAGGGCAAGAGGTAGAGGCGAATCAAGTCCGTTTTCATGAGTTAAGTTGGCGTTTTATCAGCACACAAGACCCTATTTCTTTGCGGTTACAGCATAAATTAAGCTTAAACCGACATAATGATCCGTGTTTTAAAGCCTTAAGCACCTTGTCTAAGCAACAAGTGACTGAAGTGTCTGCGTGTGAGGAGAGTTTGTTAAACAAAGGTTTGGCGTTTTTCCGCAAGCAATTTTTTGGCAATACAGGGGCAGAAATTGCCACTTTTGTCGAACACTTCACCTGTCGTGTGGTGTTCACCCGTTTGGTGACGAGTGACGAAGGCAACGCCTATAAGATTTTTGAAACCTTAAATACGCAAGGCGTGCCGCTATCAACGCCAGATTCTGTGAAAAATTATTTATTTTCTGTGTTGTTAAAAGCCCCTAATGCCTCAACCAGCGAGCTTGATGCACTAGAACAGCAATGGCAGCAGATGACTAATTTACTCGGTAAGCAAGATTGCACCGATTTCCTACGCTATCACTATAATTTTCAATTTAGCTACGTTTCGCGCAAAAACTTCTTTAACGCCTTGCGTAAACAATTAAATACCAGTGAGGCGATTTACCCTTATTTAAATAATTTGCAAGATTATGCGTCGTTATACTATGCCTTAACGCATCCAAATGACGCATGGTGGCAACAGCAAGATAAAATTTATATCGAAGCACAAGCCTATTTAACCACATTAAACGTGTTTAATATCAAAGCTGCGTTTACCGTCTTAATGGCCGCATTTTTTAATTTTACCGCGCCCGAATTTGTAAAATTATGTCGTTTTGTCACCGTGTTATCCGTGCGTTATGGCGTGTTATGCTGCCATTTGCCGCTCAGTGAGCAGGAAAGTCATTACAGCCAGTTAGCCATCGCAATTTATACCGGTGTGTTAAACCGTGCTGGTGCGGTGAAAAACAATGCTTTATTTAAAAGCTTATACCCCGACGATCAAACGGTTATCGTTGCCTTTAAAACACAGTCTTTGCCTAATGTACAAACGACTGAGCAGCTTCGGCATTTACTCACCGAAATTGAATGTAGCTTAGGGACGAGTATCGATCCCGACACCGTATTTTTAGAAACCATTGGCACAGATGAGTTGTGCACGAGCGCGTTTAACGGGCATTGTCACGACTTAAAAGATCGAATTGGTAACGCCTTAGTCTTGCCACAATATTTGCAAAAATCACTATTACACAAGTCTTTTGCTGAAAAACGAGCATTATATAGCGAATCCGGTTTTCAATTGGCGCGTTTAGTCGCCAGTTACCCCGTCTGGGATGCTGCACACCTTGGACAATTTCACAATCGTTTAGCGGAATATGCCGCTAAAACGTGGCATTTGCACCAAGATTAAACACGGATTTTTTCTAACGCCTGTAACGATTGTTCTAAAATTGGTGTTAAACCTTGGTATAAATTGTTAGCAAGGTTTAAATTCGCCTCGTGTGCAGCGGCCTCAAGAGTTTGACACGTTGCAATAACTTGTTTGACTCCTAGCGATTTACTGGCACCTTTCAAGCGATGCACAGCAAACGACAATTGTTTGCTATCGGCATTATTCAAGGCCACTTCAATCTCTGCCAAATAATTGGGCAAAGTTTTCACATATAAATCAACCAAGCGATTAATCGCAGAGTCGCCCATATCCTCTTGTAAATTAGTGATTAATTGCTGATCCAATAACTCGGCTTCAATTTTTTTATGATCACGTTTTGTTGTCGCGCTATTATGGTTATGGTTTGAAGTGTGCGTATCTGCTGCTTTAGGCGTAAAAGTATTGTTAAGCCATTTTTCCAGCATGTGTTGTAACTGTTTAGTGGTGACAGGTTTACTTAAATAATCATCCATGCCCGCCGCTAAACATTCTTCTCTATCACCACTTAAAGCATTGGCAGTTAAGGCCACAATGATGGTATGCGCTTGATCATCATGTTGTTCCCGTTGTCGAATTAAACGGGTTGCAGTGTAACCATCCATACACGGCATTTGGCAATCCATGAATACCAAGTCGAACTCATGCGCTTGCACAGCTTCAACGGCTTCTTCGCCATTCTCGGCCACCATGACTTGACAGCCCATTTGCTGCAATTGTTTACAAGCCACTTCTTGATTAACCGGATTATCTTCAACCAATAATATCTCGGCATGATTGACTTTTTTCAGCAATGGCGGTGGTAAGCGCGTCGATTTAAACGCTTTTAAGCCTTTATCTGGGTTGTAATGCGTGGTTTTAGCCGTGTGTACCGGCAATTTAAACCAAAAAGTGCTACCGCTTTCAACATGGCTGGACACGCCAATATCGCCACCCATTAAACTTAATAAGCGATGTGTGATCACCAAACCTAAGCCAGTACCACCATAGGCGCGAGTGCTAGAAGAATCTGCTTGGAAAAAGGGTTGGAATAATTGCGCTTGCGTGCTGGGCGAAATACCAATGCCAGTATCTTGCACTTTACCCACTAAATATAAGGTATCTTCATATTGCGCACTTAAGACTAACTGGAAGCAAATTTCACCTTGTTCCGTGAATTTCACTGCATTGCCAAGCAAGTTGGTGAAAATCTGTTGAATGCGTAATGGATCACCCGACACCCATTCAGGCAAACACGCATCCAACTCTAATTTAAGTTGTAACTGCTTGCTACTCATGACGGCATCGAAGAGTGCGCAAACCTCATTGATTAAACTCGGCAAATGAAAATCGGTGCGTTCTAATTTTAATTGACCCGCTTCTATGCGTGAAAAATCTAATACATCATTGATGAGCATTAATAAGGTTTGCCCACCATGATGTATTTTTTCTGCATAGCGATGTTGTTGTCGCGTTAACGGTGTGGACAGTAATAATTCAGTCATGCCTAAAATCCCATTCATCGGTGTGCGAATTTCATGGCTCATATTAGCGAGAAACTCGCTCTTGGCCTGATTTGCATGCTGTGCAATTTGCTGTGCTTTTTCAGCCTGTTGCATTGCACTTTTTAATTGCAGCTCGATTTGTCGGCGTTCAGTAATGTCGATAATAATATTGATTAAACCCACAATACGACTGTTCTCATCGGACAAGGGGGCAACCCAAATTTCTGCCCAGAAATGAGAATGATCCTTGCGGATAAAACGCTTTTCGACTTTTAAATTCGGCAATTTGCCGTTTAATAAGCGTTCGTGATAACGCTGTGTCATCACCACATCATCAGGATGGGTGATGTCTATCACGGACAACTGGCCTAGCTCCATGCTTTGATAGCCTAATAATCTGCGCCAGTGCTCATTAAAATCAATAAACCGTCCTTCAACATTGCTTAAACTAATTCCTACCGAAGCATTGTCGAAAATTGCCCGTAGTCGCGCTTTACGGCAACGTAGTTGCTGTTCCATTTGCTGTTGCAATAAGGCATTAGCAATTAAACGCCCTGCCAGTTGAAAACTGTTGATAGCATCCAA
Organism: Beggiatoa sp.; assembly: GCA_003245895.1. Taxonomy (GTDB): domain Bacteria; phylum Pseudomonadota; class Gammaproteobacteria; order Beggiatoales; family Beggiatoaceae; genus SZUA-411. Next base: position 17,310 of record QKBZ01000385.1, read on the forward strand.
AGACCACGGAGGGGCACGATGCGCAGTGCTTAAACTGAGAAAGCCAAATAATTGACCTCCAGCCAACATAGGCAAAATGATAAAGGCATTTCCCGTTTCTAGTAGGTATTTATGTAGGTGACGGGGCAATAATTCTGATAACTGTGGATGTTGCTGATCTAACACCTCGCCTTGTTGCAAGGTATGGAAAAAAGCACGACACGGTTCACGAAGTGATGCTTTAATTGCCGTGGTGTCATGATATGAGCCACGCGACCACTCACAATGCAACTCAAACCAACCTTCAGGTGCTGCAAGGAATACACAACCGCGATCTGCTGCGGCATAATGACCTAAATACGCTAAGGTTCGCTGAATAATGGTAGCAATATCAGATTGCTGAACGATTAAACTGAGTGAAACTTCATTTAAAAATTCAGTTAAGGCTAAACGTCGTTGTACTGCCTGATGGTCGCTAGGGCGGGCATCAGGACACGGTGGAATCAATGGTAGGGAACTCAGTTCGACTAAAACTAAGGGTTGGTTAAGCACCTTGTTTTTGTCGAGCAAACTACAAGTACATTGAATAGGATATGGATGGGCATCTGTGGTCAGGATGATGCGATGACTCGCCGCAAGTTTAAAATCCTCTGGTGTGAGTTGACTAAGCCCCAAGGTTTTTAAAATACGTTGTGTTTGTAATGCCTGAAGTTGCTCAACATGCCAAAACTGTAACATGGCAGCATTGGCCCAGTAGACACGTTGTTGCGTCAACGCAAATAAACACAGCGGTGCTTGTAGCTGATTTAATATCGCCCGTGTGCCATCATCTAAAAATGCTAGCTCGATAGTATCCATAAATTGCATATCACCAGAGAGGTTGTGTAGCCACAGTTTCAGCCATCTACGACAGGTAGACAGTTGCACATACCCCTAATTATTCTGAGGTTGATTGATAGCAAGTCTGCTGGTTTAGCCTGTGATTGAGTGATAAAACTGAA
>QKBZ01000323.1 GCA_003245895.1 Beggiatoa sp.
AACATCAATTCCGACTACATTCATGATAAATACCTCAAAACAACCGTTTTATCAGTTTGCAGACTTTCCTTGTACATGCAGAGTCTAGCTCTTGGATACCGTACAGCCTTGATTGATTTGCTAAACTGATGGAAACTCAGTGGCTTATCTACGTCACAGACTCAATGGTCTCAGGGTTTGCTCAGCCTCTCTGATTTCCTATTCATGGTAGCTAATCATGAATGCTTATAAGATACAAGGGTTTGCGCCGCGTCCTTTTGCGGTCACTGCCATTAAGTTAAGCGATGTTGTAGGTCGGATAAGGCGACAGCCGTCATCCGACATAACACAGTTGAAGCTGAACCAAGCTCCTTGCGGCGGATGACGGCTTACGCCTTATCCGCCCTACAAGACCGTGACAGCTCTTAACTTAATGGCAGTGCCTTTTGCGGTGCGAACGCGGAGAAGTCTGCATGATGTTAGAACTTCTCCGCGTGCGCAAAATGCCGAGAAAGTGCATTACGACACGCAAACTCAGTGGCGGCATTATGCACACCCTACAAGCGTGCATGTCCTTAACTTAATGGCAGTGACACGCTGTATGGGAGCGAGAAAAATGCAGTTGCAGCCCCTCTCCTCCATGCAGTATTAAGTGACTGCTTTTTAAGCTGGCACTGGCGGGTAAGTGCTGTACAATACAGCCCCTTGTGTTTTCAATTGTGCATTGTTTTTCTCTAAATTCAGGACGGACACTATGGAATTATCCTCTCTGACTGCTATTTCCCCTGTTGATGGTCGTTATGCCAGCAAAACAGAGCCGTTACGCGCTATTTTTAGTGAATACGGCTTGATTCGCTACCGTATTTTAGTCGAAGTACGTTGGTTGCAGTTTTTAGCCAACCAAGCAGAAATCAGTGAAGTTGCCAGCTTATCTGACCACGCGCAACAGCGGTTAAACCAGTTAGCGGATAACGTCTCCTTAGAACACGCGCAACGGGTAAAAACCATTGAACGCACCACCAATCACGATGTGAAAGCGGTGGAATACTTCTTACGTGAGCAAGTGTCCGACGATGCAGAACTGGCTAAAGTCAGCGAGTTTCTCCACTTTGCCTGTACTTCAGAAGATATTAACAATACGTCCCACGCCTTGATGTTAACAGAAGCGCGTAATCAAGTGATTTTGCCGCAAATGCAAACCATGATTAACGCCGTCGCTAACTTAGCTGCACAATATGCAGAAGTGCCGATGTTATCACGCACCCACGGTCAGCCTGCTTCACCGACGACTTTAGGCAAGGAAATGGCTAACGTGGCCTATCGCCTGCAACGTCAATACCAGCAAGTTGCTAATGTACCGATTTTAGGCAAGTTTAATGGGGCAGTGGGTAACTACAATGCACATTTATCTGCTTATCCTGAACTGGATTGGGCTGCTCTGAGTCAAGAATTTGTTACACAATTAGGCTTGCAGTGGAACCCTTACACCACACAAATTGAGCCGCATGATTACATCGCAGAAATCTTTGATGCAGTAGCACGCTTTAATACTATTTTAGTCGATTTCTGCCGTGACATTTGGAGTTATATTTCCTTAGGCTATTTCAAACAAAAAGTAGTCGCTGGTGAAATTGGCTCTTCTACCATGCCACATAAAGTCAATCCAATTGACTTTGAAAATGCAGAAGGTAATTTAGGCATTGCTAACGCCTTATTTGACCATTTAGCGGCTAAATTGCCCGTGTCTCGTTGGCAACGTGATTTAACCGATTCCACAGTATTACGAAACTTAGGTGTCGGTTTAGCACATACCTTAATTGCTTATGAATCATGTTTAAAAGGCATTAGCAAATTAGAAGTCAATTTGGCAGAAATTGAAGCGGATATTAACGCGGCATGGGAAGTATTAGCAGAACCGATTCAAACGGTAATGCGCCGTTACGGTGTGCCTAATGCTTACGAAAAATTAAAAGAATTAACCCGTGGTCGCGGTATTGACCAAGCGCGTTTACAAGCCTTTATTTTAGAATTACCGCTGTCTGAACCAGAGAAAAACCGCTTATTAGCCTTATTACCAGCGACGTATATCGGTAATGCAGTGGAACAAACCAAAGCTTTACCTGAGTTGTTAAAAACGACGGTATAAACCATGCAAATTGACCAAATCCAGTTAGGGGATTTAACGCCCGAGCAGTTTTTACGCGATTACTGGCAAAAACGCCCGCTGTTAATTCGCCAAGCCATCCCTGATTTTGAATCACCGATTACGCCTGACGAGTTGGCAGGTTTAGCCTGCGAGGAAGGCGTGGAGTCGCGCTTGATTTTAGAGCGTGATGGTAAAACACCTTGGGAAGTGCGGCATGGGCCATTTTCTGAAACCACATTTGCCGATTTGCCAGAAACGCATTGGACGCTGTTAGTGCAGGAAGTGAACCGGCATGTGCCAGAAATTGCCGATTTAATGGATCGCTTTAACTTTGTGCCAGCATGGCGGGTAGACGATTTAATGATCAGCTATGCCGCGCCAGAAGGCTCTGTTGGCGCACATTTAGACAGTTACGATGTGTTTTTGTTGCAAGCGTATGGGCAACGTCGCTGGCAGATTAGCCATGACTGTGGCGAATTTATCCCTGATTTGGCCTTGCGCATTTTGCAGCAATTTTCGCCGGAGCAAGAATGGGTATTAGAAGCCGGTGACATGCTGTATTTGCCGCCTAATATTGCACATCACGGCGTTGCGGTCGGCGAGTGCATGACTTTTTCTATCGGCTTTTTAGCCCCAAGTCACCGCGAAATGGTGGCAGATTACGTGCAAATGATGACGGATCAGCAATATGACGAGCAAGCGCGTTATGCTGACCCTGATTTAACCTTGCCTGAACAAGTGGGCGAAATCGCGCCGGATGCGTTGGCAAAAATCCGCGAGGTGATTCGACAATTACCGCTCACTGACGCTGCGATTGATCAATGGTTTGGTCGCTTTATTACCGAAAGCCGTGCGGGTAATAGCTACGAATTGCCCGAAGAAGCTTATGACCTCGACACATGGTGGCAAGACTTTGCTGATTATGGCTTTTTGCGACGGGCGGCACGTACAGCGTTTATCACACAAGCGCAAGGTGCACTATTATTTATTGAAGGACAATTATTTGAATTGTCGGCTGAACTTGCGTTTGCCGCGCCTTTGCTGAGCGGTCAGCGTGACTTCAGTTATGAGGAATTTGGCAAGCAAATTCCGCCTGCATTAGCGGAATTATTATGCGACTGGTGTAATCGTGGCTGGTTTTATTTCTACGACGAAGAAGAGGAATAATGCCCGATAACGGCTTGCCGTTGGCTTGCCGTTGCATAATTGCTGCAAATTCCCCATTACAAGACATATAAACCGCCGATAGCAGCGGTATCCACTGGCGGCACACATCGCCGCCAGCATCATTTGGAGGAGGTGCCTTATGGTTGCCAATGTATTAACCATTGCGGGTTCTGATCCCAGCGGTGGAGCCGGTATTCAAGCCGATTTAAAAACCTTTTCAGCCTTAGGCGTGTTTGGCACCAGTGTCATCACTGCCTTAACAGCGCAAAACACCCGAGAAGTCACCGCCATTCACCACGTCCCCGCCGATTTTATCGCCGCGCAAATTGATACTTTATACGCCGATGTTGAACTGTCAGCAGTTAAAATTGGTATGTTAGGCGATGCCGAAACGGTGTCGATAGTGGGTGAACGCTTGCGTTATCACGAAGCACAAAACATTGTGTTAGACCCTGTGATGGTGTCAAAAAGTGGTGCGCCTTTATTAAACCCTGAAGCCATCGAACAAATGCGCAAATTATGTGCGCTTGCCACTGTGTTAACACCAAACCTACCTGAAGCAGCCGCCTTACTCGACCAAGCGCCGCCCACCACATTGGAAGCCATGCAAGTGATGGCGGAAGAATTGCAGAAATTAGGGCCGGAATATGTGTTATTAAAAGGCGGGCATTTGATGAACGGTGGCGATTGCGTTGATATGTTATATGACAGCCACGGTTTTTTCCTAAAACTCTCAGAACCGCGTTTTAATACCCAAAATACCCACGGCACTGGCTGTACCTTATCATCAGCCATTGCCGCGTTAATCCCACAACGACCCTCTATCGTAAACGCAATTGAAGACGCAAAACATTACATTACTCGCGCCATTCAAAACAGTGATTTATTGCATGTAGGTTCAGGACATGGACCAGTGCATCATTTTCATGCGTTTTGGTAGGGGAATGAGTATGCAGTTCAACATGAATTGATTTTTTGTAGGGCGGATAAGGCGTTAGCCGTCATCCGCCGATATGTCGTATGACGCTGCGCTTATACGACCTACAAAGATTCTCATCGCCAACACCAAATCTGATTAAAAAAGCGTACCTTACAATGTACGCTTTTTTTATTTGTGTAATTTGTTTTAAAAAATCGTAACTATTCAGCATTCACAGTAAATAGACATAAATCCAAGCAAAAGTAGTTGGTACAAGCAGAATTCTCCGCAATAGAGGCATGAATGCTCCGCACAACATTTAAAGCCTGCTTTTTGAGCATAGAGACATAAGCACGAATTCGACAAAAAACTCTTGCTCCCAGTAAAGTACGGAAAGTTCCCGAAACCTTCTGCTGAGTTTTAATCATGCGAATATCTCGTTCAGCGAGATTATTGTCAAATGGCACACGAAAATCATGCGCAAAACGCAATACTTCCGTTTTATATTTGCACAAACGGTCATAAAGATTTTTTGCTGGATGCTGCTTAGCTTTGCCACGTCGTTTTTGAGGGGGTGGTGTGGGAAGTAAGGCAATCTCCTCAAGAGCCTCTTGTAAGATACAGTCATAACAAATTGTAATGGTCAAGTTTTTTTGTAGAAAATCTAAGCCACATTTAGAAAAGATAAGTTTTTCTGATGTGGAGTCATGTAGTCAATAGCAGAGTGTAATCTGCGGTAGTTGTAAAACCAGATATAGCGTTGAACACAATCATGG
>QKBZ01000336.1 GCA_003245895.1 Beggiatoa sp.
CTTTTCCCACGTCGCTCACGACACTCGCTTTTAACGATAGCCGCACGGGGCGGTTTGATTCCAGCATCGGGTTGCCGAAACCGAGAGACCTTCTCTCATCTTTAATACAGCGGGGAAAGCCATTGCTTTCCTTCAGGACACACTGGGGTATGTAGGGTGGAATAGCGCAGCGTATTCCACCATAAATTTCTGTACAAAGCCGAGCAAAAACAGATTATCAGCCGCATGGTGGAATACGGCTTGCGCCTATTCCACCCTACAATTCGCACTACTCTCAACTAAAATGCGGTTCATGTTCCAACAAACTTTTCGCCACAATACAATCACGGCCTTTTTCTTTTGCCACATATAAAAAGTCGTCCACGCGGTTGAGCAGCGATTCTAAAGTTTCAGGAGCTTGCCACTCCGTGACCCCAATACTGACGGTAAAAACCAATTGATTGTGCAAGAAAGTTTCTACCGTGACCTGATGACACCCTAAACGGATAGCTTCTGCCAAAACAATGGCTTGTGCTTCATTGGTATTGGGCAAAATGGCTAAAAACTCTTCACCACCATAGCGCCCCACGCAATCCTGTGGGCGCAAGTTTTGTTCTAAAATTTTCGTGAAAGCACGCAACACCTCATCACCCGCTAAATGCCCGTGGCTGTCATTAATGCGTTTAAAGCGATCTAAATCAAAGAGCAAAACCGACAATTTTTTGTTTTCTTGCATGCAGTTTTGTAATTGTTCAATTAACACCCTTCGGTTAAATAAACCTGTGAGCGGATCGCGCGTCGCTTGGCGGTATAAGCGCAACAAAATATGTAATTGCGATAATTCTGTCCAGACGGCAATACTGCCTAATAACATCATTAACCATAAGTTATTAAACAATTCAGCGGTAAATGTATCGTGATGTAGAAAAAAGACACTTAAATATAAGCAAAAAACAGCCGTGACAGCGGCCACCCCTTCGCTAATGGTTAACGGAAAAATAGCCCCTAAGGTCACTAACAACAGTGGGAAATATTCATAACCGCTGATCAATCCCGAATCATCATGGTTTGACAAAATCAAACTAGCGATTAGATAAAACAGACTGGGAATCAACAGTAAAATGATAAAACGGACATACACCCACTTAAGCTGAAAAGGCTGGCTTGTCCATGCACTGAGCGCAAATAATGCCCCCGCAACCATAAAACGCATCAAGACAAACCAAATAAAAAAGCCATTGGGTAACAAGATGTAATCGGCGGGAATCCATAACAGGCTTAATATCGCACCCATTAAGGCCAAAATGCGAATGCGTAGAAAAATATAACCTGTACGCGAGGAGCGAAAATCAGGGGAATGTGAATGCACACTCCATAAGTCAATTAAATTGAAACTTTTGAAGATGCTAGACCAAGAATTTAAATTATCAGGTGATGTCATTGAACGATGGGGGATTAGTGGAATTGTAGTTCTTCAGCCCAAAATTCAGCGTTGAACGACTGGCATTACCAAAATTTGGCGTGTGTTGCTTAATTTGAGTCGCGTTTATTTATTGTTAATTATTAAACATCTCACCTGCGTTGTCATTAACTGTTGTGCAGTTTGTGTTATGCAGGCAATTAAGACACGTTTAACGCAGTCTGGTGATATTTTTGCATCCTTTTTTCACACTAGAAATACAATGAATTATGCACTTATTCATTTGTTAAAATATCTAACTGTCATACATTTTATGTGGAAATACGGCGAGATTCCGGCACAGTGCTGCTGAATTTAGGTACACTTAGCCCTCTGTTTCTACTATAACGCCGCCAATTGTGAATGCCCCCCATGTCTGTGCAGCCTTCTGACCATATGAGTACAACGTCGATTTTGTCTTATTGGAGCAGCCAACTGAGCGCCCCTTCTGCCCCACTGAAACTGTTTCATGGCGAAACGGCAAACACTGAAGCCACAACGGCTTGTCATCATCTGATGTTAGAACCTGACTTTTGTGAAACCTTGCAAACACTGAGTCGAACAGAAAATTGCGCTTTGGTTGCCATTGTTTTTGCTGGTTTTGCTTCATTATTGCAGCGTTATAGCCAAGAAACACATTTATATATTGGCTATAGCGATACGCAAAACCCAGAACAGACAAATACCTTATTACCCTTACCGTGGTCATCTGCGCCTAGCACAAATGTTCATCAAGCCTTTGCTAACAGTCAATGTTTGTTAGAGGCAGCCACACAGCATCGCACAATCACCGCAGCACAATTATTAAACTTAGTGCCACATACTACAGCCGATAGCAATCAGCATCCCTTATTTCAAGTTGGCTTTGAATGGCTACACGCACAACCGGAGCAAGCTAACCGCTTAACGGCATTATCGTATCCTGATGCACCCCCATTACAACTGTTATTTAGCTTTGACACAACGGCAACAGAGTGGCAATTGTATTTGAGCTATCGTTGTGATCAGTTTAGTGCGGCTGCGATACGTGCTTTTGCTCAGCACTGGCAACAGTGGTTGCAACATGCAGCAACACATGTAAATCAGGCGGTGCAGCATATTTCGTTTTTAGCGATTGAAGAATATCAACAGCTTGCCTACACATGGAATAAAACCGAGCAAGCTTTTTCTGATCAACGCTGTATCCATCAGTTATTTGAACAACAAGCACAACGACATCCCGATGCCTTAGCGTTGACCTTTGAGCAGCAACAGTTGAGCTACCGAGAATTAAACGAGCAAGCCAACCAATTAGCGCATTATTTACAACAGTTTGGCACTCAAGCTGAACGGCGCATCGCGATTTGTCTGCCGCGTTCCTTAGACATGGTAGTGGCAATTATTGCGGTGGCGAAAGCAGGCGCGGCCTATGTGCCTTTAGACCCCAATTACCCTAAAGCTCGCCTTGCTTTTATGCTTACCGATTGCAAGGCTGATGTGGTTTTAACCTACCATCAGCAATGCGAACATTTGCCACCCAGTACGGCGCACATCGTGTGTCTGGATCAAATAGACTGGCAAAGTTTCCCCAGTGAAAACCCCACATCGCAGGCATTATCACAACATTTAGCCTATGTCATTTACACTTCAGGTTCGACAGGACAGCCTAAAGGCGTGTTAGTCGAGCACCGCAGCTTATGCAATGCCATTGAATCAGACATTCGCATTTTTGAGTTAGCAGTTGGTAAGCGGGTCTTGCAGTTTTTTTCCTTAAGCTTCGATGCAGCGAGTTCACAAATTTGGATGGCTTTATGTAGCGGTGCCGCCTTGTGCATTGCCACACCTGAAAATTTGTTGCAAACCTTGCAGCAGTGGCGAGTGACACAAGCGGGTTTTACCCCCTCTATGTTAGCGGCTTTGCCCGAAGCAGAATTGCCCGATTTAGACACAGTAACCGTCGGTGCAGAACCTTGCCCGCAAAGTTTGGTACAGCGTTGGGGTAAAACACGCCGCTTTTTTAATTTATACGGCCCAACTGAGGCGACGATTTACGCCAGTTATGAGCAGTGCCAGCCGGATCAAGTGCCCACTTTAGGTCGTCCAATCGCCAATGTGCATTTATACGTGTTAGACCCGCACTTGCACCCCGTGCCAATTGGCGTGTTAGGCGAGTTATACATCGGCGGTATCGGTGTTGCACGCGGTTATTTAAACCGGCCTGATCTGAATGGTGAACGCTTTGTCGCCAGCCCTTTTGTCGAAGGCGAACATTTATACAAAACCGGTGATCAAGTTCATTACTTAGCTGATGGGCGTTTAGTATTTGCCGGACGCATTGACCAGCAAGTGAAATTGCGTGGTTTTCGCATCGAATTAGGCGAAATTGAGCAAGCATTGTTGCAACAAGCGGAAGTGCGCGAGGCAGCCGTGATTGTGCGTGCTAACGATGAACAGCGAGAACCGTATTTAGCTGCCTATATTGTGCCCAGCGAGAGCACCGAGTTTAATGCCGCGCTGTCCGTCGATTTATTAAGCCGCTTAGCAAATGCCTTACCGCCGCATCTTCTCCCCACCACACTCACCGCATTGCCCAGTTTACCGCTCACGCCTAATGGCAAATTAGACAATCGCGCCTTGCCTGTGCCGTCATTGCAGACTGAGGATGTACACGAGGCGATGGCACAGCACACGCCACTGGAGCAATTTTTATTAGAAGCCTGGGAAAATGTGTTAGGGCTGCCCGTGCCGAATGTATCAGCGCATTTTCTCGCTTTAGGTGGTGACTCGATTAAAGCCACCATATTAGTTAACCAATTGCAAAGCGGTTTAGGCATTCATTTATCGGTGTCGTCCGTGTTGCAACAGCCGACAATTGCCGGTTTTGTCACTTATTTGCAGCAGCACTACCTTGATACGCTTGCTAATTGGAGTCGTGAACGCAGTGTAGAGCAGCCGCCCTTATCGTCGATTCCCCTGCTAGAGCGGGTTGAAAATACCGTTTTAAGCTGTCCCATGTCGTTTGCGCAGCAGCGTTTATGGCTATTAAGCCAATTACAGCCTGATAACCCGTTTTATAACTTACCGATCAGCTTTGATTTGCAAGGCCAGTTAGACCTCGATTGCTTACAAGCCAGTTTTGCCTATTTGGTACAACGCCATGAATCGCTACGCACTGCATTTCAGCAGCAAGGCAGCGAACCGATACAACAGATTTATCCGACATTGGATATTGCGTTGCCGGTACACGATCTCAGCGATACAGGTGAGGCGCAGTCCGACTTATTGCAACAGCATTTAACTGCAATATGTGCACAAAGTTTTGATTTAACCTGCGCCCCCTTGTGGCGAGTGAGCTTGTGTCGGCTTGCGCCAGAGCATCATGTGTTGTTAATCGTGATGCACCATTTGATCACCGATGGCTGGTCAATTGGTATCTTGCAACAAGAATTATCGACGGTGTATCAAGCCTTAGTCAGTGGCGAAGCAGTGCCTTTAGCCCCGCTATCGCTGCAATATGCTGATTTTGCCCAATGGCAACGTGACTGGCTAGACGAAACGCGCTTGCAGCAGCAATTACAGTTTTGGCAACAGTATTTAGCCAATGCGCCACCCTTGCTGGCCTTACCACTAGATCGCCCACGGCCTGCGGTGCAAAGTTATCGCGGTAGTTTTCATGTATTTGAATTGCCTAACGATTTAAGCCACGCCTTAAAACAATTTAGCCAACAACACGAAGCAACCTTATTTATGGTGTTGTTGACTGCGTTTAAGGTGTTGTTATATCGCCATCATGGGCAAACGGATTGTGTAATTGGCACACCGGTAGCCAATCGCAGCCGGATAGAGCTAGAGCCGTTGCTTGGCTTTTTTGTTAATACGGTGGTGTTGCGTACAGATTTAACTGGCAACCCCAGTTTTTTAAATTTACTGTCTCAAGTCAAAGCCAACGCCTTAGCTGCCTATGCGCATCAAGACGTACCTTTTGAAAAATTAGTCGAAGTGTTGCAGCCACCGCGTGGGTTAAATTACGCGCCTATTTTTCAGGTGTTATTTGTGCTGCAAAATATGCCTATGCCTAACTTGCAGGCGCAGGATTTACGCATTCAAGCCTTTGATATTACAGAAACGGCGACTAAGTTTGATTTAAACCTACATTTGACAGAAAAAGCAGGGCAGCTTAGTGGCAAACTTTATTACAACAGCGATATTTTTAGTGCAGATACAATTCGCTGGTTATCTAGCCATTATGTGCAGTTATTAAGCAGTGTGATCCAGCAAGCGGATACGCCGATTGATCACTTAAGCTTATTAAGTGTAGCGGTTAAACCCTATGCCTTTAGCGCATCACCCGTTGCTAACCCAAGCTTTAGCCAACAGTCTATTTGTGCTGTCTTAGCGGCTCAAGTCATCGCACAACCACAACACATCGCCTTGCAAACGGCGCAGGCGCAATACAGTTATCAACAACTGTGGCAACGGGTTGAACGCTGTGCGGCACAATTTGCGGCTTATCAATGGCCGCAAGGTACGCGAGTTGCCGTGCTGAGCGGGCAAGATGAGGAAGTGATTGCAGCCTTATTAGGTGCATTATGGGTCGGTTATATCGTCGTGCCTTTGGAAGCCTCAATGCCCAGCACGCGCAACCGCTATTGCTTGCAAAATGCTGAAGTCAGCGTATTAGTCGCGCCCTCTGATCAACACAGCTTAGCGGCTGAATTAACCACAAATAGCGATATTTTCTGTGTAAATTTAGCGACTTGGTTTGACGCACCTGCCTTAACCTGCCCACCTATGCAAGCCCGTGCTGAAATTCCAGCCTATTTAATTTACACCTCTGGCTCTACTGGTAAACCTAAAGCCGTGTTGCAAACACATGGCAACGCGCTGCACTTTGCTCATGTGTATAGCACTAAATTAGGCATTACGGCGCAAGATCGCTGGTTGTTTAGTAGCAGTTACAGTGTCGATAATTGGGTGTTAGACCTGTTAGGGGCACTGTTAAACGGTGCTTGCCTCGTGCGTTACGATTTACGCCAGCATGGTTTAGCCCAATTAGCTGACTTTATCCAGCAACAAAACGTAACAGTGTTCCATAACACACCAACAGTGTTTAAACAGTTGCTAGAACACTTACCTACAACGCAAATGCTCAGTGCCGCATTGCGCATTATCGTGTTAGGTGGTGAAGCAGTCAGTCGTGCTTTAGTGCAAGCTTATCAACAACATGCCCCTGAAACCTGCCGTTTGTTTAATGGTTATGGTTTAACAGAAGCTTCTAGCGTGTTACTACACTGCATTCAATCTGCTGATGAAGTCGCGCATCCCTTAGCTGCCATGGGCGAAGTGCAAGCAGGCATGCAAGTTAAAGTGGTGAATAGTCAAGGCGAGGAGACACAGTTATATGGTGAATTGCTCATTGGCAGTGAGCATTTAGCGTTAGGCTATTGGCGACAAGAAACACTCACCACACAGCGCTTTCATACTGATCCTGAACACACAAGCCTGCGTTGGTATCGTACCGGAGACATGGTGCGCTTGCGAGCAGATGGTTTGTTTGAATATTTAGGCCGCCAAGATTTTCAGTTAAAACGCCACGGCTATCGCGTGGAAGCGGAAGAAATTGAGGCGGTATTGCAAACCCATTCAGCCATCGAAACAGCAGTGGTCAATGTTTGGCAAGCCCCTGACAGTGTGGAACAGCATTTAGTGGCTTATTTGCTGTTAACAGCAACTGCCCGCGAAGAAGCATGGCAGCCCACACAATTACGCCAAGCGCTACACGGCGAATTGCCAGATCACATGGTTCCGACTGCTTTTGTTTTATTAACAGAATTACCGCTAACCAGCAGCGGCAAGCCAGATCGACAAGCTTTACCTGCACCGACTGCCGCTGATTTAGCCTATGCGCAAGCGCAGTTTGTTGCGCCACGTACCGAAGTGGAATTGCAACTGGTGCATATTTGGGAGCAAGTGTTGCAACGGGCGCCCATTGGCGTACATGACAATTTCTTCGACTTAGGCGGTCATTCACTGCTGGCTTTAAAGTTATTAGCACAGATTGAACGCCAGTTTCAGCAACAAGTGCCATTAATGACCTTGTTTCAAGCACCTAGCATTGCGCAATTAGCCGAATTGCTCAGCGCACAGGGCTGTATTGTGCCTGCGCAGCCAGTGCAGATGATTCAACCCAATGGACACCGCCCGCCATTATTTTTCATGGCCTCCGTGTTTCGAGGGCAATTACTAAGTGCTGTTTTGCCTGATGAGCAGCCAGTTTATGGCATTAATATCTTTGCTTTTCAAGAGCTTGATGAACTTAACTTACTTAAAGTTGTGCAACACTACGCCGATGAAATGCAGCGTATTCAACCGCATGGGGCTTATTATCTGTTGGGCTATTGTGCCGATGCACGGGTGGCGTTAGCCCTTGCGCACGAATTGCAGCAACGGGGCGAGTCGGTGGCCTTTTTAGGCTTTATCGATTTTGGGCAATGGCGGCGTTCTCGCTGGCAACGGCATTGGCAAAATGCGCAATATTTTGGCTGGTTAACTTATTTACGTTTTAAGCTATTAAACCGCTTTAATTTTCCATATTTAGTCCGGCAAAGTGTTTTATCGGTATATCAACGCTTGCAGCATTTCCGCAAACGCGAGTTGCCGAAAACCTATCAAACGCTTGATTTTATTCATCAGTTTGAACACATGCGCAATGCGTGGCCATTGCAAGCTTGGTCGGGAGAGATACATTTCTTTTTATCAGAGGAAATGTTGCCGGAACACACGGATGCCTTTGATGCGCTGGCGCAGCAAGGCACTCACGTCCATGCAGTGTCGGGTTTTCATTTAAGCTTGTTTGATCCGCCTTATTTATACGAATTAGCGCGTCATATTGATCATGTATTGACGCAATGTCAGCGCATAACAAAGCCAAACGAACGCTGACAAGCTTGATTTAAATGTATACAATGCCTAGAAGCAGCGTTATAGGTCGGATAAGGCGCAAGCTGTCATCCGACATTAGGGTTTTAGTTTAGAATTGATTTGCCTTTAATAACTAACGAAGACCGCTTAATATTAAGCCACCTGTAAACCGTATTAGTGCTTTTTTAATAACCGGCGCGAGTAAGTAAGCTTACTAATTGAAAAAAACACAGCTTTTGCTTAAGGTAGCCTTGAGTCTATGCGCCGGAACAACCACCTAAACATGAATAATTCAATATCATGCGCTTCCAACACGTTTGGCTAAATAACATGTTGATTTTATATCGCTATCTAAAAATGCACCCTTTAAAGACCGCCTTACAATTTATTGCTATTTGTTGCTGTTATTGTGGCTTGCTGTTCTACACCTTGCCCACCATTCAGGCCAGTGAATCAACTGTACCTGAAGAAGCACAGTTGTCGCTGCAACAAGCGCAGGCAGAAGCCAAGCAAGCAGCCGACAGCCCTGTTGAGTTAGCACAGGCATTTTATAATCAAGGCCAAGCTTATGAAGCCTTAGAGAAAAATGAAAAGGCTTTAGAGGCGTATAAACAGGCGTTAGAATTACAACAATTACATTTGCCAGACAGTCCAGAATTAGCCAATACTTTATATCAATTAGGACGCATTCATAATAGTTTAGGCTCTTATATACAAGCCTTAAGTAATTTTGAACGGGCCTATGAGTTAGCTAAAAACTTACAAGATGAACACTTATCTGCCTCAGTTGCATTAGGTATGTCACGCACCTTATGGCGGCAAGGCAATTATGAACCAGCATTGGCAAAAGCCTTAGAAGGCTTACGTTTATATCAAAAAACAGATGATAAAAAAGGCATTGCGACTGCATTTCATGATTTAGGTTCTATTAATGATTTAATAGGCAATTATGATAAAGCCTTGGAGTTTCATCAAAAAGCCTTAGATTTGCGTAAAAAGTTAGGCGATGACAAAGCAGTTGGCACTTCGTTAAATAGCATTGGTATTGTTTATTACTTTAAGCAAGAATATGAAAAAGCAGCGGATTATTATCGGCAAGCTTTAGATATTAAAACGGCTTTAGGTGATGATAAAGGTGCTGCTAAGACCTTAAATAACTTGGGTTTACTTTATCAAGAGCAAGACGATTACGACATCGCACTTGAGTATTTTTTCCGGTCTTTAGGCATTAGTACTAAACTGAGTGATAAATACGAAATTGCCAATGTATCGAATAATGCGGGTAAAGTGTATCAGCTTAAAAAGGATTACCCACAGGCGGAGCTATTTTTACAGAGTGCTTTGCGCTTAGCGAAAGAAATTGACGCTAAAGATATAATACGCGAAAACTATGATTTTTTTGCCGATTTGTATTCTGAAAAAGGTGATTATAAAACCGCACTGGAATATTTTAAGTTATCGGCTGAAGTCAAAAGTCAGTTGCTAGATGAAGAAAAAGGCGAAGCCATTGCCGACATGCAAACCAAGTATGAGACAGAGCAAAAAGCACAAGAAATCGCCTTATTACAACGTGAAAACAATATTAAGCAGTTAGAATTAGAACGCCAAACCTTATTGCGCAATACTTCCTTTATCGGCTTCACCTTTGTTTTTGTGATGGCGATAGTGATGTTGTATTTGTACATTGTGAAGAAAAAAGCGCATACGCAATTATCCGAGCTTTATAGCTTAATTTCACAAGAAAAAGCGAAATCAGATCAATTGTTGCTTAACGTCTTGCCCGTTCGGGTTGCAAATGATCTTAAGGAATCAGGCAAAACGGAGCCGGAATCGTTTGAGCATGTCACGGTGTTTTTTTCCGATATTGTGGGTTTTACTAAGACTTCTACATTGTTAGACCCTAAAGTTTTAATTGAAGAATTAAACAAACTGTTTACTGCGTTTGATAATATTATTGAGCGTAACCATTGTGAACGGATTAAAACCATTGGTGATGCTTATTTATGCGTGTGTGGCATGCCAGAAGAAAATCCGCAACATGCAGAAAATATTGTGCGTTCAGCAATTGAAATTGTGCACTATATGCAGTCTCGTAACTTAAATAACCCCATTAAATGGCAAATTCGCATTGGCATTCACACCGGCCGTGTGGTCGGTGGTGTAGTCGGGGTAAAAAAATATATTTACGATGTATTTGGTGATACGATTAATACTGCTTCACGGATGGAATCTAATTCTGAACCTATGCGCATTAACCTGTCTGAAATAACGTATCAATTGGTTAAAGATAAGTTCTCGATCACAGATCGGGGTCAGGTTGAGGTTAAAGGCAAAGGGCAAATGCGGATGTTTTTTGTGGATACAAATTAATGGCTTTTTGCTCGTTCCCACGCAAGGCGCACTGCCATTAAGTTAAGGCCGTTGTAGGGTTTGCGCCGCGTCCTTTTGCGGTGCGAACGCGGAGAAGTAACATGATGGGTTTCGCTTCGCTCTACCCATCCTACACGTTAGCATCGCTTAACTTAATGGCAGTGACCCGTCACGGCACACCTACGCCGAGTGTTGGAAACGAAAGCAGACGGATTCGTGACGCAGGCGCGTCAGGACTTGCTCCCACGCAAAGCGCGTGGGAGCCAGAAAAAGACAGCTTACATCAAGTCTAACCTACAGCATTTTATCATTAGATAAGCATCATGCTTATCTCCCCCCTTAAAGGAGTTAATTCAGATGGACTTAAAAAAAATTAGCGATGCATTAGAAAACTTAGTGCGTTTAGATGTCAAAACAATTGTCGGCTCTTATACTGAAGTTAATGGCCAATTAATACCTGATAAAACCGCACGCACTATCGTCAGCCATATCAACTTATTAGACGGCGATATTAGCACAGCTATGCATGAAGACTTTTTATCTTCACCATTAGAAGAAATTCGTCAATACCATGCAGAGCGTGAGCAACAAAGCCAGCAAATGATCCAGAATAATATCCAAGCCTTAAAAGAATTAGCGACTTTCGCGCTGCAATTAAGCCGACAACAACAAGATCAAGACAACTTGCAAGAGCTAGCACCTCCTAGCAACACAACTACACCTTTCTCACAAGGCTAAATAGTCTATGGAGCATTTTTCCTTTCAGAAACTGGCAGAAGAAGTTTTAACATTAGAAGTGAACACGATTGTTAAAGCGGATATGTCGGGGTGTAAAATGCCCAGTTCGCGCCGTGAAGCCTTATGGGGCTTGGCGGGTGACTACCATGTGCAGTTAGTGGAATATCAATGTCGTGAACCGATTTGCTGGGCAGGTGCTGGGTTTATGGCATTTTTAGAGTTTTATGATCGTGCCAATGATGGGATTAAAAAAGCGGAATATGATTTAACAGCGTGCACCACCGACGCGAGCCGTGTGACTTTACGCGAAAAAATCATGATGTTAAGCCGCATCAAAACCCAGTCTGAGCAATTGATTTCCATGTTTGGTGAATTAGCCCGCGCGGAAGGTATTGAATTTGATCTGGGCAAACAACGGGCAATTCTTGAAGAACGGGCAGCCAGTGCAGGTTTAAAAGAGCCTTTTTTAGTGGACCCCAAATCGATAGCATGGAATAACGATTTAAATCGGCAACAAATGCAAGAAAGCAAAGTTGATTTAAAGTTAAGCCCGATACACTTAAACTTATTGCGTAAAGCGTGGGAAATTGGCACTGAACGTGTGTTATTACAAAGTGTTATCCATGCTGACGGTGATGTAACAACCCGCATTGCAGAACGCTTTTTTATTCAACCCGACCAGCAACTGCTGCAAATCCACAATGAAGCAGTAAATACTTCGGTGCGTTTTTGGTCTAACTTGGTGAAAACTATCAAGGAAATGGCCACCGGCTTATTGACAGGCACTAAGCGTTCAAGCTCATGAGCCAATGGGGTCATCGTATCGCTGCCTTTAAACAGGCATTGCTATTTTGGCTACAGTTGCCGCAATTATTGCGACGCTGTTTACATCAGCTATTCCATTATGGCGGTTTTGAGATTTGCACCCCTGTCTATTATGTCAGCGCAGCAAACACGGTAGCTTATCAAGGTGAGTTCAAAACGGTATTGCAGTTAGACGGTGATTTGATGATGTTTATCCCACCGCCGCGACTGTTTGCCAGCGATCCACTGTGGCTGAGCTTATATCAGCAAGCCTATGCACAACACCAACAGCAATTGCAGCAGTTTTTGCAAAGTTTGGATATATTTTCCATACTGGGAAAACGCTTAGCGTTGGCTACAGGGATGTTAAGCAGCGCACTCAGCGGCAATTTAACGGAATGGCAATTAGCCTTGCAAACGCTTGCTTTGCCGCCTTATGCCTTGGTTGCCTTGCTGGTTTTAAGCATGATCGGCGTAGGCACTATTGTCGCCTTAATTCTACATTACGGCTTGAGACCACTGGTGTTACGCTGGATACGCCGGAAATTTGGTTTAAGCTAAGGCACTCTGTAGGGCGGAGCGGTATCGCTGTGAAGCGTCTGTCTACCCTACAGCTTTTAGCGGCTTAAACCGCGCTACGCCATTTAATATTTAGTGCGTGCGAGGAATAGTGCGTTGTTTTTCGTCTTCTTGATCACTCAATGAACGCCCATTTGCTTTGGCTGGCTCGACACCTTGTCCATTATGGCCTAATTGCACATTATGGCTGGTCAGAAATTCCGCTAAGTTCAAACTTTTTAGCATGACTGACAACGAAGATGGATCGAACTTTTGCGACTCCGTGGGCTGCTCAGAGGCTTGTTTGACGGAGTGTAAAATCTGGTATTGATTTTCCAGCACTTGTTTAGTTGTCATTGTTGTGTCCAATAACATGAGAATGAATGAAAAACGACCCTCAGCGATGTCACAATGCACGATTCAAGGTCTATTTAGCTACGATGCCTCGCGCATGCTGCATACAATCGTTTACTAATACCGTAACACGTAAGTTGTTGCGTATGCACAATAATAAGTATATGTGATTTTTGCTTATTATGCAGTGTTTTACAGTCTAACAATAAAACCAAGCTAGATTAAGCCAACTAACGCTTTGTTAAATCAAGTAAAATATTTTACCAAATTACAGTATACTGTTAGGCTATAATTTTAAATGTTGAGACAACTGACAAGGCATACACGCTATTATACGGTGTGCTTTATCACCATATTAAAATAACTTATTATTTTTTAAGTAAATGCTGCACTGCAAATCTATAGTGCGATAGCTGATTGTCTCGTCACGGCTTTTACATGCCCTATATAGGATGACACCTTTGTATCAACGCTTTAACCAACGCTTACAACGTTTGTTGTCAACGCAACAGCCTGCATTGTTAGCGCGCGGCTTAAAAGGACTAGAAAAAGAAAGCCTGCGTGTCACCAGTGATGGTCACTATGCACAAACGCCACACCCGCCAGCCTTAGGTTCTGCCTTAACCCATCCGCATTTAACCACTGATTATTCCGAAGCCTTATTAGAAATGGTGTCGCCACCACTGGCTGAGCCGGATGAATTAATGCGGTTTATGTGCAATATCCATCAATTTGTACATCAACGCTTAGCACAAGAAATGCTCTGGGCGAACAGCATGCCTTGCGTAGTGCAAGGTGATGAAAGTATTCCAATTGCATGGTATGGCACCTCGAATGCAGGCTTTATGAAGCATGTCTATCGACGTGGCTTAGGTTTTCGCTATGGGCGGGTCATGCAAGTGATTGCCGGTGTGCATTTTAATTATTCATTACCAACGCCGTTTTGGCCGCTGTATCATGAATTGGAAGGGAATCGCCAACCCTTACAAGAATTTATTAATGATCAATACTTTGGTTTAATTCGTAATTTACAGCGTTTTGGCTGGTTAGTGATTTATCTATTCGGTGCTTCGCCTGCCTTATGTAAATCCTTTTTAGGCGGTCAACATAATTATTTTGAATCTTTCGATGCGCATACCAGTTATGAACCTTACGGAACATCCTTGCGCATGAGCGATATTGGCTATAATAATAAAACACCGACATTAAATGTTTGTTACAACAATTTGCACAGTTACACCTCTAGCTTAAAACGTGCGATGAATACCCCGCATCCGAAATATGAGGCGATTGGTGTGCGCGTTAATGGCGAATATCGGCAGCTTAATACCAATATCTTGCAAATTGAAAACGAATATTACAGCACCATGCGCCCTAAACAGGTAATGCGTGCAAATGAGTCACCGTGCCTTGCCTTAACTCAGCGCGGGGTACAATATGTCGAATTACGTTCTTTAGATGTCAATCCATTTGCGCCAGAAGGCATGACTGCCACGCAGTTACGCTTTTTAGAAGTGTTTTTAATTTTTTGTGCCTTGCAAGACAGTCCACCGATTACCCAGCAAGAACACCAAGAAATTGAATATAATCAAAGCACAGTGGCCTTGCGCGGGCGTTCAGCCGGTTTAACCTTGTTACACCAAGGTCAAAAACACCGCTTGCAAGACTGGGGCGCGGCGTTATTTGAGCAGTTAGCAGGCATTTGCAGTTTGCTAGACACGGCAGAATCACAGCAGTATCAAGACGCATTAAAAACTGAGCAATTGAAATTAACCCAACCTCAGCTAACGCCTTCTGCACAGGTATTAGCCGCGATGCGCGAACATCAAGAAGGTTTCTTAGCATTTGCTTTACGCATGTCATCGCAACATGCCGAGCGTTTTAAACATCGTTCTGCTGATGTCAATTTTGAAGCTGAGTTTCAACGATTGGCAAGTGAATCGCTTGCGCAACAAGCGCAATTAGAGGCCAGTGATAATCAATCTTTTGAAAGCTACTTAACGCACTATTTCGCGCCTAAACAATGATACAAAGCACGGTTTAAACACCGACTAATACACCATAAGTACCGTTCATAAACTCATGGATTCCTTTTTACTCAAGAAGCGTTGCAATCAACTTTAATACTGTTAGAATATTCAGTGATTTAAGATGATATTGTATTCGCGTTGATTTAGACTGCTCACTAATGGCTATTAATACCAAAATAAACAAAAATGCTGCCCCAACACTCGAGTTATTAAAAGCTCGTTTTCCCGATATCTTTGTCGATAATGAGGAGGAGATGCGCCCCTTAAAAATCGGCATTCATAAAGATTTATTTGATGCTTTAGGCGGCGAAGTCACACGTATGTCAATACGTGGGGCACTCGCGTTATATACCAGTGCGCCTGGTTATAAGCCTGTGATTAAACCCGGTGTGCCGCGTGTGGATTTAAAAGGCGAAGAATGTGGTCTTGTTGAGGAAGAATATCAAGAGCATCCGCCTGCTAATAGCCAACGCCGCAAAAAACCAATGGGCAAAGGGCGCAGCACTAACCCACGTCCACGCAGCGATGCTAAAACCGGTGAAGCCCCTAAACGGCGCGGTACAGTGCAACATCCTGCACGTCGTGTACGTGCGCGCAAGCAGCAAGAGCAAACCGCGACCATTACCCAACGTCCTTCACGCAAGATTAAAACGCCTAACAACAATAATGCACCGGTTAAAGTGCGTACCACTAGCACTACGCGTGTGCCACCGCCACCGCCTAATTCAACAGCCCCTTTGCTGGTGGATGAATTAAAAGCAGCTCCGCGTCGTCCTGTGATTAAATTGAAAAAGCGGCGACATTTTGAGATGCCGGAAGATGCTGATAAAGAGAATGATAATTCAGCGAATGAAGAGTAAATCGTGAACGGAAAAAAATAAATCCCAATGTAAACCACTCAATCATTGGGATTTAAAGGCTAAATAGCCAAATAAGTTGATGCAAATGAAAAATCTGTATACGAATGTATATTTTTAGAATAAAAACTAAAAGCTATCTATGAGGCATCCTTGCCAACCGTATTGAAACACACTTTGTCATTGCTTTAACCTGAAGAGCGCGATGTGGTGGAACAGTAAGTTCCGTAAAGACAATGATAAGTTAAAACGCACGTGCTCAATACAGCCAGTTTCATAGACAGCAAAAAAATGACGAGCATCTCGCCTTGTTATTATGCAGACCGTGCCTAAAGGCACGTCTGTTTTCCATCTGAGGGGCCACATCCCTCATTTATACACCCATACTAAAAGTACAGATGTGTTAAATGTTTTTTAGCTTTACGTCTACATTTGTATACGACTATACCTATTTTAAGCACAACTGAATAGTTTTTTTTTGACTAAAGGTCAGGTTGTTATGATAAACGGTTATAAATCCCGTTTAAACGGTAGTATTTTTATTTAAGGCTGTATAACTCACCTTACACACGAGTTGTAGGCTGTGCAAAATCCCACGCGGTACATCACTGCCATTAAGTTAAGCTATGTTGTAGGTCGGATAAGGCGACAGCCGTCATCCGACATAACACAGTTGAAGCTTGAACCAAGCCACTTGCGGCGGATGACGGCTAACGCCTTATCCGCCCTACAAGACCATGTAAAGCCTTAACTTAATGGCAGTGACGCGGTACATAGCTTGATAATCACTTGTCGTTGCAGTGAGATTTTGCCCACCAAACCTCATCTGGTGGGCAAAACGCCGATTAAGGTCGAAGACAAAACCAGCCTCTCGGCGGCGTTTCGCACACCTTACAGTGGTTTTATATTTACTTTAATGCTGTTTTAAGCGACCATGGATAAAAATAAGCACTATAGTACTTTTTTTAGCAAGCTTAAGCCGCCATTACAAGCTTAAGAGATAAACTTTTTTAAGCTGTTATCCGGTTTTTTTTCCAGTAAAATAACATTACTTATACACAGAGTTAGCTAGATTTAATTCCTTTGCTTTTATACTCTGTGTCTATTTTTCTTGCACACTTGTTGAATAGGTACAGGTTGCACGTGATTTATTTCTGTCGTTATGCGTACAAACGACCGTTCAACTGACAGGCGTGTGTTAAGTAGAAAAGCATGCTGAGAAGCTAAGCTTTGCAAGGATAAAACAACGACAATAGCAGATTAACTTCATACATGAATACACAGCAGTTACTTAATATTTTTAATCGTTCAGCTCGACGCAGCACCGCAGATAAAAAACAGGTGATCACTGCGCGTGTGCCAGAACGTTTGGCGACCCAAATTAATGAATTAACCGTTTCTTCTAAACTGAAACGCAGTGACGTGGTGCGTTTACTATTAGAGTATGCACTGAGCAATTATGCTGATGCTGTGCAAAATGAAGATGCTGCCGAGTTTGCGGAAATGGTGCAGCAAATGGTGGATATGTACAAGCAAGGTAAAGACACACCAGAAGCATTTGCTGAAAAACTACAAGCATTACAAAGTGCATTAGTGACACGTTATCAGGAAAAAGTCAGTAGCAAAGTTTAATCACTATTACTTGCACCCATTAAAAAAGCCATTACTTAACACGATTAAGTAATGGCTTTTTAGCTATTCAGGCTAATAACTGTTTGAATCAAACCTTAGTTATGATTTTTAGCTATTTGACTCAATAAAAATTCTTCTTCTGCGGTTAAAACAGGTTTGAACTCAAAAGTTTGAGGGGGGTTAGCTGAATAGTTGTCAGTCTCCAAGTCAGCAGGTACAGTGTGAGATGTTGTTTTACTTAACAACATTTGTTCCTCTGTTGTGAGAATCTGCATGATAGCCTCGCTTTATGTTTGTTTTATAGACTCATTAAGCAGAATGTTGAGTCTAGTTCTCTAACGCTAAAAAGAGCAACGTAGCAATTGATGCTGTCGAACAATTTTACGTGCTTCAGTTAGAGCATATAATATTTTTAAAAAAGGTCAAGCAGATTT
>QKBZ01000123.1 GCA_003245895.1 Beggiatoa sp.
GTGATTGAGAACTATCACCGAGGTATCAAGCAGTTTTGTGGTGTTGAAAAATGCCAAGCGCGTTCTGCAACTGCACAACGTAACCATATTGCTTTGGCCTTGCGAGCTTTTCTACGGTTGGAAACTTATAGCTACGCAACTGGGCATAGTTGGTTTGAAGCTAAAATGCAGATTATTCGCGAGGCTATCAGGGCCCTTTATATCTGCTGAAGGCAACTGCGTAACTCCTACAAGATTATTAGACCATTACACTTTACTGTTTATAACGTTTTCTGTTGATTTCTTTATAATCAATAGTTTGTGATTATACTGTAACAACAGTATTTAACGTCAGTGACCATGTAAAATCAATGAGTTATAAAATTTCCTACAAGAGATATTAGTGCGATCAACAGAAACCGTTATAAACAGACACTTTATCCTATTCGGGCGTTCTCTTTTTTTTGTACTATAGCTGACTACAAGATGGCAGCATTGTATAGTTTATTTTGCAGAAAGACTTGACCCTATAGGTTGAAAGTTCACCTCTAGGCAATGTAAACCCAGATGCGCGAAACATCTTGGTGTTAAGTCGGTTGTCCTGTTTGTAAGCCTGTTCCTACCCCTGAACAGTTCATTCAATAGATCATATAGTTTTAAGCTGCTTACATAAAGCCACGCTAAAGCCCATGCGAAATCTGTAACTCCATCCTCTGCCTGCACTGGCGCGAACCCTTGCTCGAGCCAGTGTGTAGTTAGTTTTCGGATAGACTCTAAAAGTCTAAAACTTATCTACTTAATTAAATGAACGTGCTGATGCAACGCGTTTCGCTTCCCAGCGACTTAAGATGTTTTTCACATAACGTTTGGTAATGCGGTAATTTGGACAGCGTCCTAACTTAGCAGTAATTGTTGGACCCGCATTAAACGCACACAGTGCCCGCTCTACATCTTGATCAAAACGTACCATCTGTTCAGCTAAATATTTAGCACCACACTGCAAGTTTTTCTCAGGGTTTTTCAACTCTGCGTAACTTAAACCGCAAATCGCCTTGGCAGTATTTGGTTTTAACTGCGTTAAACCAACTGCACCACCTGGTGATACAACATGTGGTTTCCACTTCGATTCTTGATACACCAATGCACGAAATAAGTATGGGTCTAAGCCATGTGCTTTGGCTGCTTCATCGGCAAGGTGTTTCAGTTCTTCTTTTGCCACAACTGCATGACTGAAAAACAACAACGAGCCTAAAAAAATACAGGCGATATAATGCACTGATATAGCTTGATTTTTCATAAACGATACCCCCAAAAGTACAAAATAATAAGCTATTTATGACTTAACTTTATCACATCTGTCACTATTTTCACACTTTTTTATCTGAATTTTCTTTATAAACAATGATTAGTATATTTTATCTTTTACTGAAAGACCGGAAAAAAAAATGGTTTTAAGCAGTTTAAGCTAATAAAAATCATGTGTTTCTAGTATTTTTAGTTGCTGAGCCATAAAAAAAATTTGGTCAAAATTTGTTGTTTTTATACACGCTGTTGGTATTCCATTTAGCTTGTGGTAACTTTATCTTGGTTAAATTGTTAGACAGTTCAAAAGATTACAAATTATGTCAAATCAAACGATTACACGTTGCCATTGGGCAAATCATCATCCATTAGAGCAGGCGTATCACGATGCTGAATGGGGAGTTCCACAATATGACGATCAATTGCTGTTTGAACTGTTGGTGCTAGAAAGTGCACAAGCAGGATTAAGTTGGTTAACAGTGTTAAAAAAGCGGGAGGGTTATCGTCAAGCGTTTGCCGGTTTTGATTATCAGCAGATAGCGCAATTTGGTGAGACAGAAACAACTGCCTTATTGGATAATCCGGCCATTATTCGCAATCGCGCCAAAATCGCGGCGACCATCAATAACGCACAGCAGTTTTTAGCACTGCAAGCAGAATATGGTCGTTTTGCGGACTATTTATGGCAGTGGGTAGACGGGAAGCCAGTGGTTAATCACTGGCAGCATTGGCGTGAAGTACCGGCAAATACACCACTTTCAGATGCGATTGCTAAAGACTTGAAGAAACGTGGGTTTAAATTTTTCGGCACCACAACGTGTTATGCCTTTTTACAAGCCGTCGGAGTGGTGAATGATCACACGGTGGATTGTTTTCGCTATGCAGAATTGCTGAAGGCGCAGGCGTCGTCTTAAATTGGCGAGATTTTAACGGCAAGCGCGTAACATCTCGCTGTTTTTCGGGTACACTGCCTGCGGTTTATATTTTTCACGGTATCCCGATATGAGTTCGCAATCATTATCACCAGAAAAACGCGAGACTGCCTTACCGAGCTATTCTCGGCTACGCATGATGTGGCGTGTATTGTTGTTTTTAATTTGGAGTTTTGTGCTAGCCAGTTTGCATCTAATTGTGCGAGCAGTGCGCCCCGACTTAAAACTCTGGTTGCCAATGATTTGGCATCGTGGCTGTTGCCGCATTTTTGGCATCGTGGTGCAAGTATCAGGCACTGCAACCACTGAACGTCCCGTATTATTTGTCAGCAACCACGTCTCATATTTGGATATTGTCGTTTTAGGCGGTGTGTTAGCCGGTTCCTTTATTTCTAAAGCCGATGTGGCAAGCTGGCCGGTATTTGGCTTTTTAGCACGCTTGCAAGACACCTTATTTATCGAACGCGCCAGTCGGCATGTCAAAGGCCAGTTGGATCAAATGCAACAGCGTTTGCAGCACGCTGATAACTTAATATTGTTTCCTGAAGGCACTAGCTCAGACGGCACACAAGTATTGCCATTTAAGTCGGCCTTGTTTAAATCCGTAGAAAAAGGTGCGCCTGTGTCGGTCTGGATTCAACCGGTTAGCCTTAGCTATCACAGCTATTGCGGTCAGGAGATGCCACAAAGCATTCGGGATTGTTACGCATGGTATGCTGACATGCCCGCGTTGTCGCATATGGCAAGAATGGCAGGCATGAAGCAAGTATCTGTTTTAGTTACTTTACATCCTATCGTTAGCGGTGAGACATTTGCGAACCGTAAGCCGTTGGCGGAATATTGCCAGCAACAAGTTGCGGAAGGGGTGGAGAAGGGTTTAATCGTTAACGTCGCATGACGCTGCGCTTATGCGACCTACAGTAATCTAAAGTTTCATCTTGGCACGACATTTTCAATAAAGTTTATTAGTCAGTCGGCAGACGTAATGCTTAAACTGAATCAACTTTATGTGAGAGGTCAAGATGTTACAAGACATCATCGCAAGTGGTGCATGGGTATCTTATAGCTGTATGCTCATCATGAGCTTAGCGACACTGGTCTATGTCATGTTAGATGGGCATGATTTAGGTGTCGGCATCTTAACGTGCGTTGCACCATCGACAGAACGCGACCAGATGATAGAAGGCATCGGCCCCTTTTGGGATGCTAACGAAACATGGTTGATGCTCAGTGTCGGCATACTGTTAATTGCATTTCCCAAAGCTTATGGCTTAATTTTCAGTGCTTTATCTATTCCGCTGGGCGTGATGTTATTCAGTTTAATTGCCCGCGTGATTGCCTTTGAAATGCGCATCAAAGCACTATTTGGCAGTAAATTGCTGTGGGATAGAGTGTTTTTCTTAGGTTCACTAAGTGCCGCAGGTGCACAAGGGTATATGCTGGGCTTTTATTGCCTAGGCTTTGCGACCGACTGGATCAGTATTTTATTTGCCAGCTTAGTCAGCCTTGCATTTATCGTTTCTTATAGCTTGCAAGGCGCATGTCGTTTAATTTTCACCACTAATCTTTTATTAAAACGAAAAGCTATTCATTGGGCGCAATGTAGCTTAGTCATTACCAGTGTCTGCATTATGGTGGTGTCCATCAGTACGCCATTAGTCAGTGAACGCTTGTTAGCACAGTGGTTTGATTTGCCGATGCTGTGGTATTTATTGCCATTGCCTTTATTAACGATGGCTGCGATCAGCTTGTTGTGGTGGCGTTTATATGAGTTATCACATACGCAAACCCATCATTATCACAGTGATAAACAACCTTTTTTCCTCGTGTTATTGGTGTTTTTCTTCTGCTTTTGTGGTTTAGCGTACAGCTTTTTCCCTTACATCGTGCCCGAACAAGTCCGCATTGTGGATGCTATTGGCACTAACCATTCATTAAAAGTGTTTGTGATTGGCTTATTAGTTGGCTTTCCGATACTGCTGATTTACACCTTATTTAATTATGGTTTATTTCGCAGCAAACAGTCTGTGACAGAAGATTAGTTGCCATGCACAGTTGATGTGCATGGCATAACAAGCCTATTAATTTGTATTGTGCGCTTGCAAACACTTCCGCAATTCTGCAATTTCATTACGCAAATCTTGTATCTCAGAACTTAAAACATTCTGTTCTGTTTCTGCCACTTCTTCGATGATTTGGCGCGTTGCTTCACGCTCTAATTTATGTACTTGTTGCATGGTATCGACAATGATGGCAACAAATAAATTTAACATGGTGAAAGTGGTAAATAAGATAAAAGGAATAAAGAATAACCACGAGTAAGGATGTGATTCCATCACCGGACGCACGATGCCCATAGACCAGCTTTCTAAGGTCATGACTTGGAATAAGGTGTACATGGATGAACCAATGCTGCCAAACCATTCTGGAAAATCATGGCCATATAAGCGTGTACTGATGACCGCAGAGACATAAAATAGCAATAAAACTAAACCTGCAATTGAGGCAATGCCAGGTAGGGATTTTAATAAGGCTTCAACGATTAAACGTAATTGGCTGATCACGGAAATTAAACGCAAAATCCGCAACACTCGTAATGCCCGTAATACTGATAACGCACCGCTAGATGGCATTAAGGCAATACCGACAATAATAAAGTCAAATACGTTCCAGCCATTGGTAAAGAAACGCCAGCCAAATGCGTATAGTTTTAATAAAATTTCTGCGATAAAAACGCCTAAAACA
>QKBZ01000366.1 GCA_003245895.1 Beggiatoa sp.
AAATGGTAAACATTACCCCATGACTCCAGCATCCAAATATTATGCTCATAAGAAAACACATTTAAGCTGGTGTTGAGAATTTTAAAACGGCGCGGAGTGTCAGGAGCTAAGCCTAAAGTATGTTTAAACAAACTGATCAATACACCTCCGTGCACCACCACTAAAATGCGCTGGCCTTGGTGTGTCAGTGCTAATTGCTCAAAACTATCGATACAGCGTTGCCGAAATTGCAGCAAACTTTCCCCTTCTGGCACCACATAATCAGGGTTATCAATACGGAACCCGCCAATATCTTCAGAAAACTGGCTCCGAATTTCTTGCCGTGTTAAACCCTGAAAAACGCCTAAATTGCGTTCGCGTAAGCCCTCAACCTGCGTAACACTGGCATTATGTTTATCCGCAATGGTTTGTGCCGTTCGATAAGCGCGCAGTAAATCACTACTGTAAAATGCGTCAAAAGACTCAGTTTGTAAGCGATTTGCTAAAGCTTGCGCTTGTGCCAAACCGGTTGCAGTTAAAGGACTGTCTAAATGTCCTTGCATACGTCCCTGAACATTCCATTCTGTTTCACCATGACGTACAACGACCAGTTCTGTGGCTGGTTTTCGCATTTATTGTTCTCCTTGCTGCCGCTGTAAGCGAACCTCAGCCCAACAGGCCAAAGCGGTTAACCCTTGCATAAGCTGCTCCTTAAGCGTGCATGCACCTAATTTTCATGAAAAGATGCAAAGATAACTTAAATCGTCACAAAGTGCATGACCCTATTAAGTCTAAGGACTGGTCAAAACCCGATTCATCTGCTAAAGCTTAAAGACGCAAAAAAGGGCGCAAGCACTTACACCGCAGGTCGTATTGAAACGAATATCGTGCAGTGCAAAAACCTGCTTGGCAGTCGTTAAAATGTTGAGTACACTTAAAAGTTAAACCTTTTTTAATTCCAATAATTATGCCGCGTCGCCTTCACGCCTGCTGCTAAGATGGCTTGACGGCATCATAGTCGCTATTAAGACACAGCGCATGTCACGCTATGCGCGTGTGTACGACCTATAACTGCAACCCATAACAAGTGAGAATTCAATAATATGGCACGTTTGACCGTAGAAGATTGTTTACACCACATTGGCAACCGTTTTGAATTAGTATTAGTCGCAAGCAAACGCGCACGTCAGTTAGCCATGGGCGCAACCCCGTTAGTCAACCCAGAAAAAGATAAACCGACGGTGATTGCCTTACGCGAAATTGCCGAATCCAAAATTACCGCCAGCAATGTAGGCGAAACCTCCCCAACTTCTTCTTCACGCTCTGAGTAATGCGCATGCAGGAAGATGCTGCACCGATGTCTGTTCCGCTTATCCCCCATACGAGTTGCCGTGTATTAATCAGCGATTTATGTGCTCTCGCTGAAACCTATTTAGAGCCTCAACAAGTTAAAATCTTGTTTGATGCCTATTTATTTGGTGCAGAGGCGCACCAAGATCAAAGACGGCGCTCGGGTGAAGCGTTTATTTTCCATCCCGTCGCGGTCGCCTATATTTTGGCGCAAATGCGGATGGATGGACCGACATTGTGCGCAGCGATTCTGCATGATGTGATTGAAGATACCGACTATGCGCCAGACGATATTACCCAGTTGTTTGGCGAAGAAGTCACGCATTTAGTTGACGGGGTGAGCAAATTAACGCGCATGCCGTTTGAAACCCGCGAAGAAGCACAAGCGGCCAATTTCCGCAAAATGATCTTAGCCATGAGCCGCGATATTCGCGTGATCATCATTAAACTGGCGGATCGACTGCACAATATGCGCACCATTGCGTATATGAAACCCGCGTCACAATTGCGCATCGCCCGCGAAACGCTGGATATTTACGCGCTAATTGCCGGACGCTTAGGCGTGAATGCCATTCGCAGCGAATTAGAAGATTTAAGCTTTGCGGTGTTGTATCCCAAGCGATACCGTATCATTGCCCATCAAGCCAACCGCCACACCCAACGTCGCCAAGACACCTTAGCCACCATTCAAGACGCGATTAGCCAACGCCTTATGCAACAAGGCATGCCCGATGCAGAGGTGGCACGTTCAGATCGCCATTGTTACGGCATTTACCGCAAAATGCGCGAGAAAAAACGCCAGTCTCACAACGGCAATAGCGTGGGCAGTTTTAGCCAAGTGATTAAAGCCTGCCGTTTTCGTATTGTGGTAAAAGATGTCGCGGGCTGTTATCAAGCCCTTGGCGTGGTGCATAACTTATATAAACCGATTACCGAACAATTCCGCGACTACATTGCTATTCCGCGCATTAATGGTTATCAGTCTTTGCATACTGGCTTGTTTGGCCCACAAGGTCTGCATGTGGCAATCCAGATTCGCAGTCAAGCCATGCAAGAAATTGCAGATATGGGTATTGCCTCACGGGGCTTATATCGTCTGCATGATGTTACCGCTGACAGTTGTACGCAGGTGACGCAGCAACGTGCGATTGATTGGCTGCAAAGCCTGTTAGAAATGCAGCAAAGTGCTGGCAACTCACAAGAATTTTTAGAACACGTCAAAATGGACTTGTTCCCGAATGAAGTGTATGTGTTTACGCCTAAAGGGAAAATTTTACAATTACCGAAAGGCGCGACGGCCTTAGACTTTGCGTATGCCGTGCATACTGATGTCGGCAATCATTGCATGGCGGTCAAAGTTGATCATGATTATGTAACCCTAGATACCATTTTAGAAAGTGGGCAAACGGTAGAAGTGATCATGGATCAAGAGACAAAACCAACACCTCGTCGCTTAAATCAAGTCATCACTGCTCGCGCCCGTAGCCAAATCCGCGTGTTTTTACGCAATCAAGAACGAGCAGATGCGACCGCTTTGGGCACACGCTTATTAAATACCGAATTAGCGCGTTATCATTTGGTATTAGATCAATTCAATGACGAAGACCAGATAAAAATTGCTGAAGCGTGCGAAGTGGAAAACCTAGAGCAATTGTTAGTCGAGGTGGGTTTAGGCAATCGTATTGTGTCTTTAGTTGCGCATCAAATTGCGAAAGAATTGCAATTATTGCCACCCAATTTACAAGAACTAGAGAATATTCCAAGCGTCACCTTAGCGGATAACCATAACGCCTCACATCCGCTGATGATCAAAGGCACGGAAGGCATGATGGTGCAATTTGCCCGCTGCTGCCGTCCTATCCCTGGTGATGATATTGTCGGTTTTATCAGTGCCGGACGTGGTATCACTATTCATCGTACCGTGTGTAAAAATGTTAAAGACTTCCGCCAACCTTCTACTAAATATTTAGCCGTGGCATGGGAAGAACATGTCGAAGGTGAATTTTTAGTCGATATTTGGGTGGATGTAACTAACCGTGTGGGCGTATTGGCGACCGTCGCCACTGCGTTAACCCGCATGGGTGTGAACATTGATAACGTGACCAACGAAAACCGCGACGGTTTCTCCAGCACTTTATGCTTAAGCATCGCGGTGCATAATCGACAACATTTAGCCTCCGTGATTCGTCATTTAAGACGTTTAGAAGTGGTGACGAAGATTTATCGACAGCGGTAATAATGTAGGGGGGAATAGCGTAGCGTATTCCACCATGAAACGCTGCAAGTGGTTGAGTAGAGGAATATTCCAAGCTGCATGGTGGAATACGTCTAACGCCTATTCCACCCTACATTTGTTTAGCAATCTGCAAAAAATCCTGCACATACGGCAACGGCACTAGACTATCTGGCACTGCTGCATATAAAGTCCGATGCAAACCGTCTTCCCCCAACGGACGCACGCTGACATAACCACGTTGCACTGCTTCCGACACAATCCACTCCGGCAATGCTGCCACCCCCTTACCACCCGCAACTAAATGCAACATCATTTGTGTTAATTCCACCGTGCGTACTTGCGCCGGTTCAATATGTGCCGGTTGCAAAAAGTAATTAAAAATGTCTAAACGCGCCCGCGCAACTGGGTAGAGCAACAAGGTTTCTTGTGCTAAATCAGCCGGTTCAATAAATGCTTTTCGCGCCAATGGGTGCGAATTGGCGACCACTAAACTCAACTGATACTCAAATAAAGGTTGATATTGAATGCCTGTTGTTTGATGAATGTCTGGCGTAATCACCATATCGACATCGCCTTTTTGCAAGGCAGAGATTGCATCAAAACTCACGCTTAGCGACAAATCGACATCGACTTGTGGATGTTGTTGGCGGTAACGATCCAAGCTGGGCAATAACCATTCAAAACAGTTGTGACATTCCACCGCTAAATACAGCCGCTTAATTTTCCCTTCGGCATATTCTTTTAAGCGCTGCTCCGCTTGTTGCAATTTGGGCATGATCTCTTGTGCCAGTTGTAACAGCATTTGCCCTGCAGGGGTGAAGCGTAACGGGCGGGTTTTGCGTTGAAATAAGCTGACACCATAATGATTTTCTAGCTTTTTTAACTGATGCGACAAGGCCGACTGTGTTAAATGTAGACGGTTGGCGGTTTCTGTAATGTTATGCGTTTCGTTGAGTAACAACAGAATGTGTAAGTCTCTATGCTCTATCATCATGAAAAAAATTCATTATTAATATGAAAAACAATCGTTTGATTCATATTTGACCATGTTACATACTTTTGTGCAAATGAAATCAATTGCTTAAACATAGTGGTATGTGGTTAACGGTGGAAATGGTGGTAGGTCGTATAAGCGTAGCGTCATACGACATTAACGGCGGATGACGGCTCACGCCTTATCCGCCCTACGAAAATCCATCCGCTTTGGACTGCATAGCGTCTAAAACAACAGAAATATCAATGCAATTCATGCAAATATCAATTCACAAAAAACCTAAACATAAAATAATCAGTGTTCACAGCAAACAACTCATTGAAAAACTGTTACTAGAAAAAATACCACTTGCTGGAATAGCAAGAGTTATGAAGGT
>QKBZ01000141.1 GCA_003245895.1 Beggiatoa sp.
GAGCGCAGAATTTGACGACGAGTTGCCTGCTGATTTGGATGAATCAGAATTAGTTGCGAGCGCAGATTTTGACGACGAATTGCCTACTGATTTAGATGAGTCAGAATTAGCCGAAAGCGCAGATTTTGACGACGAGTTGCCTGCTGATTTAGATGAATCAGAATTAGCCGCAAGCGCAGAATTTGACGACGAGTTGCCTACTGATCTAGACGAATCAGAATTAGTCGCAAGCGCAGAATTTGATGACGAATTGCCTACTGATTTAGACGAGTCAGAGTTAGTCACAAGTGCAGAATTCGATGATGAATTGCCTGCTGATTTGGACGAATCAGAATTGGTTGCGAGCGCAGATTTTGACGACGAGTTGCCTACTGATTTAGATGAATCAGAATTAGCTGCGAGTGCAGAGTTTGATGACGAATTATCTGATAGTTTAGATGAACTGGATTTACCTGTTGATGCAGAATTTGATGATGAATTATCTTCTGAGTTAGAGGGTGATTTGCCGTTGTTGGATACTGATGACAGTATGTTATCAACAGAAGACAGCACAGACGAATTTGCGTTACCAGAAGAAGTCGATGCTTTTTCAGCAGAAGATACACTGCCTGCATTAGAAGATGAGCACTTATTAGATGATGAAATATTAGACCAACCAGACTTAAATATTTCTGAAGGCTTTGACACATCTGATGCTGATACAGAAGAAGAACAAGAACAATTTTCTAATGCGAATGTTTCCCTAAATACCTCAGAATCTAATCGTTTATTAGACGAGGCAACTTTTGGCGAATTAGATCATGATGATTGGTCATTACCAGAAGAAACGGATACGGCTGAAGAAGAATTATTAGATGAAGCTGAAAGCTTCTCTGATGAAATGGAAGACGAAGACGAACACGGCGAATTGTCTGTGTTATTACCAGATGAAGAATTAGACACCATGATTGATGAGGCATCTTTTGCTGATATTAGTCATGAACAAGAAGTGCTAGATGAAAATGCACTCACATCAACAGAATCTGATGACGATGCTGAAGCTGCAACAACAGAAGAAAGCTTAACGCGCTTCGGCATTGGCAATAAATTCGAGCAATTATCAAATCAAATCGTTGGCAGCAGCGACACGCTTGCAAACGCCTTGCAACAATTTGTCACTACAGATGAAGAAAGTGAAACCTTTTTACTGGCAATTGAAGAATATACCAATGAAGTGCAAGGCTTATGGGAATTAGCCGAGGTTTCGCAGTTAAAAGGCGTGCAAGATGTTTGCACGTTTATTAATGACAACTTATTTGAATTAAGCACGCAATCTCAACCTGTTCGTTTTGCTGCACACGAATTATTTGCAGCATGGCCGCGTTTAGTGTTGGAGTATTTGCAAGCCCCTAAAGAAGGTGCTGGGCATTTAGTACAACATTTACAAAATGAACAATGGCCACAGCCGTTAACTGAAAAAGTTGCTGACGATCTGAAGAAACAACTGATTCAAGAAACCATTGTTGCCAAAATTGAATACAGCCCGAACAGCAGTGTATTGCATACAGGCCAAACGCTTGAACCACCTCACAGTACTCGTTTTTCTGCTGATGAATTAGAAAATTTAGAAGCTACCGCCATCACGCCAAGCCCTGTCGAGCCAACTCCAGAGCCGAGTGAAGCAACGGATGTAGAGTCAACAGACACTGACGATACCCCAGCAGAGGCAACAGCCTTAACAGAAGATGAAGACCTCGAACAAGAGGAAACGAGTGGTCAAGCTGACTATGAGTTTACACGCTCTGATTTAGGCGGTGCCTTTATCGACGATGATGTGTTATTGGCTTCAGAAATGGACTTTGAGGCTGATGATGATTTGTTAGCAGAGACTGATGCAGCAGACGACAGCACTGACTTGCCAGAATTACCTGATGATGCGTCATTGACTGCATTGGACGACTTAGATGCGCTGCCAGCTTTAGAAGATGAAGACAGCAGTGAAGTTGATGATGCTGAATTAAGCTCAGAACTAGATGCCTTAGATGCTAGCGATTTGCCTGAATTATCTGATTTAGAAGAGTCTGACTTAAGCAACAATAGCGAGTTGGATGAACTGGAATTGCCAGAAGTATCCGATTTAGATGCGTTAGATGATCTGCCTGAGGTAAGCGAATCTTTTGATGATGCTGAGTTGCCAACAGAACTAACTGATTTAGACGATACACTGGCAACAGACTTAGATGAAGTAGCCGATTTAGCTGATGAAGATGAAGCATTAACAGAAGAAGAGCTGGCGGCATTGTCGGATTCAATGGACGATGCGTTGACGACGGGGCTTAACTTCACACCTGAACCGGCGGTGGCAGAAGACGAGTTGCAATTAGTTGATGCAGATACCTTAGATACTTTGCGTCAAGAAATTGCGGAAGCGATTAGTGATTTTAACAATGCTAAATTGAGCTTTTTATCTGAGCCAGATGACAGCGAAGAATTATTAGAAGCCGTTGGGCGTTGTACAGACAATGTGCAGTCTATTTATGATGCCTGCGAACGCGAAGGTGTGGCAGGTATTCCTGATGTGTGCGGTTTCATTAATGAAAATATTTTTGAACTCAGCAGCCACGGGCATGCGATTCGCCGTGCTGCCGCGCCGTATTTAGATGCTTGGCCTGATTTAGTCTTGCAGTATTTATCTGCGCCATTGGCCACTGCGCCGCTGTTAGTGTCGCATTTAAGCAGCACTGGCTGGCCTTCTGCCTTGGATGAGGAACGGGCGCAGCATTTATTAGCGGTATTAACACAAGGTCAATTAGGCGAACTGTCTGAGTCAGAACAAGATGCAACACTTGCGGAAGTGGTCACGGATGACAGTGCCTTAGACGATTTTGCCAGCGAAGTGTTAGACGATGCTGAATTAACCGATTTAGCAGGAGACCTCGACAGTTTGCCAGAAGCAGAGCCATTAGTAATCGCTGATCCTGATGTGTTGCTAGTGTTGTCTGGTCAAATCGCAGACAGTGCCGAAGGTTTAGAAAATATTTTAAATGACTTGGTGCATGCGGATGGCGAGGATGTTTTAACCCAAGCAGAATCTTACACGGAGCATGTGCAAGAAATTTGGGAAGCGGCTGACATGGCCGGTTTGCAAGGTGTGCAAACGGTGTGCATGTTTGTCAATGACAACATCATGGGTTTAGCGGCACAAGAACCGGAAGAACGCCAAGCCGCACAGGAAGCATTTTCAGAGTGGCCCGGCCATGTGCTGAGCTATTTAGAACAGCCAGAAACGGGTGCGCTGAGTTTAGCAGATTACTTGCAGCAAGTTACATGGCCAATGCCGTTAGACGAGGAAGCGGCTGCTAGCTTGCAACAGCAGTTATTAACCCCTGCTAGCCCACCACAAATTGAATTTGATGATGTTGCTGATTTAAGCGAAGACGAGTTCTATGCAGAAGCTTTGCCTGAAGAAAGCACCGAAATCAACACCAGTACAGCAGACACCACAGAAGTCGAAGCAACACCTTTAGTGTTAGCAGATGAAGACATTTTGATGGTGTTAACAGGGCAAGTGGTTGATACCGCTGAGGCACTGGAAACAAGTTTAAGCCTGTTAGTTGCCGCAGAAGAAGGCAGTGAAGATGCTTTGATGGAAGCCAGCAACTATAGCGAGCATGTGCAAGCATTGTGGGATGCGGCTGAGATGGCAGGCTTAAGCGGTTTGCAAACCGTTTGCACTTTCGTCAATGACAACGTGATGTTGTTTGCTGCTTTGGATGCAGACATGCGCC
Organism: Beggiatoa sp.; assembly: GCA_003245895.1. Classification (GTDB taxonomy): domain Bacteria; phylum Pseudomonadota; class Gammaproteobacteria; order Beggiatoales; family Beggiatoaceae; genus SZUA-411. Next base: position 3,768 of record QKBZ01000141.1, read on the forward strand.
AACAAGCGCAACCTGTTTTCACTGCATGGCCTGATCAAGTTTCTCAATATTTAACAGAACCACGACAAGGTGCTATTGCCTTAACGCAATTATTGCAAGATGCACGTTGGCCGCAACCATTAGCCGATGACGAGGCGGCTGACTTACAACAGCAATTGCTAACACCGGCAAATGCAGCAGGGGCGGAAGTTGCTGCCGAAGCAGAAGCTGTTGAAGAAGCACCGATTGTATTAGCTGATCCCGATATTTTAATGATTTTAATCGGGCAAGTGGTTGATAGCACTGATGAATTAAACGCCACATTAGCGCAATTAGTTGACGCAGAAGATGGCAGCGAAGACAGCTTAATGGCTGCTTCAACGTATACCGAACAAGTGCAAGCTTTATGGGATGCTGCTGATATGGCAGGCTTAACAGGGCTGCAAACGGTATGCACTTTTGTCAACGATAATGTGATGCAATTTGCGGCCTTAGAGCAAAGTATGCGTCAGCAAACGCAAGCAGTGTTTGCTGATTGGCCGGTAAACGTGCAGAATTATCTGGAATCACCTGCAACGGGTGCGTTGACACTGGTTGAACAGTTACAAGATTTCCGCTGGCCGCAAGCCTTAGAGCCAGAAGCTGCCGAAGACTTGTTACCAGCCTTGTTAAATCGCCAAGCACCGAGCACAAGTGCGGCACCGGATGTCGCAGAGACTGAACTGGTACTTGCAGCACCGGAAACGATAGAACTGTTGCGGGGACAAATTAACGATATTATGCCGGAACTGACCGCCGCTCTTGAGGAATGTGTAGTAATGGAAACCGATAACCCCGCATTTTTAGAAGCAATAGAACAATATACTAATCAAGTGCAGGCAATTTGGGATGCCGCAGACATGGCAGGGCTGCAAGGTCTGCAAGAGGTATGTACCTTTGTCAATGACAACTTGATGATGTTTGGTGCGCAAGATGCGGCACAACGTCAAGCGGCTCGCCAGCCTTTTGAGCAATGGCCTGCCTTGTTATTAGACTATCTCAGCATGCCGCAGTCAGGGGCAACGCAGTTAGTCGCTGCCTTACAAGCGGAAACATGGCCGCAGCCATTAGCCGCAGATCAAGCTGAAAACTTATTAAATCTGTTGCTGCAACCGTCTGCTTCTGCTGTCCAACAAGCCGCGTATGAAACAGAAGTGGCGATGCAAGATGAGGTCGCCGAAGTAGAAGAAGAGGACGAAGGCAGCAGCGAGCCATTAGCCGAATTAGATGTCGATGTCGAAGGTGGTGGTGAGATTTCCTTAGGGAACGCTGAAGCCGTCGAAATGCTGACCAGTGAGTTAGAGTCTTCTAAAGAAGAACTGGCAGAAGAACTGGCGAAATTCTTAAGCTTAGAAAATGGTGCAGCCGGTTACGAAGAAGCAGCAGAAAACTATGCTGACATCGTGATGCGCTTAAACATGGCTGCCGAGATGTTAGGCTTAGACGGTTTACAAGCGGTGTCCTTATTTGTCGCCGAGAACGTGCGTCAGTTAAGCGAAAAAGACAAGGCAACTCGTAATAAAGCGAAGAAATGGCTGGAAGCATGGCCTGAACAAGTGCTGGCCTATTTGCAATCGCCACAAGAGCATGTGATTGCTTTAGTTAATAATTTTCGGGAATCTGAATGGGCGCGTCCGTTATCGGATGAAACTGCGCATGCCTTGTTAAATCAGTTAATGCAAGGCTCTACCACTGAGGAAGACCCAGAGGAAGAAGCCGCTTATGCACGTCAAACCGATGCGAAGCCAGAAGATGTTCTGATCACGGTTCCTGAAGACGTTAACCAAGATTTATTAGAAGCTTACTTGCAAGAAGCGCCACAACACGCAGCGGACTTCTCTGAGTGTATTCAAAATATTATCGCTGAGCCACAAGTTAAAGAAATTGAACGGGCGCAGCGGATTGCACATACCTTAAAAGGTTCTTCCAACATTATTGGTATTAAGGGCATTGCCAACATTGCTCACCATTTGGAAGACACGCTGGAATACTTAGCGCAGAAACAAGTTGTGCCACCACCTGAGTTAACCGAAACCATGGTGGAAGCGGCTGACTGTTTGGAAAGCATGGTGGACTGCTTGTTGGGGCAAGATGATGCACCTGAAAATGCATTACAAGTCTTGCAAGCGGTGCTGAACTGGGCGAACCAAATCGATAAAGGCAAGTTAAGCGCGCCGCCTGTTTCTGCTAAAGCCGCCGCACCTGCTAGCAGTGAGGACGGAGACGCGGCAGCAGTTCCTGCCAAAGCCGCTGCAAAAGCACCGGCAGCCGGTGGTGCTACCTCAGGCGCACCTGAGCAGTTCTTGCGGGTACCGACGCGGACAGTTGACGACTTAATGCGTTTAGTCGGTGAGTTATCGATTGCCGCTGGTCAGATTCAAGAGCGTTTACGCCATGTAACGGGTAGTACTCGTTTGTTAATCGACCAAAGTATGATTCTGCAACAAAAAACCTTCGAGTTAGAAAACTTGGTGGACGTGCGCGGGATTACTGGGGTGGAAAATCGTTATGCGCAATTAGCAGAAGAAGATGAGCATTTTGACCCGTTAGAATTTGAAGAATATAACGAGTTGCACAGTGTGGCGCATAGTTTCATCGAATCGATTGCTGACTCCCGCGAGTTAGCCTTGTCAATTCGCGGTGACTTGGCCGAATTGGAATCGATGTTTATTCAACAAGAACGTTTAAACAAAGAGTTCCAAGCCACGATTATGACCACGCGGATGGTACCTGTTGCCACCGTCGTGTCTAAGCTGCAACGTAACGTGCGCCAAACGTGTCGTGCAACCGGTAAGCAAGCGGAATTAGACGTAATCGGTACCGACATCATGATCGATAGTGATGTCTTGGATAAATTAGCCGATCCGTTGATGCACATTCTGCGGAACTCAATTGACCACGGTATCGAAGCGGCTGACGAGCGCGCGATTTTAGGCAAACCAGAAAGCGGCACTATCGTGCTCAAGTTTTACCGCGAAGGTAATAACATCGTGGTGAGCTGTAAAGACGATGGCGCGGGCTTGAACTACGCTAATATTCGCTACACCGCGATTCAACGGGGTTTAATTACCGAAAACCAAGAATTAACCGAGCCAGAATTAGCCCGTTTGATTCTGATGTCTGGTTTCTCAACCAAGTCTGGTGTAACGCAAGTGTCCGGTCGTGGTGTGGGTATGGACGTTGTGCATACTAACATCCGTGAGATGAAAGGTACTTTAGACATCATGTCCGAAACAGGGCATGGCACCTTAATGTCGATTAAACTGCCGATGTCTCTGGTGACTGTACACATTTTGTTAGTGCGTGTCGGTCAACAACGCTACGGGATTCCTACTAACCACTTAGAGCAAGTGTTAGCGGCGGGCGTGAGCGAATTCCACGAAGTGGCGGGTGAAGTCACAGTGAAGATGGGCAAAAACTTCTTCCCAGTGAAAGCTTTATCTGACTTGTTAGGCGTGCCTGCTGACAAACCGGGGATTGAAGGCCGCGAACACCGTCCACTGGCCTTAGTGCATGAAGAAACCGGCACCACCGCAGTGGTATTAGATGAATTATTAGATACCCATGACTTGGTAATGAAAACCATGGGTAAATATGTGAAGAATATTCACGGTGTGGCAGGGGCTTCGATTTTAGGTGATGGTAGCTTAGTACCGTTGCTCGATTTACCACAGTTATTACGTTCACCAATGCAAGCGGCGATGAACAGCTATATGGCTGAGCAAGGCATTGACTTAAATGCAATGGCAGGGCCTGCGGGCTTACCGAAAGTGTTAATTGTGGACGACTCCTTGAGTGTGCGTAAGTCGCTGTCAATTCTGGTTGAAGATGCGGGTTTTGAAGTGTTGTTAGCGAAAGATGGTGTGGAAGCGATTGAGGTAATGTCGCAAAGCATGCCAAATGTGATGTTAGTGGATATGGAAATGCCGCGTATGAATGGTTTAGAGTTAACCTCTCACGTCCGTGCCAATCCACAAACTGAGCGTTTACCGGTCTTTATGATTACCTCACGAACCACAGAAAAACACCGTGAGCAAGCGAAAACCGCAGGGGTATCAGCGTACTTAACGAAACCGTATCAGGATACGGAATTGTTAGACCTGATCGATAAAGGCTTAGCAGGGAAAATCTAACGGTGGCAACGGCATTACCCTCAGAGATTTATGAGCGTTATGTGTTGACCGTATTTGACGGCTTGCATTTATTTGTGCCACAGAGCGAAGTGGATTCGGTGGAAATCATCAGTGATATTCATCCGATTCGCTCGCCTGATGGCGCGATTGGCTGGTTTGGACATGGGCAAGAATGCCCTGTTTATTGCCTGTCTGATAATATGCAATTATCCGTTGATATGCCGGAAACACGGGAATACTTCATTTTGCTCAAAGACAGCGAGCAGCCGATGGGCATTACCTGCGATGAAGTGGAGCCGATTTATTTATACCAAACTGAAATTGAGATTCAGTTTTTGCCGCCGATCATGAAATCGGAACATATGCCGATTCATCAGCTTGCGCATTATCAAGATAAAGTCGGTATTGTGTGTCATGGCAGTGCCTTATTGCAGTATTTGCAGTGGTTATCAAACCAGTGGCAGCAACGTAATGAACATGACGAGTAAGGCGGTGTCTCAATGTCAGCAGTAGAATCAACAACAAGTCGTGCATGGTTGCTGGATTTTGGTAAAGGTTTGCGTGCCGCCATTGGTGCACATGAGATGTCGCAAGTTTTGCTGGCAACGCAATTATACGAAGTGCCTTGCACGCCGTTTTATGCCAATGAAGTGTTCATCTTTGAAGATTTGATTTTGCCAATGCTAGACGTGGCAGCCTTGATCAGCGGGCATCCTGATGAATTGGCAAACTTGCACAGCAGTTCCAATATCATTGGCTTATCGCTGTATCAGCTTAACCCAACTGATCCTGCTCACTATGCAGGCATGCGCCTCACCACTTTGCCGGTAAATATTTTCGTAGATGACGATCAGTTTTGTGAGTTGCCATCACGCTTAAATTTCTGGCGACCAGTTGCGGTTTCCTGTTTTAAACTGAATGACACGGAAATTCCGATCATTGATTTAGGGAAATTGTTTTCCGGTAAGCTCTCACCGGCTGATTTTCATCACGCCGCTACCACTGCCCAGTTTGCCTAATGCCTAGCCTCGCCGAACGTTATCAAGGCTGTTTGCTCGGTTTAGCGGTCGGCGATGCGGTGGGCACTAATGTCGAATTTTGTCCGCCTAACACCTTTCCGCTGGTCACTGATATGTTAGGCGGTGGTGTGTTCCAGTTAGCCGCCGGACAGTGGACAGATGACACCTCAATGGCTTTGTGTTTAGCAGATAGTCTGTTAAATCAGCAAGGTTTTGATCCCATCGATCAATTACAGCGTTATCTGCGCTGGTATCAATATGGTTATTTAAGCAGCACGGGTGATTGTTTTGATATAGGCAACACGGTGCGTGCAGCCTTAAACCAATTTCAGCGTACAGGCGAGCCTTATTGTGGTAGCACTGACCCGCGTAGTGCAGGCAATGGCTCTCTGATGCGTTTAGCCCCTATCCCTTTGTTTTATCGCACTCAGCCTGAACTGGCGTTGAAATATGCCGCAGACAGTTCTGCCACTACACATGGAGCAGCCGAAGCACTGTCAGCTTGCCAGTATTTTTGCGGCTTAATTGTGGGCGCATTAAATGGCATAGATAAAACGACCTTATTGCAAGGCGTGTATAGCCCTATTGCGAACGCTTGGCAAAATACAGGGTTAGCCCCTGAAGTGTTAGCGATTGCACAAGGCAGTTACCGCGATAAACAGGCACCTGATCCACATAACCCACAGCAGTCTGCCGCACGTATTGTGCGCGGTAGTGGCTATGTAATCCATACTTTAGAAGCCGTGTTATGGGCGTTTTATCACACAAACTCGTTTCGAGAGGGTTTGTTAAAAGTAGTGAATTTAGGGGAAGATGCTGACACCACTGGTGCGATTTATGGTCAATTGGCGGGGGCTTATTATGGTGTTGATGCCATTCCTGAGACGTGGTTAAGTCGGTTATGTCAGCGTGAGTTGATTAGTGAATTTGCTGAGGGGTTGTATCGGGCGGCAGGAAAAATGGGATAGGTTTTGAGTTTTCTCGTTCCCATCATATTTTGATGGGAATGCATACCGCGTCGCTCCAGCGGCGCGAATCGTGTTCACACGGTTTTGCTGATTTCTTGTTGTAGAAAAACCTGCAAAATTGTCTGAATCAGAATTTTCAGAATTATAAAATTAACAGGATTATCTGTTATTTGTAATTCTGAAAATTCTTAAATTCTGTGAATTCTGATTCAGACAATAAGTTTTTATCTACACGCGCCGCTGGAGCGACGCGGTATGCATTCCCATCGTGAGACGATGGGAACGAGATGATTATTCCCCACTCACACTCGCCAACAAATCCATTTGATGCTCATGAATCAACGGCACAATGATTTGATCCAACGCGCCATTCATCACTTCTTCTAATTTATACAGCGTTAAATTAATGCGATGCTCTGTCACGCGACCTTGTGGATAGTTGTAAGTACGAATCCGTTCTGAGCGATCCCCGCTACCGACTAAACTACGGCGAGTGGCTGCCTGCTCAGACTGTTGTTTCTCACGTTCTGCATTTAATAAGCGTGATTGTAATAAGGACATGGCGCGAGCGCGGTTTTTATGCTGTGAACGCTCGTCCTGACATTCCACTACAATGCCGGAAGGTAAATGCGTGATCCGAATTGCGGAGTCGGTTTTGTTAACGTGCTGACCACCGGCACCGGAGGCTCGGTAAGTATCCACTTTCAAGTCATTAGAGTTAATTTCAATTGCCCCCACTTCTTCCACTTCTGGCATTACCGCCACCGTACAAGCAGAAGTGTGAACACGGCCTTGGGCTTCTGTTTCGGGTACACGTTGCACACGATGACCGCCAGACTCAAATTTTAACTGTGAATACACATTCTGACCGATCACACGCATGATGATTTCTTTATAACCGCCATGCTCGCCCGCATTTTCGCTAAGCACTTCCACCGTCCAGCGTTGTTGCTCAGCATAGCGATAATACATTTTCATTAAATCACCGGCAAAAATCGCCGCTTCATCACCGCCCGTTCCAGCGCGAATTTCTAAAAAGATATTACTGTTATCATCAGGGTCTTTCGGCAACAACAAGATTTGTAATTCTTGGTTTAATTCCTCGGCGCGGGTTTCCGCTTGATCGATTTCTTCCGCTGCCATTTCCTTTAATTCAGGATCACTTAACATTTCTTTACCCGCTTTAATATCATCTAAAGCTTGCAAATATTGAGTGAAGCAATCGGTAATCGGCTTAATATCCGCATACTCTTGGGAAAAGGCACGGAATTTAGTTTGATTATTAATGGTATCGGGATCGGCTAATAAAGCACTTAACTCCTCAATACGATCAAGTAAGGTTTCTAATTTACTGCGAATAGACGGTTTCATAAGGTATTCATCACAAAAAAAGACCATAGAACATCCTCAGCGGATGGCTGAGGATGACATAAAAACGAGAAAAGGGAGAGGGAGGTGATTGCGACGAAGCGTCGCTATTCTTCTTCAGGCAGTTGGAATAATTTGCGTGCGGATAACACTAAATCTTCGTGGCCTTCATAGCCTGCTTGACGCAACTGCGCACACGGTGCGTGTAATAAGGTATTAGTTAAAGTGTGGGCTAAATAATCAATCACATCATGCGGCTGTTTGCCATTATCTAGCATGTGTTTCGCTTTATTGACTAACTTTTGCCGCACATGGCTGGCCTGCTCACGCAAGTTACAAATGGTTTCTACCGCGCTTAAAGAATGCCACCAGCCGATAAAATGCGATACTTGAGTATCGATAATTTCTTCCGCTTGCTGTGCGGCTTGCTCCCGCGAACGCAAGTTCTCTTGAATCACTTCGTTTAAATCGTCAACGGTGTATAGGTAAATATCTTTTAACTCGCTGACTTTGGGATCAACATCGCGTGGCACCGCAATATCAACAATAAACATCGGACGACGTTTGCGTGCTTTTAAAGCTTGCTTAACTTGATCAAACCATAACACCGGCTCGGTGCTACCAGTAGAGGCAATCACCACATCGGCTTCAGCCAAATGGGCAGGAATTTCATTTAAGGTGATGGCATAACCATCGAATTCGGTGGCTAATAAGCGGGCGCGTTCTAAAGTACGGTTTGCCACAATCATGCGACCTAAACCGTTTTCATGTAAGTGACGTGCTGCCAGTTCAATCGTCTCACCTGCGCCAATTAACAAGGCAGTGTGTTTATTTAAACTGCCGAAAATTTGCTGTGCTAAACGTACCGCAGCAAAGGCAACAGAAACCGGACTTGAACCGATAGCTGTATCGGTGCGCACTTGTTTGGCGACAGTAAAACTGTGTTCAAATAATTTATTTAAAATTTTGCCCGTGCTGTGTTGCTGCTGCGCTAAACCATAGGCCGTTTTTAGCTGCCCTAAAATTTGTGGCTCGCCCAAAATCATGGAGTCTAAACCGCTGGCGACGCGCAATAAATGGCGCACGCTTTCTTCATAATGATGGAAATATAAATGTGGTTGTAGCTGTTCTAAGGGGATGGCGTGGTAGTCACTAAGCCACTGCATTAAGGGCTGGTAATTGGCATCGCTGCGGCTGCAATAAATTTCAGTGCGATTACAAGTCGAGACGATCACCGCCTCGTCCGCTAACTGCTGTTGTTGCACGATGGCTTGTAAAGCTTCCGCTTGTTGTGCGGGGTTAAAACTCACTTTCTCCCGAATATTAACGGGGGCAGTGGTATGGTTTAAGCCAAAAGCAAACAATTGCATAGGACGCTGCTGATCTCCACGTAGCGACTGCTCAATGGCAGGTTCTGACGAGTGTCGATGCGTGCAATGGGTATGCTGGCACGTCATGCTGTCCATTGCCGCTAATACGGTTGATGTGTTCAAGGTCTTTTAGGGGATCGTGGGTTAATGTAGTTCAACGAAAGCTTGCTAAGTCACACAAGATGTGACGAGATGTTCATCATAGTTAAGCAAAAAAATCACGAGAGTGTTAGTGATTTAAGTTAAAAATGCGGTAGATAACCCCGCTTTCGTTTCAGCGCTAACTTTAAAGGCAACACCTAAAATTTAACATTTTGCCGGATAGCGGTATTGAATACAAGTGCTTATGTAGGGGGATTCTTAAATAGCAAAGTGTCTTGTAGGTCGGATAAGGCGCGAGCCGTCATCCGACATGGCGAGTACATTAGCTAATTTCAGAATGGTACGGCGGATGACGGCTGCCGCCTTATCCGACCTACGTGTTATCTTGCTCCATCAACTGCGACCACCACGTTTGCACTTGCGCCCGTACCTCAGCAATTTGAGCAACTGGCACTTGTGCCGGTTTATTCTGCAAAGCCAGTTTATGCGTTTCGGCACGATAACGGCGATACGCTTCGCTTAACTGTTCGCACGCCTCTGTAGGCAATAACTGCTGCTCAGAGAACATGCGCAGCAGTGGTAACATGCCTGTGGTGTCCATTAACTCGGGGTGAGTCGCTGCCCAGCGTAACATGCCGTATTGAATGATAAATTCAATGTCGGTGACACCACCAGAACCTTGTTTTAAATCAAACATTTCGTCGGTAGTTTTGTCTAAATGCTCGCGCATTTTATAGCGCATTTCGCGCACACCTTGGCGCAACTCGGCTTCATCACGCGGCAAGCTGAGAATTTCGCGTCGAATTTGTTCAAAGCGTTGCATGCACTGTGCATCACCCGCAATCGCCCGCGCACGCACTAAAGCTTGATGCTCCCATGTCCATGCCTCTTCGCGTTGGTAGGTTAAAAAGGCTTCTAAATTCGACACTAATAAGCCTGACGCGCCACCGGGGCGTAAACGCGGATCGACTTCGTACAAAGTACCGGCAGCGGTATTGGTGGTCAAAATATGAATAATGCGCTGTGCTAAACGGACAAAAAACACGCTGTTATCCAGCATTTTTTCGCCATTGGTGTATTGCTGCTCGCTGTGGCTGTCGTGCAAAAATACCATGTCTAAATCGGAGCCATAGCTGAGTTCAATGCCGCCCGCTTTGCCGTAAGCCACCACGCAAAAACCGGCAAGGTGTTCTTTATCATTTTCCCGATAAGTTGGTAAACCGTGTTTGCGCGTCACATATTCCCATGCCAAAGATAAGGCGCGGCGCGTCAGAGTGTCAGCAATGGCGGCTAAGTAATCGCTAGCCACTTCAACGGTTAAATGACAAGACACTTCCGAGGCGGCGACTTTTAACACATTTGCCCGCTTAAACTGACGCATGCTGTCCATTTGCATTTCCATGTCATCATTAGGCAAATGGGCTAACTGTGCTTGCAAGGCGTTGTCTAACTCCTCAGCTTGCAGCATGTCGTATAAGTCGCGGTGGTCTAATAATTCGTCTAGTAACAATGGGTAACGGGTGATTTGCTCGGCAATCCATGCACTTGCAAGGCATAATTTCACCAGTTGTTGCAGTACCGGCAAGCGCTCTAACAACAAGGCCATGTACACACTGCGCAAGGCAATGGCTTCGATTAAATCTAATAAGCGATGTAAGGCCGCATCGTAAGCACTTGCACCTGCTTGCTCTGGTGAGGGTACGACTAATTGCGCCAAGTTATGCAGTGTCAACGGTACTAATTTATCCAAACGCTCACGGGCGCGCGCGGATAAGCGTTGCACGGTTTTTGACTGCGCCAAGCGTTGCAAGTGTTCCACTAAGCTAGCGGCATCACGGAAACCGGCCATGCTGAGTTTTTCTTGAGCGGCTTCAGTTTCCACCAGTTGACGTAACCAAAAGCTTTGCCATTCTGCTAAAGTTTCTTGATTATCGCTTTGTTGCGTGTCATGAACTGGCGCGATCACACGGCTAAAAATGTGATGCACTTTTTGCTGGTGGTCTTGCAGTGCATTATGAAAGGCTGACCATTCGCCAACGCCCATGCTAAAAGCTAAGCGGGTTTGATTTAAAGCATCATCAGGCAAGGTTTGTGTTTGTTGGTCTTCTATCGCTTGTAAATGGTTTTCAGCGTGGCGTAAAAAATAATAAGCGCGTGTCAGTTGTTCCGCTTCTTCGTCACTTAAAAAGCCGTGATGTTGTAAGCGTTTTAAGGTGCTTAATAAGTGGCGGCTTTGTAAATCGGTTTGCCGACCGCCGCGAATAAGCTGGAATACTTGGCAACTGAATTCAACTTCTCGAATGCCGCCCGCGCCTAATTTCAAATTGTTTTCTAAACCTTTGCGGCGGGTTTCTTGATCAATTAAGGCTTTCATGGTGCGTAAGGCTTCAAACGCGCCATAATCTAAATAACGTCGGTAAATAAAAGGGCGCAATTCGTTGAGCAAATGCGTGCCTGCAATCATATCACCTGCCACTACACGCGCTTTCACCAAGGCATAACGCTCCCAGTCGCGGGCATGCGTTTGGTAATAATCTTCCATTGCATCAAAGTGCATCACTAAAGGTCCGCTGTCGCCAAAAGGGCGCAAGCGCATGTCAACGCGGAATACAAAACCGTCCGCAGTGACTTGGTTTAAGCAGTTAATAATTTGCTGGCCTAGACGGACAAAAAATTCTTGATTAGTGCGGCTGCGGCGTTCGTGTTGGGTTTCGCCGTCTTCTGGATAGGCAAAAATTAAATCGATGTCAGAGGAAAAATTGAGTTCTTGACCGCCTAATTTACCCATGCCTAGCACTACTAATTGCTGTGCTTGGCCTGCTCGGTTCATTGGCGTGCCGAATTGTTGTGCTAATTGTGCGTAATGGAAATCTAGCGCACAGGCAATGCAAGCATCGGCTAAATTAGACAAAGCTTCTAAGGTTTCGGTCAGTTCTGCCCAGCCTGCCAAATCGCGCCAGATAATGCGCACCATTTCGCGGCGACGGAATTGCCGCAGATATTGCATTAAGCTGGCATCGTTTAAGGCATCCGCCTTGGGCATGCCACGCGCTAAGCGTTCCGCGCAATTGTCCAAGCGTTGCCCTAAATCGCCACTTAATACCAATTCGGCAAAGGCTGCCGGTTGTTGCTGGGCATATTTTGCTGCAAATGAACTACAACCCCATATTTTCGGCAAACTGTTGCGGATAGTGGTATTGCTTAACAGTAATTCGACATCGCTGGCATCGACTAGGCTTTGATACTGTTCCCAGTGACGGGCGACAATTGGCTGTAAGGCTTCTGGTAACTGCGCAAGATCAAGAGTCATGGTGGTTCGCTCTGTGGTGGTCAATGCCGTTAAGTTAAGGTAGTTGTAGGATGGACTGACGAAGGAAGCCCATCAGTCGCGACAACTCAACTCGCGGTAAACGATGGGCTTCCTTCGTCAGCCCATCCTACAAAATGACTTAACTTAATGGCTTTATGAGTGGTGGCGAGTGGTATATACAGCGAAAAAAAAGGGCTAACAGCGAGCAGCCTGTTAGCCCTGATTTTTTTAAGCGTTAACGGCTTACGCTAAGGCTTTTTGCAAACGATCCATGGCTTTTTGCAGATTTTCCATGCTCGTTGCGAAAGAGATACGGCCATAACCTGGTGCACCGAATGCAGAACCCGGTACTAAGGCAACACCGCCTTTTTCGATTAAGTATTCAGCCAATTCTAAATCGTCTTTCATGCCTTTGCGCTCGATTACGCCTTGGAAATTAGGGAAGATGTAGAAAGTGCCTTGACCGGCGGTGCATTGCACGCCTTCGATTTTCAATAAAGCATCTAACACAAAGTCATGACGTTCTTTAAATACTTTAACCATATCGCCAATAAAAGTTTGGTCAGCATTTAAGGCTTCTTCTGCTGCATATTGTGCAATAGAAGTCGGGTTAGACGTACTTTGAGACTGAATGTTTTTCATTGCAGTGATTAAGTTTACAGGGCCTGCTGCATAACCAATCCGCCAGCCAGTCATCGCATAGGCTTTAGACACGCCGTTTAATACGATGGTGCGGTCATATAATTCAGGGGTTAAGTTTAAAATGTTTTTAAACGATTCACCTGTCCATAAGATGTGTTCATACATGTCGTCAGTCGCCACTAAAATATTTGGATATTTCAGTAACATTTGACCTAATGCCGCTAACTCTTCATCGGTGTAATGTACGCCAGTTGGGTTAGAAGGGCTGTTTAACACGAATAAACGGGTTTTGTCGGTAATCGCGCTTTCAACTTGCTCAGGGGTTAATTTGAAGTTTTGCTCAATCCCTGCGCTGACGATAACAGGCACTGCACCGGCTAATAAGCACATATCAGGATAAGACACCCAATAAGGTGCAGGGATGATCACTTCATCACCGGGGTTTAAGTAAGCTTGCGCCAAGTTGTAAAAACTGTGTTTACCACCGGCTGACACTAACACTTGTTTAGGCGTGTAAGTTAATTGGTTTTCACGTTCAAACTTGTCAATAATGGCCTTTTTGAGCGAAGGCGTACCGTCAACTGCTGTATATTTGGTCTGACCGCGATTCATCGCAGCAATAGCAGCATCTTTAATATGCTGAGGTGTATCAAAATCTGGTTCACCGGCACCTAAACCAATAATGTCATGACCGGCAGCACGCATTTCAGCAGCACGGTTAGTCACTGCGAGCGTTGGTGATGGTTTGATGGTTTGTACCCGATCCGAGAGTTGTACAGTCACGTTACGCGTTCCTCATTTTTTGTAGCAAGGTGATGGCAGAAAAAAGCCCGTCAGAAATATACTAAACACGGTGTTAAATCATGTGCTCAGCATCAGTGCTGGCGCGCTGAAATTTGCACATGATGTTAAGGTAAATAACGGCGTTTAGCAATTCAGGACAAGGCGACAATCGTTAAAAATTTAGCAGTTTTACCGGTGTTATGTAGGGCGTTTGCGATTAATTTAATGTGTTTACTCGTTCCCATTATCTCAAGTTAAGCAAGCATTGTCGTCGGTCGAGTAGCCCCAAGGAACTTCCCCTTGAGGCTCTCACAGAACCGAACGTGAAGCTCTCACTTCATTCGGCTCTTCTCATTCAACCATTGGAAAAAAAAAAAGATTTACCCGAGAGCAAACCAACTTGGATACCGACAACGAAAAGCAGCGACTCTCCGCGCTGCCTGAGCATAGGTTTTCAATGTTTTGTACTTTCGCTTAGCCCATCGGGTGAGCTTTTGCTCAAAATGGAAGAG
>QKBZ01000280.1 GCA_003245895.1 Beggiatoa sp.
CGTGCAACATTTATAGCAAGTGAAGCTTATTAATCCGTTAAATAATGACCATAAAATTGACTCATAATTAATATTTAAATAAAATTTAAAATTTTTGTTAATTATGGTCATTACAATGAATAATAATCATGAACCCACATTACATGAGTTTACGCAGAAAGTTGATGCACTTGCTAACCAATTGACTATTGCTGAGCAGTTTTCAGCTCAAGAAATGGCGCATAGCAAAAATACGCTACTTGAGTTGTTATTGTTACGAACAGAAATCGAGTCACTGTTAACAAAATGTTGCCATCAAGCGCAGTTTTCAGAACATGCTTGGCATGGTATGGCGAAATTAGAGATTTTAGATAATCGATTAAAAGCGATGGGGGCAAATATTGCCCAACATATTGATTTAGCCACTTGGCAGAATAGGGTAGCAGTTAAGCCAGAACAGTGGTGGTGGTTCTTTCAACCTCCTATTGATAAGTGGGATAAATACGACTGGGTTTGGAATGGCTTAACTATCTTAGTGCTTGCTTTATCTGCAAGCTTTACTATCAGTATTTACTCTTCCCTTTCAATTGGTGCTGATTCACAGATCATTACGACTTTTTCTACAGTAATTCAAGGTTTAGGTTTAGCTGTCATTGGTGGTGGTGCCTTATCATCATCAGGGCAAAGCAAAATACGCGAAGTTCTGAAATATTTTAAGGTTTCTCCTAAATTCCATGCTGAAACCAGTTTTTTAATTGCCGTCATCTTTTTATTAATCGTATTTAGCGTAAATACTTATTTAAAACATGATTTTGTTAGAGAAGGTGAACATCACTATTTACAAGGTGAGCTAAATAGTGCGGCAAAAGCATATGAAAAAGCATTGGCGATTGCACCTAACCGAACAGATATTAGTGGTCGCTTAGGTCAAATTTATGAATCCCTAGGTAATTTAGAGCAGGCAGTCAAGCATTATACAAAAAGTGTAAATGATGGTAATTATGAAGATTTAAATGCTTTGGGGCGTGTCTTTACTAATCGCTTGAATCCTGCTGCTAGAAAAATTGATTACGATTTGGCGAGAAGCTATTTATTAATTGGTCTACAACGTGTTGAGCGTGAGCAGCAAGCTTTAGAAAGGTTAATTGCTATCAAGCAACGAAAAGCCAGCACAAACACCGCAGAAATTGAGGCACTAGACCGTAAAATTGCTACATTGGAGCAAACTTTGAACGGATTTAAGTTAAGTGAAAAAATACTTAACTCCGTACAAACGCTACCAAACTTACAAAAGTTATTACTCACAAAATATGAGTTATTGTATCAGTATTATACCAATATCGGTCTAGCAACCGCGATGAAGTCTGAAAAACCAGAGTATGAAGAGGCACAAAAGCGGCTACAGTATGCCATTCAATATGAAGGTTTAGCCAAGCAATTGGCTGTAGCAATAGATGCAAAACGTCGCCCTAATGGTTTTGCTTATTGCGTATTAGCCTATACGGAAGAAAATTTGTTAAAGCAAACTGCAAATACAGTTAATCCTCAGACAGCTAATATCGAAAAGTTATGGCATCAATGTACTTGTAACACAACCGTAGAGTTTATTCATGCTATTAAATGGTTTTTTCAAGTGGGCAGAGCCGATATCGCTTATAAAATCGATACGTCTTATGTCGTTGCGGGTATGAGAAATGGCAATCAAGGAAGCACTTATCATTATCAGCCTTTGGAATGTAAGCAGTAGTGAGTTGTTTGGGCTGTCATTTGATGACGTTGTAGGGTGGAATAGCGCAGCGTATTCCACCATGAACTCTGCAAAAGCTGAGGCAAAAATAGGTTATAAACCGCATGGTGGAATACGGCTTGCGCCTATTCCACCCTCACTGCCATTAAGTTAAGCTCTTTTGTAGGTCGGATAAGGCTTTAGCCGTCATCCGACATAACACAGTTGAAGCTTGAACCAAGCCTCTTGCGGCGGATGACGGCTTACGCCTTATCCGCCCTACTCTTCACCCAATAAAAAAAGCCAGTGCAGAAACCTGCACTGGCTTTTTCATCAAGCGATAAACACGCTTAAAGTTTAGCTTTTAACTTAAACCCATCACACTAAAACATAAAGTCATTAATGGAGTGGGTAATAAGCCTAAGGCTAAAATGGCTAAGCCATTGGCACTTAAAGCTAAACGCATGTCTAACGGTGCTTCAATTGGGGTGTTATCTTCCGGTTTATCAAAATACATTAATTTGAGAACCCGTAAGTAGTAGAACGCACCCACTACTGAGAACACCACAGCAACGATAGCTAACCATAATAAACCTGCGCTTACGATTTGGTTTAATACCGCCCATTTCGCCCAGAAGCCTAACATTGGTGGTACACCTGCCATAGACAACATTAAAATCGCCATGATTGCAGCATACCAACTGTTGCGATCATATAAGCCTTTTAAGTCGTCTAATTCTTCTGCTTCAAAACCTGCGCGGCTTAATAACAAGATGACAGCAAAACCGCCCATGCTCATTAAGGTGTACACGATGGTGTAAAACATAGAAGCGGCATAACCAGATTGAGTACCAGTTAACACACCTAACAATAAGAAACCAACGTGTGAGATGGTGGAGTAAGCCAACATCCGTTTTAAGTTAGTTTGTGCAATCGCGACCACGTTACCGATAATCATCGATAAGACAGACAAGATAATTAACATACCTGACCAGCTATCTTGTAACGGTGCCATGCCATCCACTAATAAACGCATCACAATGGCAAATGCAGCTAATTTAGGCGCGCTACTGATGAACAAAGTAACTGGCGTTGGCGCACCTTGATACACATCAGGAATCCACATATGGAAAGGTACTGCACCTAACTTAAACGCTAAGCCAATCACGATAAACACTAAAGCAAATACCATCACCATTTTTTGCTCGCTATCTGCTTGCATGGCGGTGAGGATTTCGCTTAAGTCCAGTGAGTTGGTGAGGCCATACAGGATAGACATACCGTATAACAACATACCAGAGGCTAAAGCACCTAACACAAAGTACTTCATCGCGGCTTCAGTGGCGTTCGCAGAATCACGGTGCATAGCAACCATTGCGTATAAAGACAAAGACAATAATTCTAAGCCTAAATACACCATTAACAGGTTATGCGCAGACACCATCACGAACATGCCTAAGGTGGCAAACAGTCCTAAAACAAAGAACTCACCTTTGTACAAGTCGCGGGCGCGTAAGTAGCTGCGTGCGTAAATAAAGCTCATGAACACGATTAAACTGATAAACAGTTTTAACACTGCGCCCATTGCATCATTGACATACATGCCACTCATCACCACTTCACTTTGTGTAGGATAAGTTGCGAATACCAATAAAGCGGCACCGATTAACGTGCTTTGTGATAATTGGAAGGTAAATTCCCGCATCCGTTCTGGTAAATAAACATCAATTACCAGAATTAAGCTCGCCATGGTCAGTAACAAAATTTCCGGTGCTAAAACACCCAGATCAGCCATTGCAAAAGTAAAAGTCGTATCCATGTGCTTACATCACCTTGCTGTGGGAAATGTGTTCTAACAAGTTTTGAACAGTTGGCTCAATGACTTTTAACACTGGCTCTGGCCAAACACCCATTGCCAATACAGCAATAACTAATACCGTTAGAATCAGAATTTCACGCGCATTAACATCGGTTAAGGTTGAGACTTTTTCGTTCACAATCGCACCGAAAACAACACGTTTAACCATCCATAAGGTATACGCAGCACCGAGAATTAAGGTTGTTGCCGCTAAGAAAGCAATCCAGAAGTTTGCTTGCATGCTGCTTAAAATCACCATGAATTCACCGACGAAACCTGAAGTACCTGGTAAACCAGAGTTTGCCATACCAAAGAACACAGCAAACATGGCAAAACGTGGCATTACATTGGCAACACCGCCGTAATCTGCGATTTGACGGGTATGTAAGCGGTCATATAACACACCGATACATAAGAACATTGCGCCGGAGATAAAGCCGTGTGAAATCATTTGCACGATACCACCTGACATACCTAATACCGCACCGTTCATGGCGGCTTCATTGGTTAATTCAGGATTAGCTAAGATGCGGAACGCAATGAAAAAGCCTAAAGTGACAAAGCCCATGTGTGAAATGGATGAATACGCCACCAGTTTCTTCATGTCTTTTTGGATAATCGCAACAAAGCCAATGTAAATCACCGCGACTAATGACAGTAAAATCATTAACCAGTCTAATTCACGGCTTGCGTCTGGCGTAATCGGTAAACTAAACCGTAAAAAGCCATAAGTACCCATTTTCAACATGATTGCGGCTAAGATCACAGAACCACCAGTAGGTGCTTCTACGTGCGCGTCAGGTAACCATGTGTGAACTGGCCACATCGGTACTTTGACTGCGAAGGCCACCAAGAACGCTAAGAAAATGAAAATCTGCGCGGTCATTGGAATGGCTAAGTGGTGGTAGTCTAATAAGGCAAAGCTGCCAGACTGTGCGTATAAGTACAACAACGCAACCAGCATGAATACAGAGCCTAAGAAGGTGTATAAGAAGAATTTAATTGTTGCATACACCCGACGTACACCACCCCAAATCCCGATGATGATAAACATCGGAATCAACATGGCTTCCCATAACACATAGAATAAAATGGCATCTAATGCGGCAAATACACCCACCATGATGCCTTCCATGATTAAGAAAGCAGCTAAGTAGTGTGGTGCGCGATATTGAATCACTTCCCAAGCGGCTAATACCACTAATACAGTAGTAAAAGTCGTTAACACGATTAATGGCATGGAAATACCATCAACCCCTAAGTGATAGTAAATATCTAAGTTCGGTAACCACGGCAAACGCTCGCTGAATTGCATTGCCGCTGTTGTGGTATCAAACTCGAAAAATAACGGGAGTGATAACACAAAGATAAATAAGGAAACCAATAGTGCAATAGGTCTAGCCAGTTGTTCTCCAGCCAGCAATACCCAAATGCCACCTAAAATTGGTAACCATATTAAAAGACTTAATAAGGGTAAATCCGCAAACATCCTATGTTCCTTTAAGCTGTACCGGAGAGGACAAACACGCCCAGCAACACTGCTAAGCCGATGATCATGGCAAAGGCATAGTGGTATAAATACCCTGTTTGCAGATGACGCATAATGCTGGCATACCATGCCACAACACGCGCACTGCCATTGACCATGCCATCGTCAATGATTTTCACATCCCCGACACTCCAAAATGTCGAGCCTAACTTGCGTGCACCACCAGCAAAGAACCACTCGTTAAAGCGGTCAAAGCCGTATTTATCGATAAGAATTTGATGCAACCATGCAAATTTAGCTTGGATTTTCGCAGGAATATCCGTTCTTACCATGTATAAGAAGTATGCAGTAGCAACCCCAGCCATGGCTAAAAAGAATGGCAAGCCCATTAAACCGTGTAAGGTGAAACCAACTACACCGTGATAATGATCTGCGTGGAACGGATTATGTTCGTGATGTACGAAGATTGCGCCATCAAATAAGCCTTGATACAGCATTGGCCCGACGAAAATAGCACCGGCTAAAATCGAAGGAATCGCTAATAACATCAATGGCACTGTGACTACCGCAGGTGTTTCGTGCAAATGTTCTTGCGTATGGTGATCCATGCGTTCTTTACCGTGGAACACTAAGAAGAACATACGGAAGCTATATAACGCCGTGATAAAGACACCTAACACTAAGGCGAAATAGGCAAAGCCAGAACCGAAACGCTCAGCATGACCCACTGCCATAATGATGGCATCTTTGGAGTAAAAGCCTGCAAAACCTGGGAAACCAATTAAGGCTAAAGAACCAATTAAACCCGTGATATAGGTGATCGGCATGTATTTTCTTAAGCCACCCATGTTGCGCATGTCTTGCTCATGGTGCATCGCAATGATGACAGAACCAGCACCTAAGAATAATAAGGCTTTAAAGAAGGCGTGGGTAAATAAGTGGAAAATGCCCGCGCTGTAAGCAGAAGCCCCTAAGGCAACGGTCATATAACCTAATTGTGATAAGGTTGAATACGCGACAACACGTTTGATGTCGTTTTGTACTAAGCCTAAGAAGCCCATAAATAAAGCAGTGATAGAGCCAATAATTAAGATAAAGCTCAAAGCTGTTTCAGACAGTTCAAACAGTGGTGACATTCTGGCAACCATGAAAATACCCGCAGTCACCATGGTGGCAGCGTGAATCAAGGCTGAAATAGGCGTTGGGCCTTCCATAGAATCGGGCAGCCAAACGTGCAAGGGTACTTGTGCAGACTTACCCATTGCCCCAATAAATAACAGAATGCACATCACACTCATTAACGACCAGTCAACACCTGGAATAATTTGGATGACTGTCTCTGCTTGTTCTTCTGCTAAGCCGAATACTTCAGCATAATTCAAGCTATTGAAATACATTAACACTAAGGCAATGCCTAATAAAAAGCCAAAGTCACCTACGCGGTTAACTAAGAATGCTTTTAAGTTGGCATAAATTGCGGTGTCTCTGGTATACCAAAAGCCGATTAATAAGTACGAAACTAAACCCACTGCTTCCCAGCCAAAGAATAACTGTAAGAAGTTATTCGACATGACCAGCATTAACATGGAGAACGTAAACAGGGAAATGTAGCTGAAGAAACGCTGATAGCCAGGGTCATCATGCATATAACCGATGGTATAAACGTGTACCATCAGTGAAACGAATGAAACCACAGACATCATAATGACTGTCAGGTTATCTACCAGAAAGCCGACTTCAAATCGGACATCCCCGATTACCATCCAAGTGTAAAGGGTTTCGTTAAACGTCGCGCCCCCGTCGATGATCAAGTGCTTAAACGCATAAAACGACAATAAGCAGGAGATAGCGACCCCTGTGATCGTCACACTATGCGCAACACGCCGGCTGACCTTGAACAGCCCGGCCACGATTGCACCGATTAAAGGGGCTAATACTATGGTCAGGTAAATATTTTGCATGTTGGTTCTTCAGTTCCCCGTTTAGTGCTTTTAATTAAAAAATAAAACCATTCTCCATCCGTTTCAGGCGGTGGCTGCATGCTTACTGGAGGGAAAAAAACAGTGTGCAGGGCTTAGCCTTTCATACTGTCAATGTCTTCCACATTAATGGTGTTTTTATTGCGGAATAAGACGACTAAAATCGCCAAGCCAATGGCCGATTCTGCCGCTGCAACGGTCAGTATGAAAAAGACAAAAATTTGCCCCGTAATATCAGCATTAAAATACGAAAACGCAATGAAATTCATATTGACTGACAATAACATTAACTCAATGCACATCAGCAAGATGATGACGTTTTTACGATTGAGGAAAATACCTGCAATACTTAAACAAAATAACACTGCGCCTAAGATTAAAAAATCAGACAAGACTAACATCGATTTCAATCCCTTGGTTCGGCTGGCATATTAACGAGACGCACGCGATCCTCACGACGGACGCGAACTTGTTGTTCTGGACGTTGGGCTTTAGTTTGTCGCTTAGTGCGCATGGTTAATGCAATCGCTGCCACCATGGCCACTAACAAAATCGCTGCCGCAATTTCAAATGGATATAAATAGACGGTATACAGCAAATTACCTAAACTTTCTGTATTAGGTGCCGTCACAGTACTCAGCGTTGCGCTTTCATCAGTTTTCCAAGCACCAACCACTAAGACCATTTCAACTAAAATTAAAACTCCAACAAAGCTTCCCACAGGTAAGTAGCGAGTAAAGCCTTCTCGTGTGCGTGCAATGTTAATGTCTAACATCATCACCACGAACAGGAATAACACCATCACAGCTCCGACATACACCAGCACCAATGCAATGGCTAAGAATTCTGCATGGAGTAATAACCAAACTGCTGCGGAAGAGAAGAAAGCTAATACCAAAAATAAGGCAGCATGGACCGGATTACGAACCGTGATCACTCGACTGGCAGCAAATACCAAAATGAGTGCAAACAGGTAAAAGATGATTTTCGTCATACTTTATTTTCATTTATTGGCTAAGGTGAGTGTACAGTTATCAGCAGTGCTTCTTTGGCTACGGACAATAACCGGCATTGATTTTACCAAATCAGTCAATGATTTTCATAATTTTTTCTTATTGAACCATGAAAATTGCTGAAAACAACGCGATTTTGAGAAAAAAGTAAGAAAAATCAGGTAGGAAATGAAGACAGCAAAGCAGCGTTGCCTAGATTTTTCAAGAAGATGGGATACTATCGAACATTAATGAACCCATTTACCAAACCGCGTTTAATCGTATTTGGTAAATGGGAAAGCCACAACCTTAAGCTAGGTTATGCATTAACTATCGCTTATGCAGCATGGTCATAAGCAGGCTTTGAATTTAAGTGCATAAACGTCCCATTTTTTGTGCAAAAATGTACGTTAAATCATGACTTAAAACCAAAAACCTGTTTTCCGCCGCCGTTCTACCATTGTGCCATCTTCATAAATACGCTCGGCGATCATCTCGCCTTTTTTATTATACTCTTGGCTTTCTCCATGGAGATTGCCATCTTTAAAATGCGGATGTACCAGCCATTTTTCGCCAGTGCTATAGTAAATGGTGGCTCTTACAGGCAAACCCTCAACAAACTCCCAATCCCCTTGCAAGTTACCATTGCGATGATAACCGCGCGCAGCACCATGGCGTTTGCCGTTTTTATACGTCCGCTCGGCTTTTAATTTGCCGGTTTGATAGTATTCCTTCTCAATCCCTTCACGAACGCCATTGACTAATTCACGTTGGCGAAATAACTCTCCAGTTTGATAATACTCAAATTGCGTTTCATGACGCTTGCCATCGATGATTTTCATCTCATAGCTTAAACGTCCATCACGCAAGAACTCTTTTTGTGCATCCAGCTTACCAATACGGTAATTCATTTCTGCTTTGAGTTCCCCAGTTTCATAGTATTCCTTAGTCACACCATGAAGCTGGCCATCCTGATAAGAGTATTCATAATGGAGGGTTCCGTCTTCATAATACTTTTTCTCCGTCTGTTTTGTCGCAGCCAATACTTGGGTAGAAAAAGCGAACATACAGACTAGTAAAATAAATTTTACATACTGCATGGGATAACCTCCTTAATCGACAACTAGCGATAACAAGCGTCTTGAGCGCGATCTGCTGCAAGCTGTGACTCAAATTTGTCACCAACGGCTAACAACTTTTCTTTGCTCATTAATAAATCGCCGCGTTTATCGCCGTGATACTCAAATAAACGTGTTTCTACAATAGAATCTACCGGACAGGATTCTTCGCAAAAACCACAGAAAATACACTTTGATAAATCAATATCATAGCGCGTGGTGCGGCGAGTACCATCGTCACGCGGTGCGGCTTCAATGGTAATCGCCAACGCAGGGCAAACAGCTTCACACAGTTTACACGCAATGCAACGCTCTTCGCCATTGGCATAACGTCGTAACGCATGTAAACCACGGAACCGGTTTGATAACGGGGTCTTTTCCTCAGGGTATTGTACTGTGATCTTACGATCAAATAAATAACGCCCTGTTAAGCTTAAACCTTTAAGTAATTCTAGTAAAAATAAACTTTTAAATGCACTTGCAACTTGTTTCATCGTGCCAACCTCATGCAAACCAAGGTGGAATATCAGCCATTACAGCGATACCAACCAATATAATCCAAACTAAGGTTACAGGAATAAAGACTTTCCAACCTAAGCGCATAATTTGGTCATAACGGTAACGTGGGAAGGTTGCGCGGAACCACAGGAATAAGAATAAGAAGAAACCTGTTTTTAACACAAACCAGACCATGCCTGGAATGAACGCAAATAGTGGCTCAAGGAAAGTGCCTTGGAATGGAGATAACCAACCGCCTAAGAACATTAAAGCGGCTAATGCAGACACTAAAATCATGTTTGCGTATTCTGCTAAGAAGAATACCGCGAATAACATGCCGGAGTATTCAACGTGGAAACCGGCGACAATTTCAGATTCACCTTCCGCTACGTCAAATGGCGCACGGTTGGTTTCTGCTACTGCGGAGATGAAGTAAACAATAAACAGCGGGAATAATGGCAACCAATACCAGTGCAGTAAACTACCTTGTTGTGCCAACACGATCTCACTTAAGTTTAAGCTGCCCGCAGACATTAAAACACCAACTAAAGTAAAGCCCATGGCAATTTCATAAGCAACCACCTGTGCCGCAGAACGCATCGCACCTAAGAATGCATATTTAGAGTTAGATGCCCAGCCCGCTAAGATAATGCCATATACGCCAATAGAGGTCATGGCTAAGATGTAGATTAAGCCGACGTTAATGTCTGCTAACACCACGCCATCACTGAATGGCACCACTGCCCATGCTGCTAATGCAGGTGCAATCGCTAAAACCGGCGCAATGATGAATAAAAATCGATCAGAACTGGTCGGAATGATGATTTCTTTAAACATCAATTTTACGGCATCTGCAATCGGTTGCAGTAAGCCTTTAGGCCCTACCCGATTAGGCCCCATCCGTACTTGGATATAACCAATCACCTTCCGTTCTGCATAGGTCAAATAAGCCACAGAGACCAACAAGGGGACGGTTATCAGCAGTATGAAGAATAAAATCTTGCCCAGCTCAAATAGCTCGTATAGTGTGTCAAGCATTATCCTGATATTCCCTTAACTTATTATTAGCTTAGTATACTTTAACCATGCATGCGGTGGGACTGTTCAGCACAAACCCACCGCATTGCTGACCGTGTACTCAGCAAACAAACTGCGATTAATCTACCGGTTTGACGCTTACGTCACCAAACCAACTATCTAAAGCTGTGCTATCGGCTTGTGCAGCATATAACAACACACAAGCTGCTGGCACCCGTTCATCAAACACAGCCGTGCTTGCCACAGTATTCGCGCCTTGTTGCACTTGTACTGCTTGTCCATCTGTAATTTTTAATGACGCGGCAGTAGCAGCGGATAAGTGCACACCTTTGGCAGATAATGCATCTTGTGTGTCTTGTAAAGCTGCTGTGCGACGCACCACCATGTCTACCGCATAAATAGGCAGTTCAGTAATCGCTTGTAAGCCTTGGCTTGCCGCAGTATCTAAGCTGCTAGGCAATTTCCATGAACCGGCATTGTCAGCCACTAAGCTCATTAACTGTGGTTGTAATTCAGCTTGGATTTGCGTGGAATCTTCGTACTCAAAGCCTGCTAAATCAAACAAGTTGCCGAATACACGCAATACTTTCCATGCTGGACGCACATCTGCTGGGGCTTTCACCGCAGCAGCAACACTTTGCCATGTGCCTGCCATATTGACATAAGTACCAGAGGTTTCTGCACTTAAGGCAATCGGTAATAACACATCTGCATAAGCATCCATCGCAGCACTACGGAAAGCAGTCAAGTTAACGACAAATTCAGCTTGCTTTAATGCACGTTCTGCTTGCGCAGGTACACAGCTTTCTAACTCGGGTTCAACGCCCATTAAGATATAAGCTTTTAAACCTTCGCTCAGCATTTCCAGCGCATTTTTGCCAGCGGCTGATTCAGCTTGACCACCTACAGCACGGTGTGGCACGCAGCCGGTTAACCATGCGCCGCTAGTATTGCCTGCTGCATTGGTATAACTCAAGCAAGCACCGCTTAATTGTGCGATAGCACCCGCTAAAGCGCGTAAACTGGCAAATTGTGGATGAGATTGCGCTAATTGACCGACTAAAACGGTTTTACGTTCGCCGCTTAATAAGGCATCAGCCACCGCTTGCTGTTCAGCCGACACGCTTACGTTTTGTAATAAGCTATCTAAGCCGTTCACGCTGTTGGAGCTGCTCGTTTGTAAAGCTTTCGCAATACCGGCTAATTGGCTTACCCAATCATTTGGCGTAACCACTAATTGCTGTGCAACCGGTAAGTTAAACTCGTAAGCCACTGGATTGACAAACGCACATTTAGCACCGCGCATTGCAGCTTTGCGTAAACGTAAGTTCAGCAACGGTTGCTCTTTGCGTAAGTGAGAACCGATCACTAACACGGCATCGCTGTGTTCAAAGTCTGTTAAAGACTGGCCTAAGCTTGGGAACACAGGGGCTTGTGCTTGGTCGCTAAAATCCAGTTGTTGCAAACGGTGATCGATATTAGAAGAACCCATGCCGCGCATCAGTTTTTGCAACAAGAATAATTCTTCTAAAGTCGAAGTGGGGCTAACTAAGCTGCCCACTTGTTTGGCACCGTGCTTTTGCACCGCTTGTTTTAGGCCATCCGCAGCAAAAGTTAATGCCGTTTCCCAATCAACTGCTTGCCATTGCCCATCACGTTTAATCATCGGTTGGGTTAAACGATCTTCAGCTTTTAAGGCAGAGAAGCTGTAACGGTCACGGTCAGCTAACCATGTTTCGTTGACGGTTTCATTTTCACGCGGGATAACACGCATCACTTCATTGCGACGGGTGTGATAATACACACTTGCGCCTACGCCATCGTGTACGCTCACGCCTACCCGTTGTTGCATTTCCCACGCACGCGCCGAGAAGCGGAACGGTTTATTAGTTAATGCGCCAACAGGGCATAAATCAACCACGTTGCCAGACAGTTCGGAATTCACTGTTTTTTCAACGTAAGTACCAATGCGGGTATGTTCGCCGCGACCGGTTGCGCCTAATTCTTTAATACCGGCAATTTCTTCACCGAAACGTACGCAGCGTGTGCAGTGAATGCAACGGGTCATTTCAGTGGCAATCAAGGGGCCTAAATTTTTATCAGTGACCACCCGTTTGCCATCTTGATAACGGGACACATCTTGACCATATCCCATAGCGATGTCTTGTAATTCACATTCACCGCCTTGGTCACAAATTGGGCAATCTAGCGGATGGTTAATCAGCAAAAACTCCATCACAGCATTTTGTGCTGCTAAGGCTTTGCTTGATTTGGTGTACACCTTCATGCCATCCATGATCGGTGTTGCACACGCAGGTAACGGCTTAGGTGCGCGTTCCACTTCCACTAAACACATCCGGCAGTTTGCCGCGACAGATAATTTTTTGTGATAACAAAACCGAGGAATATCAATGCCGTTCGCATCTGCGATTTCAATCAGCATTTGCCCCGGTTGGGCTTCATAACTCTTGCCATCAATTTCAATGGTTGCCATTGTTTGCTCACCAATTTTTTGAAAATTGCATCCTATGATTCAGCACGCGCCCAGCTTATGCAGCAAATGGGGCTTGGCTTGTACACGGTTATTCGGTAGCCGTGCCGGAACTTGAGGGTCAACCACCTAAGCCGCGCTCAGGTGGTAACACGCGCAACTTATGCAGCGTGAGAAGTCACCCCAGCTTCAACCATTGAGCGTTTATGCTTGATAAAATACTCAAATTCTTCGCGGAATTCGCGCACGAAGCTAATCACCGGCATAGAGGCAGCATCACCTAATGCACAGATGGTGCGTCCCATGATTTTATTCGACACATCGCTTAACAGGTCTAAGTCTTCTAAAGTGGCTTCGCCATGTACGATACGGTGTGTAATGCGGGATAACCAGCCAGTGCCTTCTCGACACGGTGTGCATTGACCGCAAGATTCTTCATAGTAGAAATGAGAAATCCGCGCTAATACTTTCACCATGCAAGTGGTTTCGTCCATCACGATCACGGCACCAGAACCTAACATAGAGCCGCCTTTAGAAATGGAGTCATAATCCATATCTAAGCCCATCATGACATCGCCGCGCAAAATCGGCACCGAAGAACCACCAGGGATAACGGCTTTTAATTGATGACCATGACGTACACCACCAGCCATTTCTAATAACTCAGAAAACGGCGTGCCTAATGGAATTTCAAAAGTGCCAGGGTTGTTGACATGACCAGACACCGCAAACACCTTAGAGCCACCATTGTTTGGTCTGCCTAAGTTTAAGAACCACTCGCCGCCATTGCGTAAAATGCTCGGCACAGAGGCAAAGGTTTCAGTGTTGTTAATAGTGGTTGGTTTGCCAAATAAACCAAAGCTGGCAGGAAACGGCGGTTTAAAACGCGGTTGGCCTTTTTTGCCTTCAATCGATTCTAACAACGCGGTTTCTTCACCGCAGATGTACGCACCGGCACCGTAGTGGGTGTATAAATCGAAATTAAGGCCAGAACCTAAGATGTTTTTACCTAATAAACCGGCTGCATAGGCTTCTTCTAAAGCCGCTTCAAAACGGTTAATTGGCTCATCAAATTCGCCACGGATGTAGTTATAACCGGCAGTTGCGCCTAATACATAACCGGCAATCGCCATACCTTCGATCACGGCATGCGGGTTATAACGCAAAATATCGCGGTCTTTAAAAGTACCCGGCTCGCCTTCGTCTGAGTTACACACCACATATTTTTGAATATCGGTTTTCGGCATGAAACTCCATTTCATACCGGTTGAGAAACCAGCACCACCCCGACCGCGTAAGGCAGATGTTTTTAACTGCGCAATAATTTCTTCTGGTGGGGTTTTTTCTTGCAAAATGCGGCGCAGTACTTGGTAACCACCCAGTGACTCTTCATACACAGGCAAGGTCCAAGACTTATCAACATTTTTGTCTCGGTACTGGAAACAAACTTCGTTTGCCATAACTGATCACTCCAGTTTATTTCTAAATTCGTTTTCGTGGTGTCACCACGGCCTAGTCTAAGCTTGCCAAAATCTCATCCACTTTTTCAGGGGTGAGGTTTTCATAATAAGTGTGGCCAATTTGCATCATCGGTGCGTTACCGCAAGCTGCCAAACATTCCACTTCTTTCAAGCTAAACTTACCGTCGGTGGTAATTTCACCAAAACCAATACCGAGTTTTTTGCGTAAATGCGCCACGATGTCATCGCTGCCGCACAACATGCAAGAAACGTTGGTGCAAACACAGATTTTATGTTTGCCCACCGGTTTTAATTCATACATGGAATAGAAAGTAGCTACTTCATATACTGAAATAGCATCCATTTCTAAATAGTCTGCAATGGCATCCATTAACGCTTGGGTTAACCAGCCATCGTTTGCTTCCTGTACCACGCGCAATGCGCCCATGACCGCAGAACTTTTGCGTTCAGGTGGATATTTCGCAATCCAACGATCAATCGCTGCGCAGACTTCGGCAGATAATAATGAAGTTTGTTGTTCTGTCATGCGTCTTTAATTCCAGCCTTAGCGTTAAGGGATTAACGGTCGATTTCACCAAATACGATGTCCATGGTACCAATGATGGCGACCACGTCCGCTAACATATGACCACGCGCCATTGCGTCCATCGCGGCTAAGTGTGGGAAGCCTGGTGCGCGGATTTTTAAGCGATACGGTTTATTCGCACCATCCGACACTAAGTAAATACCGAACTCACCTTTAGGATGCTCTACCGCGCTATACACTTCACCTGCTGGGATGCAATAGCCTTCAGAGAACAGTTTAAAGTGGTGAATTAAGGCTTCCATGTCGCCTTTCATGGCTTCACGTTTAGGCGGCGTGATTTTATGTTCGCCTAACATGACAGGGCCTGAATTAGCGCGTAACCAATCGATACATTGTTTAATGATGCGATTTGATTGGCGCATTTCTTCCATACGCACTAAGTAGCGGTCATAACAGTCGCCGTTCACACCGATAGGAATATCAAAGTCTACTTTGTCGTAAACTTCATACGGTTGTTTTTTCCGTAAGTCCCATGCGATGCCAGAACCGCGCAACATCGGGCCACTAAAGCCTAATTGCATCGCTTGTTCAGGTGATACTACGCCGATGCCGACAGTACGTTGTTTCCAAATCCGGTTATCGGTTAATAAGGTTTCGTACTCGTCTACGCATTTTGGAAAACGCTCAGTGAAACGCTCGATGAAATCTAATAAAGAACCTTGACGATCCCCGTTGATGCGATCCACTTCTTTTTGATTGCGCCAGCGTGAAGGCTGGTATTGTGGCATCACCGTTGGTAAATCACGGTAAACACCACCAGGGCGATAATACGCCGCGTGCATCCGTGCGCCTGATACGGATTCGTAGCAGTCCATTAAATCTTCACGCTCACGGAAAGCGTATAAGAACATGGTCATGGCGCCGATGTCTAAGCCATGCGCACCGATCCACATTAAGTGGTTCAAAATACGGGTGATTTCGTCAAACATGACGCGGATATATTGCGCCCGAATCGGGGCTTCAATCCCTAATAACTTTTCAACCGCCATGACATATGCGTGTTCGTTACACATCATAGACACATAGTCCAATCGATCCATGTACGGTACGGATTGGTTAAACGGTTTACTTTCTGCTAATTTTTCTGTGGCGCGGTGTAATAAACCAATATGGGGGTCAGCACGTTCGATGACCTCGCCATCTAATTCCAACACCAAGCGCAACACCCCGTGTGCAGCGGGATGCTGCGGACCAAAATTCATTGTGTAGTTGCGAATTTCAGGCATGTTTTATCTCTTTAGTGATCGTTCACGACCCTGCAAATAATCGGAAACAAAAAGGCTCGTCCATGCAGCAATCAGGGAAGAACTCTCCAAAGCAGTTATTTACTGTGCTTCTGAAGCTTTGGTGTAACGGTTATCATGACGAATAACCCGTGGCACTAAGACCCGTGGATCAATGCTCACCGGTTGATAAACCACCCGTCCTTTTTCAGGATCATAACGCATTTCAACTTCGCCAATTAATGGGAAATCTTTACGGAATGGATGACCGATAAAGCCATAATCTGTCAGCAAGCGGCGTAAGTCTGGATGACCGTCGAATAAGATGCCGTACATATCAAAGGCTTCTCGTTCAAACCAGTTGGCAGCAGCCCAGATACTGATCACGGAGTCGATGCGTGGTAGTTCACCTTCGGTGAAGGCGCGTACCCGTACACGTTGATTGTGCTGGATGGATAATAAGTGGTAGACCACAGCAAAACGCGGTTTTTCTTGGTCTTCGCGGTAAACCGCTTTGTCCACCCCTCGGCTAAAACCGGTATTGGTGGCGCGTGAAGAGGTTTCCCAATCGGCTTGACCGTACTCTAAGTAGTCAATGCCACACAGGTCAATCAATTCTTCAAATTGAAATTCATCCCGTAAGGCTTGGCAAACCGTCAAAATTTGATTGGCAGGGACTTCTAATGTGACTTCAGCTAAAGCCAGCTCTGCATTCAGCAATTCGCTTGCAAAGCGTTCTTGTAATTGGGTTAATAAGGTTTGGGTGTCAGCCATAAAAATCGTTCACCTTGTTAGCGGCTAGGGAAGACGTTATCCGTTTAACTAGCACGGGCAATGGTATTGGTGCGTCGAATTTTATTCTGTAACTGTAACACACCATAGAGTAAGGCTTCTGCCGTGGGTGGGCAGCCTGGGACGTAAATGTCCACCGGCACGATTCGATCACAGCCCCGCACCACTGAATAAGAGTAGTGATAATAACCACCCCCATTGGCACAAGACCCCATCGAAATTACCCAACGTGGTTCAGGCATTTGATCGTAAACTTTGCGCAGTGCAGGTGCCATTTTATTCACCAAAGTACCGGCAACGATCATGACATCTGATTGGCGAGGACTGGGGCGAAACACGATACCAAAGCGGTCTAAGTCATAACGCGCTGCACCGGCTTGCATCATCTCTACCGCGCAACAGGCTAAACCGAAAGTCATCGGCCATAAGGAGCCAGTACGCGCCCAGTTAATCAATTTATCGGCATTGGTGGTAATAATGCCTTCTTGAAAAACGCCTGCTATTCCCATTCCAATGCTCCTTTTTTCCACTCGTAGATAAAACCAACGACTAGAATTGCCAAGAAAATCATCATGGCGATAAAACTGATCATGCCTAATTTGTCGAAGACTAATGCCCACGGAAATAAAAATGCAATTTCTAAATCGAAAATGATGAATAAGATGGCGACTAAATAATAGCGCACATCGAATTGCATCCGTGCATCTTCAAACGCTTCAAAACCGCACTCATAAGGT
>QKBZ01000121.1 GCA_003245895.1 Beggiatoa sp.
TCCAAATTAAAATCGCCTAAAAAGACAGTTTAATAATTGTTATATATATTACTTATAATGGTCAAGCTTTTTTTTGTAGAAGGATTGCGCCACACTCTGAAAATTTCATATCTTTTGATACCGTAATATTGTGGTTAAAAGCAAAAACGGCCAATGCATCACAAAACACATTGGCCGTTTAATTTTACTTAACGAAAGTACCGCTTATTACTGATCAGAAGCCCAGATAGAGGTTAAGCTACCTGTACCGTCATCACGGAAGATTTCTAAGCGTGGTTGCCCTGCGCCTAAAGTGCTGTAGTTGTCGCCAAATAATAAGGCAAACTGCACTGTGATTGGGTCGGTGACAGGGAAGCCAATGAAGCCTAAGCCGGAAGTAGTGTCAATCATGCCACCAATATCAACGTTGCTTTGGATGTTGGCACCGTAAATACCAATACCAAAATAACCACGCGGATCACCTGCTTGACTGGCAACTGTCGCCACGTAATAACCCGCAGGCAGTTCAGCAATATCTGAAGTAGTGCCGACATCAACTAAAGTCGGGCCGTACACTGCATCAGCATTGTCTTTCTTAATTTGCACTTGCAATTGGTTGATATTGCCACTGTACTCTTGCACTTCCAGTTTCACAGCCGTTGGCTCATTTAAGTAAAAGCTAGTAAAGCCTTCCGCTTCACCATTTTCACGTAACACTGAACCAGAGCTAAAACCACCGTCGCTTAAGCCGCTAGAGTTGTTGATTGACAAGCCCCATTGACCTTCCGCTTGACCATCTGGCAAGTTAACCCGTGCCACGTAGAAGCCAGCAGTATCAATGCTTAAGCTGTAATCGCAGCGGTTAGCTGTGCATGTGGCAGTAGTAGTGCCAGTGTCCTTTGAGGTTTCGCCGGAGTCTAATACTGTACCAGTATCACCATTTAACCATGCGGTATAAGTATCAACATCTGCAATCGAAACAGAAACCGATAAGCTATCAAACTCAAACGCGCTTAAGGCACCGCCTTGTTGATAAATAATGAAGTATAAGTATTTCGCTTCACTAATTGGATCAGGCACAACACTACCAAAAATCCGTTTACTTAAACCACCAGTAGCAGCTTCTAACTGATTAGGATAAATAAAATCACCGCTTCCACAAGGTGTTGGCTTATCACTGCTTGGTGAAAGGCTGCACAAAGGCAAGTTATCAGTAAAACCGTTCATGATAGGGTAAGTACCTTCAGCAAAACCGCCTGAAGAGTCTGTTGCCCCTTGCCAATCACCTGATTCACCTGCAATTGTGACTGCATCAGTGCCTGGTGGCATGAAAATGCGTAAACGCATGACATGACCTTGCTCAATGGCAGGTACAGGCACGCCTACACTATCCCGTGAGGAGTAGCTGAGTTTTACGGTGTGTAAATTTTCGCCATCAGTCACAGGCGTGTAATCACTGGAGGAGACTAACGGATAGTCAGTGTAATCTAAAACATTAGGGCAAGTGCTGCTAGTGCATGGATTACTGGATGTAGTGTCGATATTTTCAGCAGGGTTATTTGAAGTGGTGCTGCTGCTATCGCCTGTTGTTGTGGTAAAGACCGCCGCGCAGGTGAGGCTGCTAGACAAGGCAGAAATGATAAAGCTACTTTGTGTGCCACCTAAGCTACTGCATCCGCCTGACCATTGGCTAAATTTGTAACTGGAGCTTGCAGGGGTTGCCGTTAACTGGATTCTGTCTAACGCAGAATATTGTGCAGAACACACAATATTGTCACCACCGCAATTAATACGACCATCTAAAGTGGTCACAGTTCCCAGTGTTGAAGGAGTAATGCTTAAGGTAATTTGGCTTGAACTGCTTGTCGTGGTATCTGTAGAACTTGTATCGGTTGTAGTATCAGTAGTTGTGCTCGTGTCAGTGGTTGTAGAGCTTGAAGAACTACCTGTGCCGTACGTTTCATTCCACCAAGTGTTGTATAAACTCACATCAGCAATTGATAAGGTAATGCTTAAGCTATCAAACTCAAACTCACCTAATGCCTGTGGTTGTTGATATAACACAAAGTAATAATACTGTCCGCTGGTAATCGGGTTAGGAACAACACCACCAAACAATTTTTTGCTTAAGCCGCCAGTTGCTGTTTCTAATTGATTAGGATAGGTAAAATTACCTGAACCGCATGGTGTTGCATTGCTATCGCTTGGGCTGATGTTGCAAAAACGGATATCAGAAGCGACCCCACCCATGATAGGATAAGTGCCAGCCGCAAAACCGCCCGAAGCATCTGTCGAACCTTGCCAATCGCCAGATTCACCTGCAATGCTGAGTGAGTCTGTTCCAGGTGGCATAAAAATCCGTAACCGCATCACATTGCCTGTTTCTAAAGGCGCGAGCGGCACACTGCCACCAACCGTTCGAGAAGAATAACTGACCGATACCGTGTGCAGCGTTTTATCACTTGGCGCAATGGTATAACTCGCGTCAGGTAAAAAACTATATTCCACGTATTCTAATACTCCAGCAAATGCTGAAGGTGTGGTCAAGACGAAACTCGTCACTAGCCACGCAACGATATTAAACGCTCGTTTCATTTACTTCATCCTCAGTAGAGAAGTATTGGTTAGACAAATTAAACTTAATATAGAGCATTAAGTCATTGAATTGAAATAATATTACATTAAGTGTTTAACCTAGCTGTTGGGGGGATACCGCCTAAATGGTAAAAGCCATAGCAGAACGGTGGTTTTTTATCTATACGCAGAAATGTACTTATTATTGTCGCATAACGGCTTCAGCAGGTTTGAAGCAATCTATATACCTCTTTTCAAGTTAAAACCCTGCTTGAATAGAGACGACAGCGATTAGCATTTTTTTTCGTAATACTATAGAAAAAATAGATTACGAACAATCAATAAATAGCAGCAATCAGTTCACGGAAAAATTAAGTGAAAATGTGTTTACAAGATAGGTGCTAATAAGCGGGAGAATTGAACTAATACTTGAAACCAAAATGGCTTTTGCGCGTAATCGCGTTGATCGACTAAGGCTGCTGCTTTAAAGTCTTGCGATAACATGTCATTGACAGCAGCGACAACAGCACTGTCGAGTAAAAAGGCGGTAATCTCAAAGTTTAATTGAAACGAGCGGTTATCTAAATTAACAGTGCCAATGGCTGCCAATTGTTCATCTATTAACATTACTTTTTGATGCATAAAGCCATCGCGGTAACGGTACAGTTTTACCCCTGCTGCTTGCATCTCCGCGTAATAGGAAAAAGAGGCTAAAAACACAAACAGGTGATCTGCCTTATCAGGCATCAAAATACGCACATCTACCCCACGCAAAGCCGCCATTTGCAAGGCACTGACTAACACCTCATCCGGCACAAAATAAGGGCTGGCAATCCATAATCGTTGCTGTGCCTGCGCGATAGCGGTGACAAAAAACAAGGTGCAATTTTGCAAACCATCCGCAGGGCCTGTGGGCAAAATCAGCACTTTTGCATTCATTTGTTCAGCCGCTTGCGCATGCCAATTCAGTTTTAACACTCTACCCGTCGCCCATAACCAATCTTCTAAAAAGCTGGCTTGTACACCTTGCACAGCAGGGCCATGCAGTTGAATTGCAGTATCGCGCCAGTGTCCAAACGCCGGATCATGGCCTAAATATTCTTGCCCTAAATTCAAACCACCGATCACCGCTTGTTGCCCATCGGCTAACACAATTTTGCGATGATTGCGGAAATTTACTTGAAAGTGGTTGCCATAACCTCGGGTACTGCCAAAGGCGGTGACGTGGACACCGTGTTGTTTTAAATCGTTTAAATAGGTGCTAGGCAGTGCATGACAGCCGATTTCATCGTAAATAAAGTAAACCGTGACACCCGCTTGCACACGAGCTTGCAACAATTGCTGAAAATGCCGCCCCACCGCATCATCATTCACAATATAAAACTGAATTAAAATATAGTGTTGTGCATTGTTGATGACTTCTTGCATGGCGTGAAAAGTTTCATCGCCATCAATCAGCAAGCGCACGGCATTACCATGCGTAAAGGAAAAATGGCTAAAGCGTTCGGCGTAGGTTTGTAAAATGCTGCACTCTGGGGTGAGTGAGGCTTGATAAGGGGCAAGTAAATGGTAAGCCCCTTGTAGCAAAGGGTGACTTTTTGTATTGACTTGGCGACGGGCTTTGACATAACCATGAAAGCGGTTACGCCCGAAAATCCAATACAAGGGAATGGCAATAAATGGAAAACTAATTAAGCCCATCGCCCACGCAATCGCGCCCTGCGACGACCGGACAGACATCACGGCATGTGCCGCATTGATGAAACCTACCAAATACACTAGAAAAATAAGAGCACTCAACATAACAACAAATGACAGATAAACACTAAGCAGAAGATTATTGATTTATCTCAGGTCTGTGAGTGCTGAAAACAAGCTTCTTGTAGGTCGGATAAGGCGATAGCCGTCATCCGACATGGCTAGGATACGCTATATCGCTCAGTTTTCTGTTTGGAAAGCAGGATACATAAGCTAATTTCAGACTGATTTCTCGCGTTTGCGGCGGATGACGGCTGCCGCCTTATCCGCCCTACGTGAAAATGCGGTCGGTGAGGGTATAGTCTTTAAAACAAACTCTGCTGCTCCGGCGCAGCCTGCCACTGCACACGCGGCAAATTTAACTGACAGTGTTGATTTAACTGCTGAATCAAATAATCCGCTAACTCAGGTGCTAACAAGTTATCCGGCTCATGCACGAAAAAATACACTGTTTGCAAACCTTGGCTAAACCACTGCTGTAACTGAGTTACCCACATATCAATGCGTTTATAATCCGTTGGATGCAAACCATTGCCAACAAAGCGAATCACGGCAATCGGCGTAGTTAAGCGCATATGCAGCACATCGCGGCGACCTGCAACGTCAGTAATCACCGTGCTTTTGTGGTAGTTTTGGAGTAGCTCGGCGGCAGTATCTAAGGCATCGCTTTGAAACCAAGAGGTGTGACGGAATTCAAAGGCCAGCGGTAAATCCTGTGGGTATTGTTGCAAAAACGTGTGTAAGGCAGGTAAATGCTCTACCGAAAAATACGGCGGTAATTGCAAAAACGGCATGCCTAAGTGTTCACCGATGGCGTAGAGAAAATAGCTAAACTGCTCGGTGTCCGCCTGCGCTTGTTCGACGGGTAATTGATGATGACTAATGTTTTGCAACACTTTAGGGCAAAAGCGGAAGCCAGCAGGCACTTGCTGTCGCCAGCGTTGCAACAAATCAGGCGCAGGCAAACTGTAATGGGTTGAATTCAACTCGATAGTGTTAAATTGCTGCGCATAATGCTGTAAATAATCTTGGCTAGTGGCCGTCGGCGGATACAAACGCCCTACCCAACCACGTTGCGACCAGATCGGACAGCCAATATACACTTGCGGTTGTGTCGTAGGCGTATATTGCGCTAACACGGTTTGTGTTGCGATGGGCGCAGCGGGTAAGCTGAAATCAATGTGGCTAATTTGAGTAACTTTGCCGAAATCCATGACCTAATACTCTAAGTTAACTCACGTTACGCAAAAAATGATGTAGGGTGTGCGAAACGCCGCCGAGTCGTTAAATTTGTCTCTGACCTTAATCGGCGTTTTGCCCACCAAGCCCTGTATGGTGGGCAAAATCCCACTTCAACGACTGTTTTTTATCAAGCGGTATACTGTGTGGGATTTCGCACACCCTACATACACATCATGCGTAAAGTGAGTAAGTTAAATCAAACACTGTTAATAAGCTTAGTGCCGATTTAAAGTCATAAAACAATAATCATACGGATTATCAGCATCAGCAGTGTGTTGCTGTTGTTCCACAACTTGCCATTGCTGTGCATCCCATGCTGGGAACCATGCGTCACCCTCAAAACTCCCAGCGATTTGGGTTATATACAGAGTATCTATCAGCGGTAAAGTGGCCTGATATACGCTTGCCCCGCCAATAATCAGCGTTTCCGCATGTTGCTGCTGTAACTGTTGCAAAGCATCGAGATCATGAATCGCCGTACAGCCTTCAGGCTGAAATTGTGCTTGCCGCGTTAACACGATATTTTCCCGCCCCGGCAAGGGTCGCCCGATGGAGTCCCATGTTTTGCGCCCCATCACAATCGGTTTGCCCATTGTCACCTGCTTAAAATGTTTTAAATCGGCAGGCAACCGCCACGGCAATTGATTATTCAAACCAATAACACGGTTTTCATCATAGGCCACTATCGCGCTTAATTTTCCAGACATCTTATTTACTCATTTACACACTTAGGGCACAGCAATTTGTGCCACGGAAGGAATACGTTGCACTTGCCAATGGCTAATTGCCCATTCCCAAAAACGTGCCAAGGAAACACGGCGCAACTCAGCAGGTGGGGATTGCCCCAACAAATGCAAAGCTTGCCATAATAAGGTGACTGGCTGGCGGGTATCAATAGCAGGTGCGTGGTGCTGTTTGCTTAATTTCTGCCCGTCGGGATTCACTAACACGGGTAAATGCAAATAACGTGGTTCTGGATACTGCAATAAACGCTGCAAATGCAATTGGCGCGGCGTGTTGTCTAGCAAATCGATACCGCGCACAATATCAGTAATGCCTTGTTCTGCATCATCGACCACTACCGCGAGTTGATAAGCAAATAAGCCATCAGCGCGACGAATGATGAAATCGCCTACGCTTTGCCATAAGTTTTGGCAAAATGCGCCTTGTAGCTGATCGTGAAAACAGACATCTTGATCCGGCACTTTGACGCGCACCGTGCGCCCTTGCTCGCCGGTTGTTAAACCGTCTCGACAACGACCATCATAAGGCTGACCATTTAGGCGTTTGCGGGTACAAGCACAGGGGAAAACGTGTTGTTGCAGTTCGAGGGTATCTAGCGCGTTTTGATAGGCAGGATCACATTCAGTTTGATAACGAATGTCGCCGTCCCAACGCATACCTAAGAGGCTTAAATCTCGTAAGATACGTTGGGAGGCATTGGCATCACAGCGAAAGCGGTCTACATCTTCGATGCGTAACAACCACTGACCACCACACTGACGGGCGTGTAAATAACTGCCCAAGGCGGTGACTAAGGAGCCAAGATGGAGAGGACCGGTGGGAGAGGGGGCAAAGCGCCCCCGATAAGACTGCATATTGATATTAAGCGAATTGTCGCTCTCTGGTTTCATCCAGTGTTTTACAGTCAATACATTGTGTGGCAGTCGGGCGGGCTTCTAAGCGGCGCACGCCGATTTCAACACCACAGGAAACACAATAACCATAATCACCAGTTTCAAGATTGCGTAAGGATTCGTCAATTTTCTTAATCAACTTGCGTTCCCTATCACGGGCGCGCAATTCCAATGTAAATTCCTCTTCTTGTGAGGCACGATCATTAGGATCAGGGAAGTTTGCAGCATCATCTTTCATGTGAGCCATGGTGCGATCAACTTCTTCCATCAACTTCTTTTTCCACTGCAACAGCAGTTGACGGAAATGCTCAAGCTGAGCGTCGCTCATGTACTCTTCGCCATCTGCTGGCTCATAGGGGGTGAAGGATGGCTCAAGGTTAGACTCAGACATCAATCTTGCTCCCGTGGTGTCAAGTGTAAAAAAACTTAACAGTTATAGCATATAAATTGGAACAAAATCAAGTATAAGGTGATTTGTGAAATTCGGTGTTCTGCGTTTATGTCACGGAAAACAGCGGCGCAAATCCTATAACACATTGTCCCTCCCTGCAAACTATGTTATCAAGACACACCCAATTAGCTGCTTAGTAAAACACTCGTGTCGGAACAGTCTCCCGCTTTAATTCTACAAGTCGCCGTGCCTGTGCCACTGCCCGCGCCACATTTCGACTATTATCCGCCCGCTGATGTTGAAGCAGCCCAGTTGCAAGTGGGCATGCGGGTGCGAGTGCCGTTTGCGCGGCGCGAGTATGTAGGTGTGATTGTCGGCATTGAATCACAGTCGAATTTAGCCGCCCATCGAATTAAAGCCGCGTTAGCCGTGCTAGACGACATGCCTTTGCTCTCTGCCGCGCAACTCGTCTTATTAAAATGGGCAAGTCGTTATTATCACTACAATTTAGGCCAAGTCATCGCCACTGCATTGCCTAGCACTTTAAATCAAGGTAAAGCCGCAGCGGTAGATTGTGCGCCGGATGCGGTGTGGACAGTAACGGCTGCGGGTCGAACGATGGACGCTGAGCAATTACCCAAAGCGCAGCAACGCCAAGGCGTGTTGCTCGCCGCGTTACAACGTAGTGCGTTAGGCCACACTGAAGATACTTTAAGCCTTGCCTTAAGCAACCCGCGCCGTACCTTACTCGCCTTGCAACGCAAAGGTTGGGTAGCGCAGTTGCCCGCACAGCCGACCGCTGCGACACAAGCCCCTTTAGCCTTAAATGCGGCACAAGAATTAGTGGTAGAAACCGTGTGCGAGCATGCGCAACAGTTTTACCCCTGTTTAGTCGATGGCGTGACTGGTAGCGGCAAAACCGAGGTTTACTTACAAATCTTGCAACAGCTTTTAGTCTGCGGCAAACAAGCCTTAGTCTTAGTGCCAGAGATTAATTTAACCCCGCAAACCGTGGTGCGGTTTCGAGAGCGCTTGCCTTTGCCCTTAGTGATTTTGCATTCGGGATTGGCAGAATCTGCGCGTTTGCATGCGTGGTTAGCGGCGCGAGAAGGCCAAGCGGCGATCATTATCGGCACACGCTCGGCAGTGTGGACACCGTTAGCCAATTTAGCGGTGATTATCATCGATGAAGAACATGATCCGGCGTATAAACAACAAGAAAAATTCCGCTACTCCGCCCGCGATGTCGCAGTGTGGCGTGCTCATCAAGCAAAAGTCCCAATCATTCTCGGCAGTGCCACGCCCTCACTAGAAAGTTTGTACAACGCACAGCAACAGCGTTACCACTATTTTTGCTTGCCTGAACGCGCAGGCACCGCAGTACATCCCAGTTATCGCTTGATCGACATGCGCCAGCAACCGCGTCACACGCCGTTTTCTGTGCCGTTACAGCAAGCAATGCAAGAACATATCGCCGCCGGTCAACAAGTCTTATTATTTTTAAACCGGCGAGGCTATGCGCCGACGTTTATGTGTTATGGCTGCGGCTGGATTGCTCAGTGTCAGGACTGTGATGCCCATCTGATTTACCACGATTTTAGCAACGAGTTACGCTGTCATCACTGCGGGGCAGTGCAAAGCGTGCCCGCCAGTTGCCCTACTTGCCAAACTGCTGATTTGCACCCCGTTGGGCATGGTACGGAACGCCTAGAAGAACAGTTACAAGCGTTATTGCCGGATGCGCGAATTGTGCGGGTAGACAGCGACACTACACGGCAACGTGAGGCTATGCCGCAACTGTTAGCGCAAATTCACGCTGGAGAAGCTGATGTATTGCTAGGCACGCAAATCTTGGCAAAAGGGCATCATTTTCCTAATGTGACTTTAGTTGGTGTGATTAATTTAGACGGCGGTTTATTCAGCGTCGATTTTCGCGCGGCGGAGCGCATGGCGCAAACTTTGGTACAAGTGGCAGGCCGTGCCGGTCGTGCTGCCGCGCCGGGCTTGGTATTAGTGCAAACCCATCACCCCGATCACCCATTGTTACAATGTCTCGTGCAACACGGTTATAACGCCTTCACACAAGCCGCCTTGCAAGAACGCACACAAGCGCAATTGCCGCCGTTTAGCCGTTTGGCCTTATTGCGTGCCGATGCGCTGAATTTGGAATTAGCCGTGCAGTTTTTAGACAGGGCAAAAGCTTGTGCAGAAGCATTGCCACAGAGTAGCGAGGTCAGTTTCTGGGGGCCAGTGCCTGCGCCGATGACGAAACGCGGTGGGCGATTTAGAGCGCAGTTGTTAATTCAAGCCGAACAGCGATCTGCTTTGCACCATTTATTAGCGCATTGGTTGCCACAATTAAGCAACCAGCAAAAGCGGCAATATGCGGCGGTGCGGTGGTCGTTGGATATTGATCCGCAGGATTTGATGTGAGTGTGTGAAAGTCCTCTCCCTTTATTTGCTCGTAGGGCGGATAAGGCGACAGCCGTCATCCGCCGCAAGTGGCTTAGTTCAAACATCAAGCGCGTGATGTCGGATGGCGGCTATCGCCTTATCCGACCTACAAAATCATTAACGCAACCCTGAAATCGCGCCACCATCCACTGCGATGGCACTGCCTGTGATATACGACGCAATGTCACCACATAAAAAGGCGACTGCATTGCCTAATTCTCTCGGTTGACCATAACGACCCGCCGGAATGGTTTTAAAATCTACCGCCATTTGCTCGTTTAAGCTGCGATGATTATCTTCTGCGTATTTGCGTGTTAAGTTCATAATCCGGTCAGTATTAATCTTACCAGGCATCACACAATTCACAGTAATGCCATCGATTGCTATTTGCGTCGATAACGCTTTTGCATAGGCATGCAAACCCGAACGCGCTACACAAGACAAGGCCAAACTTGGAATAGGCTGTACGGCAGCAGAGGAGGTGATATAAACAATCCGCCCCCATTTTTTCATTTGCATTTTAGGCAATAACTGCATGGTCAGGTTCATCATTGATAATAAGTTATTATCAATTGCTTTTTGATAATCTGCGGTGTCGAATTCTAAAGCCTGCCCCGCAGGTGGCCCACCAGAGCTACACACTAAAATATCAATCGTGCCTAATCTTTCTTCTGTTTCTGCAATAAAGGCTTTCATGTGTTCTGGGTTGGTGTAATCCGCGACAATACCCAGCACGGCATTCGGTCTAATCTCTTCCAAACGCTTTACCGCTGCTTCCACTTTCTCTGGTGTCCGCGAACAAATCGCTACTTTCGCCCCTTCTTTCAATAAGGCTTCCGCGCTGGCATAGCCTAAACCACTGGAAGCACCTGTTACTAAAGCGACTTTATTATGAATGCCTAAATCCATGACCTTATTCCTCCTAGCGAATAAACGAGATTTAAACTGTGTTGCGTGTACAGTCTTTACCTAAAGTGGTAGCGAGTAGGCGCGGACAAAAGCCCCTAATTCACCACATTCTGTGGCGCACCGCGCAAAAAGGCTTGCACATTGTCTACTGCAATATCCATTAAGCGTTGCCGTGCTTTCTGTGTTGCCCATGCAATATGCGGCGTAATCAAGCAGTTAGGGGCTTTGTATAAAGGGTTATCGGCAGGCGGTGGCTCTTGGCTTAACACGTCTAAACCTGCGCCCGCAATCTCACCTTGGCGCAGTGCATCAGCTAAGGCGGTTTCATCGACTAAAGGCCCGCGACTGGTATTGATTAAAAATGCGCTGCGTTTCATTTGTTGCAAGCGTTCCGCATTGATTAAATGTTGTGTGTCAGGGGTTAAGGGACAATGTAAGCTGATCACGTCGCTGTCACTAAACACTTGATCCAAGCTGACCCACTCAATGCCGTCAATCGGTTTCGGCTGACGCTGATAACCTAACACGCGCATGCCGAATGCCTGCGCCAGTTGCGCCGTGCGTTGTCCGATATGACCTAAGCCAATCACGCCCATGCTTAAGCCTTCTAAATCAATTTGTGGTTTATCCCAGTAGCAGAAATCAGGCTGATCACTCCAACGCCCTTGCCGCACGCCTTGCGCGTGTAAACCAACATGGCGGGTTAATTCTAATAACAAGGCAAACACATGCTGCGCCACCGCTTGCGGGCCATAGGCAGGAATGTTGGTGACATCGATATTTAAGGCGCGAGCGGTGGCGGTATCGACCACGTTTACCCCTGTTGCTA
This sequence comes from Beggiatoa sp., assembly GCA_003245895.1. GTDB lineage: Bacteria > Pseudomonadota > Gammaproteobacteria > Beggiatoales > Beggiatoaceae > SZUA-411. The sequence goes on from QKBZ01000121.1 coordinate 11,774, forward strand.
ACACACCGATGTAACGCAAATTCGGTAATTGTTGCAGTGTCTCAGCACTTAATACGGTTTTATTGGTTAACACTAACTCGGCGTTTTTGGCGCGTTCGACAATGTGTTCAACAGAGGTACGCGGGTAAATGATGCAGTTGCCTAATGCTTTTAAGGCATTCCAACTTAGATCACTGTTTGGGTTTAAGGTATGACCGTCTAATACAACGATATTCATGGGTGGTTCCTTCTTAAAATGCACGTTAAGCAGTGCGATGTAGGGTGGAATAGGCGTAAGCCGTATTCCACCATGCGGTACGTCATCTGTATCTACTTAACGAGTTGCAGGGTTTTATGGTGGAATACGCTGCGCTATTCCACCCTACAAGCTACATAAACTAGGTTAAAAACATTTTTGTTTAGCTAAGGTATGTTGCCAAATGTACGCTTACAAGCAGTTGAGTTGAGACAGATTATGTCTTATGCACACGTAACAGACGGTGCAAAGATGTTACAATTTGCCCCTTAAACTGTCCTAATATTGCAAAAATGTTGCAAACGACTTTTTTATAAATTATTGATTAATATTGATTTTAGTCATGGCACTGATTTTGTATTTATAGCGTTATGACTAAATGCGTAAGGAATCACGTCATCTGTTATGTTTAATGCACAACCTTCACAAGATGATATTCGTGGTTTGTTGTTGGCGGCTGTCCGAGGGGATATTTCAAGTATTCAACGATACTTGGAACGGCGGCAAGTGCCGGTTGATATAACCTACCACGGCAAACCCTCTGCATTGGGCTATGCAGCCATGCGAGGGCATCTGTCTGTGGTCGATTATTTATTGTTACACCGAGCGAATGTCAATCACAGTGATTTGCTAGGTCAAACGCCGTTGATTTATGCGACTTTGAGCAATCATCCTGCGATTATTAGCGCCTTAATCAGTCATGGCGCTGATTTATATCATCAGAATGAATTAGGGGATACGGCATTAACCTTAGCGTTGAAACACCCCGCATTGCATGCCTGTGCAGAAGTGTTATCACAACCTGAAGCGGCGTTTTTTCAGCCGTTACGGGAATGTATGCATTAGCAATGTCATGTTACACAGACTGTGTGTTTAGGAAATAAAAACCAAGAAAATTGCGTAGCGTTGAGACCGCTCGTGGATGGTTAAGGATGGTAAACTTAATCATCTGATGCACAACACTGTGTTTATGCATCAACTTTGCGTCGGGGCAGAGACTGCCTGCCCCGCGCCTTGTTTTTCAACTAAACTGCTTCAACCCGCCACACCCAGCGATGCGCTGACCACAGCAACACGGCAAACATCGCCAGCCCAATGCTGAACGCCATACCATGACCAAAGACCCAGACCACGACGGGATCAAAATGGTTTTCGACTTGTAAGGTGCGTTCTAATAACCAGTTTACTGCTGCCACACCCGCAAAGCTCGCGCCGAGCAAGCGTACCCAGTGATATGCCCACAATTGACGGCTTAATAGCAATAAAGACGGCATCACCGACAACACAATGATAAATTGCATCGTTTCAATGCCTAAGTTAAACGCCAGTACACTGACCATTAAACTTTGCCAGTCGTAGCCTAATTGGTGCAACTCGCTGGCAAAAGCTAAGCCGTGCACAAGACCAAAACCTAGGGCAATCCAAGCTTCGTAACCAATGAATAGCGGGCGTATCGCATGTAATGCTGACAGCAAAATCGACACCGCGACCACACTTTCTACCCATTGACTAGGCAATTGCAACATACCCCAAACGCCTAAAGCCAGCGTAACGGAATGTCCAAGCGTGAAAGCCGAAATTAAGCGCACAATCCACGCGATGCTGTGCCATACGGGACGTTGCTCGCTCCAGCGCAATTTATTCGCCGTGCCGCGTTGTGCCAATAAGGGCGCAGGCAGTAACAAAGCAAACAAAAACAGCAAATGATCAAAACCTTGCGCAATGTGTTGCAAGCCGGTTTGAAACACGCTGTAAAAACCGCGCCACCATGAACGCTGTGATAAATCGATGTTTATACTGTGATGCTGATAACGCAACACGCCGAGGGCTTGCGGTTGTTGAGCAAACACTGCGCTTTTAAAATCACTACGCAGATTGAGCAGAATTTTATGGTTGACCACACGATGTAAAACCACATCGTAATCCAGTGTGAAACTGTCTACTTGCCCACTGTCTGGGATTAAACGCACTTTCGCCAGCAGATGATCTGCTTTTGCACTCGCGTCTAATTGCACACTGTCTACCTTTACGGCATAACGTTGCTGTGCATCTGCCGCACTAATGTGTGCAGCGATGTAATCCGCTAATGCGGTTTGTGGTGGTAATAATTCGGATAGGGGTTGTTGTGCTAATTCAGCCGGTAGGGCGAGTCGTAACTGATCCAGCGGTAAATGTAATTCTAAACCAACCGCCTGATCTTGAATGTCTATGAACACGGCGGAGTTTTGTGTTGTGTGTGCATGAACGAGGCTGAAACTCGCCCATAATAGTAAGCAGAGAATGACGCGCATAAACCACACCTTTTGAGCAAAGGTGCGCTGCTTGACACAGCGCACGAATTTAAAGCTTATAAGCTATTACCGTAATCCATTGTTTTATCACGGTACATGGTGTGGTAATGCGTTTGATCTGAGATAACCACGCCTGTTTGACAAGCGACCTCAATCCATAAGCGTGGGCCATCAATACGCATATAAGTGCCTGATACGTCAACATCGACACCCGCAGACTGTGTGCCAGCCCATGCAATATAGGTTTGTGCTAAGGCTTCAGCCGAGGTGTAGTCTGCCATTAAGGCATCAGCAACACCGTTCGGATAATCGCGTACCCATTGCTCAATCGCGGCAATCACTAAGGCTTGTTGTTCGGCGTTTAGCTCAGAGACTAAGGTGCCTTCGCTAGGGCTTGGGTAATCCGTTGGCAATACTGCGCTACCATTGTCAGGGCCAATTAAGACATCGGAAAATACTTGATCCGCTAAATAGGCTTGCTCTAATTGCGTGCTGTCTAAGCCATTAAACATTGCCACTAACGCATCGCCTTCATCTTTTAATGGTGCATAGGTTTGTGAATTGATTTCAAAACTGGCTTTAGGTTCAACACCAATATGGTTAGGGGTTGGATAGCCTACGCCGTTTAAGTAAGTGATGTTGTAGGCTAAGTGATGACCGCCGATTTGCAGCATCCAGTTGCTGTTCACAGCCGGTGTGCCAATGAAGGCAACATAGTAATTGTCTGAGGAATAAGTAGAACCGCCACTGTTAGTATTCGTCGGTGCTGTACCCATGTCGGTTGGTGGCGTACCCATATCGGTAGGCGCAGTGCCCATATCCGTAGGGGCTGTTCCGCTAGGTGCGCCGCCCATAGAAGCACCACCATTTAAGGAATTTAAATAATCATCAGCGGCTAAGGTGCCTAAAAAGTCTTGATAACCATCGGCACTTAATACGGTAGCGGCTAAAGCATAGGCAGCGGTTACGCTGTCACTGTCAAGATTACCCATCATTAAACCGTTACGTGTCACCCCTGGTAAATTTGACCAAGTGGTTTTGGCAGTGGAGTCTGTCCAATCAAGCAGTACGGTTGCTTGCTCTTCTTCGCTTAACGTGGCTAAAAACGCATTACTCATGCACACCACTAATTCAATATGACTGCTGTTTGTGTCACAAGTTGTCGTGGTATCAGTGTCGGTGCTGGTTTCTTCATCCGTGCTGCTGTCAGTTTCTTCTGTGCTATCAGTCTCTTCAGTATCGCTGTCATCGCTAATCGTGAACTGAATCAGATTGTTACCGTTGTAAATCACGCTGCCATCGCTGGTGCGATAACCTAAGGCAATCAGAAATTGCCCAACCATGCCGCTGAACTGCATTTGATCAAAAATGCTTAAATCTTGTGTATCGGCTAAGGTTAAACTGGCGGCGGCAGGTAAGCTGCTAACTTGACCATCCCACATTTGCCACGCATTACCGGCACGACTAAATGTGTAAAACGCACCATCTGCACTGGTGAAAGAAGCCGCGATCAATAACTCTGCGCTATCGCCGAGGTCTTCAGGGTCTGGGGTTAAAGTAGCACTTAAGGTGACAGGTGTTTTAGTGCTTAACACGGTTTCGCTAACATCGGTTTTATCATTGAGATGAACCACAAAACGGGCAGCACTGCTGGTTGCAGAGCCATCAGCACGCACTGCTAATGCCGTTGCCGACTGTGCCATGCTGGCGGGGAGATAACACAAAAACAGCACTAAGCTGCCACAATACTGAAGATATTTTTTCATAACGAAGTTCCTAGACTTGACGATTGCTTGTTTTTTTACGCTTATCCGCGTCTTTGTTGCTCAAACGTCAGGGCTATCGAAAATCTGTCGTTATGAATTTGTATTCTCATTTAAAAAAATATCACCCACCGCGCTGCCAGCGATGATACCGTTCTACCCACTTCAATACGCCTTTAGGCTGATGCGCTTTTTTCCACGCCCCTGCCGCATATTTATTGGCCTCGGCAAAAGTGGGGTAGGCGTGAATGGTTGCCAATATCTTGTTTAAACCAATGCCGTGTTTCATCGCGGTAACAAACTCGGTGATTAACTCGCCCGCATGCGCCCCTGCAATGGCAGCCCCTAACACAGTATCCTTACCCGCCACCGTTAATACTTTGACTAAACCAGTTGCTGTTTCATCCGCAATGGCGCGATCTAAATCCGCAATGTCATAAGTTGTGACCTCGTAGGCGATGCCTTGCGCCTGCGCCTGTTGTTCTGTCAAACCCACTTGCGCAATCTCTGGCTCGGTAAAGGTCACATGCGGGATCACGCGATAATCCACCGCAAACTTTTTCCAACGTCCAAATAATGCATTGACTGCTGCATACCATGCTTGATGTGCCGCGACATGGGTGAATTGATAAGGCCCTGTCACATCGCCGCATACATACACGGTCGGGCAAGTGGTTTGTAAAAAGCTGTTTGCCTCAATGCTTTGATTATCACGTAAGCGAATATTCAAGGCTTCTAAACCATAACCGTCAGTATTCGCCACACGCCCCAAAGCCAATAACAGCGCATCAAATGGCACTTGCTGCGTCTCACCCTGTTGGCTTAACTGTAAATAATATGTTCCGTCAATCGTTTGCACGTCTTGCGCTGAGCTATTTAACAACAACTGCACGCCGTCCGCTTGTAACTGCTGTTGCAATAAGGCAGAAAACTCAGGGTCGTCTCGTGGCAATAGGCGGTCGCGGCGTTGTACTAAAGTCACCGCACTGCCCAAACGGACGAAACATTGCGCCAACTCACAACCGACAGGGCCACCGCCTAGCACCACTAAACGTGCAGGCAATGTTTTTAATGACCAAATGGTTTCCGAAGTGTAATAAGGCACATTCGCTAAGTTTGCCCACGCTGGCACGATAGGCCGAGCACCTGCGGCAATGATGATATTGGGCGCGGTCAAAGTTTGTCCGTTTACTGTCACGGCATACGGTGACAGCAATTGTGCATGGCCTTGAATACAGTCCACGCCTAAGCCTTGATAACGCTCGACTGAATCATGGGGCGCGATTTGTTGAATCACGCGCTGTACTCGCGCCATTACATCGCTAAAGTTGAATTGTGCGCTCATTGGCTGCAAACCAAACTGCTCCGCCCGTTTAATATCAGCAAGCAAGCGCGTGGTGCGAATCAAGGCTTTAGAGGGCACACAGCCGGTATTTAGACAATCACCGCCCATGCTTACTTTTTCGATTAAGGTCACTTTTGCCTTAACCGCTGCTGCAATATAGGCTGATACTAAACCTGCTGCGCCACCGCCAATCACAATCAAATTGCAATCAAAGCGTTTCGGGCGCGGAAAACCACGCAATGCTTGCCGTGTTTGCCAAAAATCCAAGCCTTTTTTTGCCAATAAAGGGAATAAACCCAGCAAGCTAAAGGCAATAATTAAGTCTGGTGACAAAATACCGCTTAATTGCTCAATTTCTGCAATTTCAGTCCCTGCATTTACATAAACAATTGTCCCTGCCAGCATACCGACTTGACTCACCCAGTAGTAAGTCCATGTCCGCATTGGCGTTACGCCCATGACTAAATTAATGACAAAAAAGGGAAAGGCAGGCACTAAGCGCAGGGTGAATAAATAAAATGCACCTTCTTCTTCAACGC
>QKBZ01000376.1 GCA_003245895.1 Beggiatoa sp.
TAGAAACCGATGCGCGCGCTGCCGCGTAAGCCGTTGACAATGGGTGAGCGCACGTTAAAAGCAAAAACAGCAGGTAATAAACCGGTGCGAACACGCGAGGAATCTTGATCATCACTAATGGTGCCGCCAACGGTATCTAGGGGTTTAGCGTCTGGACGTTCAGAAACTAAGAAGGTGTTGACGTTACCATCAAAGCTGACTTCCCAGCCATTGTCGCCGCCAACCATAACAACTGCGTTTGCTTGTTGGCTTAATGCAACACATAACGCACCCACTGCTAAACCAAGTTTAGTTTTTTTCATACGCAAGTTCTCCCACTTTGGTGATAGTTTTCCACTGCTTTTAGCGTTTAAATTTTTTTCAGATGTCATTCTCCATGCTTCTGCGTGACACACGCAGCCCCTGTTGCACGGATTAGTATCAAAGCGGGTAAGACTAGGCAAATATGAGTCCAAGTGCTGATATTTGTTAGTTTTAATTTTAGTTTCAGTAAGATAACTAAATGCTGCTTCGCAGCATGTGTCGTTTGCTTCAGTGCAGCAATGTCACGATTATGTAACAGCTAACGTAAAAATGAGACAGCCTGCACAGTGTGGCTGAGACAACACGGCGGACAGATGCGGCACTTTGAAGCAGGTACTGGATTGCTGAATAATGTGATGTTATAAGGCTGAGACAGTGCCGTTACAGTATGGAACACAATGAGAGGATTAAGTGATGAAAGTTAAGCAATGGATGATCGCGGTGTCATTGTCATGGTGTGTCATGCAGACCAGTGCTGCATTGGAGATTGATTGTGATAAGGCTCAAAGCGGGCCGGAGATGCAGTATTGTGAGGAACAGAGTTTTAATGCCGCAGATGCTGAGATGAACCGAGTGTATAAGGCATTAAAGCAGAATATGGCAGGTCGGGCAGATGCATGGCAAGCATTACAAAAAGCGCAAAAATTATGGGTCAGTTTTCGGGATGCACATTGTGAGGCAGATACATGGGGCATGATGGGCACTGGTTTAGGCGATTTGATTAATAATTGCCGTGAAGCATTGACGGAACAGCGCACTGCGTATTTACGACGTTTGTTGCGTGAGCAGTTATATGGTGAAACAGCACCTATGAATGCTGAGATGGATATGAGTGCAATGAGTGTGGAAAGTGGGACTGCTAGCGGCTATGAGCCTGCTGCATGGTTTGCCATTTTAGGCAGCTTTCAGATGAGTGATGCAGGTTCAAAAGCAGCGAGCGAGTTAGCAAGCGTGGCACAGCAGGCGTTAAATGATGACAGTATCATCATGAGCGAGAGTGTGTTTTATCGTGGTTTGACTGAGGGTTTATATGTGGTGTTAAAAGGCCCGTTTGAGACTTCTGCCAATGCTAAGGCGTGGTTGAAACATCCTTTGATTCAGCAGCATTTGCCGGATGCGTATGTGAAGAAGGCTGAGGCGCGGGTGATGGATTAATATTCTATTGCATAACTCATATTGGGTTAGGCGTTATGCAGTTCAAAACGAATTGATAATTTTTCGTAGGGCGGATAAGGCGTTAGCCGTCATCCGCCGATATGTCGTATGACGCTGCGCTTATACGACCTACAACCGTTCTCTTCATCAACTGTATAACTTCTACAGTACTGATATAATTATATTTTTTTAGCATGAGTGTTTTCATAGTATGCCTGCGCTTTACAAGATAAAGATTCCAATGTTTCATCTTGCCAAAGGTTTTCGCGCCATTGAGTATAGTCAAATTGTTCGCGATTAAGCATTACAATAAATCTTTCAATTTCAACAGGTGTTAAAGTTGCGTGCAGTGCTTTCATTGCTTCTTGAATGATTAATGTGTCAGTTTTCATAGTGCGAGTTCTTCAATAAATGTGATGGGGTTCACAGCTTTTATTTTATCCAAACTGGAGAGTTTTTTCAGAAGCTTGCGATCTGTTGTAACAAAATAATCTACCTTAGCAAACAGGGCACATGCAACGTGAAGTGCATCTTTTTGATGGATGTTGGCGTTCATTAGTTGTCTTGCCTCTTCCAAAATAGGCGGTGATGCCATCACAACCTCTATTGCTTGATCATGCCATTTTGCAATTTCATTACGTGTTGCAACATACGGATTTTGAGCATTCTCATATTCTAAAATATATGACCAGATCAGTTGATAGTATCCTTTTAGAATAGCATCTTGAATAGCCAGTTTTGCTTGTGTTTCCAAATGAATAAGTAGTTGTTTTTGATCGTCAAATGGACGGTTAAAACAGCAGTTGTCTAAGTATAATTTCATATTAATAGTTCTGATTCAGACAATTTATGGGCAAAACTTACGGCGGATGACGGCTTGCGCCTTATCCGCCCTACGCCAAGTTGTGTCAATGTCCTATCAAGGAAACCACCGCTTCGATTCATTCTCGTAATACTGCAACAGCGGATGCGATTGCAAACTATTCACTTCTGTAGAGACAAAAGCCGTATCCGGCGCAAACTCAATCAAACTCGGCAACAACTCAGGTCGTAGATAACGGAACTTGATAGCCTCTGGTAATTTAAAACGTGACCAATCAGGCTGATGATGTCCCGCCATAACAAACCCCCATAAACCAAAACTAGGCACGTAAGTTTGGTAAGGCTGAGTGTATAAGGTTTTGCCTTCGCGCATGGGACTTGGTGTTGCGGCTAAGGTGTTATGAATGCACCAATAAGCATCGTGTGCAAATAACGGTGAGGTAGCTTGTGTCACCAAGAGACCGCCTTGGCTTAAATGCTGGGCTAGGCGGAAATAAAATTCACGGCTATACAGTTTGCTTAAGCTACTGTTGTGCGGGTCGGGTAAATCGATTAATACCACGTCGTAAATCTGCGGTGTGTGTTCGATAAACTGCCATGCGTCTTGGTTAACCACTTGTACTTTTGGATTACTCAAGGATTGTTGATTTAATGCTGTCAACAACGGGTTTTCGCGGAATAATTCCGTCATGCGTGGGTCTAAATCAACTAAGGTGATGTGTTGCACATCAGGATATTTTAGGATTTCACGCACGGCCATACCGTCGCCACCGCCTAAAATCAGCACTTGTTGATGTTGAGTGGCTAAATTCATCGCCGGATGTACTAAGGCTTCGTGATAGCGATACTCGTCAAAACTGTCAAATTGCAGGCCACCGTTGATATAAAGCTGTATGCGTTCGCCTCGGCGAGTGATGACTAGGCGTTGATAGGCTGTCGTTTCAGCAAAGATGATGGGATTTTGGAATAAACGCCGTTCCATTAAGCCTAACCAGCTTTCACTGTAAAACATGCTTATTGATAAGCTGAGAAAACACAGCGCAGCAAAAATGCTTAAGCCCCAAGTGCGTAAACGGTCGCGGAATAGCCATAACATGACAATGGCCACTGCAACATTCAGCAAGCCAAATAATAAACTAATGCCAATGACACCTAATAAAGGCATTAACACTAAGGGAAATAATAAGGCAGCGACTAACGCGCCAATATAATCCGCTGTTAATACATTAGAAATATTGATTTTTAAAATTTGATGTTGCTGCAAAATGCGGGTAATCAATGGGATTTCTAAGCCGATTAAAATCCCTAATAGCAGACAAATAGCAAATAAGAAAGCGTTGTAATTCATCAACCAAGCAAAGGCGAAGAATAACAGTGGTGCACTTAAACCACCTACTAAACCTAAGCTGAGTTGAATAACAGTGAAGTAATATTCTAAATCTTGTTGAAAGAAACGCGACAAAAAGGCACCAATGCCCATCGCGCTCATGAATAAGCCGATGACAATGGAAAATTGATAAACTGAATCGCCCAGTAGATAACTGGATAAAGTTCCGGCAAGTAATTCATACACTAAGCCACAGATAGCAATGATAAACGTGGCGACTAATAAAAACAGTGGCTCAGTGTATGAAGTGGAAACAGAGGAAGGCGAGGTGCTCAACTGGTAATGACCGCAGCAATGATAATAGAGATGGCAATTAAAATCGCACCGATGACAATCGCCACCGCAATATTTTGTTTTTCAGCCACTTCTTCATGTAAGGAAAAGTGCGTTAAACGATCTACGATGACATACGACAAAATCAATAATACTAAGCCTAAAAGAGAATACACAATGGTGGCAATGATGCCCGCGAGTTTAAGACCTGCAAACATTTCCATGACGAACTCCTAATTGTTATTTACCAAAACTTGAAAACGAACCTGATGAACTGCGTGAGCCGCTACTACTGCTGCTGTAACTGTAGCCACCGCCATAACCACCATCCATTTCATCGATGACGGCAAAAATAATGACTAATATCACGATGAATAACACTAAGATAACCAAACAGCCGCCACTGACATCGCCTTTCTTTTTACGAGCGTCACCGTCGGGAATCGGTTCTGCACCAAAGGCACGATGCACCGTGTTGGTGTTAAGGTATTTATTAATGTAATACTCATCTTCGTCCTGACTTTTCTCAAAACTAATGTTTGGCTCATAGGTTTGCCCCATGCGCACACGGTCGCCTAATTTGGCAATCCATGTTAATTCGCCAGCAACAAAGGTGACTTCTGCGGTATATTGGTTTTTTACCCGCTCATAATTTGGACTCCATGAGCGCACGCGACGGCTAAATTGATAACGCTTAGGTGTGCCATATTCCCACGTTAGCCACACATAACCGTGTGTCGGGGAATAAAGCTGATAACTGACCCAGCGTTCTTCCTCGTCATCATCGCGGTAACTATATTCAAGAAAGCCAATAATGCTGAACTCAACACCATATAACATGCCAGTCATGCCGATTTTTAACGGCAAGTCGGGCATTTTGTCTTTCATCTTTTTGTACTGAGCAACGACGGCATACTCAGCTTGCGTATCCAGCACCGAGCCACAGTATTCACAAGTACGGCTATGGACTTGATGACCGCCCCGCAGTTCTAGCGGTGCGCCGCAGTTGGTGCAATTAATGTTTTTCAGTTGCGCCTGAGTCATAGCATCACACTTTTATTAAAAACGGGTCTATCCAGTAGCCTTGAAATAATTGAATTTCAGTGCCGCTGATTTCCACGGTGTATAAACGCTGTTGTGCGCCGCTTAAGTGCGCATAGTCAAAACTTTCATTGAGCTGCAACAGTTCCGGTATTTCACCTGCAAAGCCAATACATTTACCCTCGCCCCGTTCCGTGACACGCACGGTTTCTGCGCTTTGTTTGGGTGCTTTTAAGTTAAAGGTTGTGCCGTGTTTTAGCTGTTGGCGCAAGGCTTCTGCACCTTGGCTTGCAGCAGCTAAACAGTCAATATCAATGGCTTGCTCTAATGCGTAATCGCCTTCATCAACGCTTAACCATTGTCCTTGCCCTGTTTTTTGATCTAATACCCACCATTCATCCCAAAAGCCGCGCCCGTAATCAAAGCGCACTTGGCCAACCGGTAAATACGATGTGTTTTGATAATGAAATGGCTGAAATAATTTAATTAGAGAAGGGGTTTCGACAATCGTCGATTTTACGCCTAAATTTTTAACAGTATCATCTTCTAAAAATAAACCGCTACCACAATGCGGACACATGGCAATGCGAATATCAGGCGCGTGTAAATCGATGGCGCCACCACATGAGGGGCAGTTATGAGACGGAAAAGGATCACTCATGATAAAACCTGACTCCTATCAATGACTGCCACATGCAGTGGCGAGAGCGATGCAATTGCAGGGAGTGCAAATGATGGCATTAGCCTTGGTCGGGAAATGCCTCTTCTCCTGCGGTTAATTCTTCTAATCCTAAGACTAATAAATCGGTGAACAAGGCATCTCGTCCGGTCACTTCTGAGGTATTGACGCTGGCATAATCATCGCCTTGTGCGGCGGCTAATTGTTCAAAACGTGCAGCAACCTCATCAGGTAAATTAATTTGCAAGGTTTTCATGGTAAAGCCTCCTTAGTTTTCGTGAAAATCGGATGATGGGTTAGACATTAATCAGGTGAACATTGCATATTCAATGCAGTTTGATATTAAGCGATTGGCTTAAATGGTGACAGCATCTTAAAGTTGCATGCCATAGCTAAAGATGTTAAAAATTATTGAAATTCAGGTGATTAACTAGAAAAACTGTTATTATATCGCGTTAACAAGTAAACAACATTGACTGAGTAAACGGCCTTGAGTAGTTTTGGCATTGTCGATGCTTGTGACAAACGATGTATGTTTAAGTATAAACAGTGGCAGCCACAATAGAATTCGTTAAAATGAGCCTATCAAAAGCCTTAGCAACATGCAATCAAGCCTTGTGGTAGACTATTTTGGCTACCCATTCCCTGCTGAAAGTGTTTTTGATGACGCTTTGTCTACACCTTGTTTTAACCCACTTATGCTTATGACAACAGCATTAAAGCAGTAATTGATTGCACAAACTGCTGACAATCATTTTTACTGCACTAGATTACGTTACACTATGTTTAAGACTATATACGGTTATTCAATACCGCATCAGTATGCCCGTTGTTGTTTTAACCATATCGCCACATCCCCATATTATCAATTTATTCGCGCTGCTGAGACCGCCACTCTGCGTTAATCAAGCAATTTCTGGAATACAATTATGAGCGAAAAAACGACAATCTTGATTATTGATGATGAAATTGTTTCACGCGCAACCTTAGAAGCCTTACTGGAAACACCAGACTATGCTTTAGTTTTAGCGGAAACGGGTATTCAAGGGCTAGAAAAAGCCGAAACACTTACGCCTGACTTAATTTTGCTAGATGTCATGATGCCAGGTATGAATGGTTTTGAAGTCTGCCGCCGATTGCGAGCGCACACGAATCCTAAACTGGCACATGTCCCTGTCATGATGATCACTGCGTGGAATGATCCCACAGCACGCGCGCGGTGTTTAGACATGGGGGCTAATGAGGTGATTTGTAAACCATTTGATCGTCATGATTTACATCAACGGGTGAGCAATTTGCTCCAAGCCGCTAGTCAATAACTACTGTCAGGGAGCGCAGGAACGTCACTCATGGCTGACAAAAGCACGATTTTAATTGTTGATGATGAAATTGTGTCCCGTTACACCGTGGAGGTGTTGTTAGAGTCTGAGGGATACAATTTGGTGTTCGCCGAAAATGGCGAAGAGGCGTTAGAAAAAGCAGAAGAATTAGTGCCTGATCTCATGCTTTTAGATGTCATGATGCCGGGTATGGATGGCTTCCAAGTCTGCCAAATTTTACGTGCTAATCCACGTTTAGCAGAATTACCGGTAGTCATGGTCACTGCATTAGATGATCGGGAGTCCCGTTTGCGCGGTATTGAAGTCGGCGCAGATGATTTTATGAGTAAGCCGTTTGACCGCGCTGAATTGCGGGCGCGGGTGCGTACCATTACGCGCTTGAATCGTTATCGCCGTTTAATGGAAACTGAGGAACACCTTGTTTACCTCGCCAATTACGATATGTTGACCCGCTTGCCCAATCGCAGCTTGTTGATCGAGCGGTTGCGACAAGCCATCGGACATGCGCGCCGTCATCGCCAAGGTTTGGCGGTGATTTCGATGGACTTAGACGGTTTCCAAATCATTAACGACTCTTTAGGGCATGAGTTCGGCGACGAAATTTTGCGCGAAACCGCGTTACGTTTAAGCCAAGTAGTCCCTATCGGCACGACCGTCGCTCGCTTAAGTAGCGACGAATTCGCCTTAATGTACGAGTCCAGCAGTTTAGTCAATGACGTTAGCACCTTAGTGCAACGCATTTTAGATTGCATCAGCAAGCCGTTTACTATGGATCAACATGAGATCGTCATCACGGCGTGTATTGGGGTGAGCGTCTACCCTAGCGATGGCGATGAACCTCTGGTGTTGTTGAAAAATGCCAATACGGCAATGTCAAAGGCCAAAGGCCAAGGCCAAAACTCGTATAAATTCTTCACTGAAGAAATGAATGCGCTGGCGTTAAAACGCCTGATTTTAGAAAATCATTTGCGCAAAGCAATTAGTCGTGATGAATTGCGTTTGTTATATCAACCGCAAATTGATTTAAATACAGGTCGCATTACTGGCGTAGAGGCTTTATTACGCTGGGAACATCCTGAATTAGGTTTAGTTTCACCTGACCGCTTTATTCCTGTGGCGGAAGAAACCAGCATGATCATCGCTATTGGCGAATGGGTGTTGCAAACCGCTTGCGAACAGTGCAAACAATGGCAACAAGAAGGCTTGCCCGCCATCCGCGTTGCAGTCAATGTGTCTAGCCGACAATTCCAAAATTCTGATTTATTGAGTACGATTAAGCGGGTGTTAAATGACACTCAATTAACGCCGTCTTTTTTAGAATTAGAATTGACGGAAAGCATGTTAATGGAAGAGGATTTAGACAAGAAAAACTCCAGTTTTTCTATGTTTAGAGAATTGCAGAATATGGGCATTCATATCGCTGTTGATGATTTTGGCACTGGCTATTCCTCGCTAAGCTATTTAAAACGCTTTCCACTCAATACCTTAAAAATTGACCGCTCGTTTATTAAAGATGTGTGCGCCAATGGTGATGATGCTGCGATTGCCACAGCGATCATTGCGATGGCACATAGCTTACAGTTGTCGGTGGTGGCTGAAGGGGTAGAAGAGGAAATGCAGTTGGCCTTTTTGAAAAAGCATTTTTGCGAAACCGCGCAAGGCTTTTTATTTAGCCGTGCCATTTCGGCAGATGACATGCGGGTTTTATTAGAACAGAATCAACAAGTCGTTGCCCCTGAAAAAGCCTCCTTTTAACGCAAAGACTGAACCGTGAGCACTACTTGCGGTTACTCGATGACTCAACTCAATACAGGAATATCAATGTTTGTAAAACGACTTCCGTTAGTGCTGGCTATCAGTAGTCAACTGATGACGATGAATGTTTGGGCAACGCCGAATGAAGCCGTTACCACATCACCGCCTGCACAACCTGACATCCCGCAGTTAGTGGCGCAAGAGTTATTAAACGATGTGGAAGATGATCCACATTTAGAATTATTGCTAGAAGTGCAAGCACTGAAGTATGAGTTAGAGCGTCTTAAGTTACAGGATGAAAAAGCCAAAACTTTGTTAGAGCAAGAGCCTGCGTTGCAAGCTGATAAATCCGATATGGTGCGTTTAACCATCGAGCGCGATAAACAGTTGTTAAGCAATGAAGTGCAGAAAGCCAACACTGAACAAGCTTTAGAAGTGTTACGCACTGCGAAAGAGCAAGCTGAATTAGAAAATGCTATTGAAGAGTTAAAGCAGCGTAAAGCTTTAATTGCGTTGACGGTGGAAAAAGATCAAGCGACCTTAAACAGCGAGCTGGCAGAGCAAAAACAGAAAGAATCGTTAAATAACTTAACGCTGGAAAAGCAAAAACTGACGTTAAAAAATGACATTCAAGCCGAGCGCAACCGTCAGCAAGAATTAACTTTAGCAATGGAACGCAGCAAGCTTGAGTTTGAATTGGTGAAGTTAGAGTTTGAAAAAGCCAAGCGTGATTTTGAAGATGGCAATTTAGCGGACAAAATTGCACGCCGTGACCAACGCCGTGAATGGGAACGCGAAATTGATAAAACGCCTGAATATTTAACGCAACCGTTTGTCGATGGCCATTTAGTGATTTCTGATCGGCGCATTGCCTTAGATGGCCCTATCATGTCAGGCACTTCTGCTTATGTCACTGAGCGCATTCAGTTTTTTAATAACAAAAATACTGATTATCCTATCTTTTTAGTGATTGATAATTGCCCTGGTGGTTCTGTGATGGAAGGCGCACAGATTTTAAAAGCCATGCAAGGCAGTAAAGCGCCAGTTTACGTGGTGGTGAAATCTTTAGCGGCTAGTATGGCGGCTGTCATCACAGCGTTAGCGGATCAATCATTTGCTTATCCTAACGCGCTGTTTGTACACCATCAAATTTGGAGTGGCATGTTTGGTAACATGACACAACAAGCCGAAACTTTAGAAATGACCAAAGATTGGTCAACGCGCATGATGGGGCCTGTGGCGGAAAAAATGGGCTTGAGCTTAGAGCAGTTAGTTGAGCAAATGTATCAACATAACTCCGACGGCAACTGGCGCGAGTTTGCCGATCAAGCAGCATCTTTGAAATGGGTCGATCATGTGGTGCAACACATTGATGAGACAGGTTTCTTAAGCCAACCTATTGAACCGGAAGTGCAAGAACTTAGCTTTTTCTTATCTATGCCAGAGCAAACGGATAAAGATGGCAAGTTGTTTATGCAATTGCCACCACCGAGTGCGGGGGATGTCTATCATATGTATAACCCGTATCAGTATTTTCGTTGGTAGTTGATTGTATTGTCTAATTAACCAGCCTCTTGTAGGTCGGATAAGGCGTAAGCCGTCATCCGACATAAAAGCTAGAAATCAGCGTGTAGGGATGGGTAGAGACGCGCCCGTCATTCTGTTTTAATCACAAAATTATCTCGCGCCGAAACCCATCATGTCATTTTGTAACATGATGGGTTTCGCTTCGCTCTACCCATCCTACACGTTTGTATTGCCTAACTTAATGGCGGTGATACGGCGTGTGGGAACGAGAAACCGATTGTTTTTACAACAAATATCCCGTTGAACTCAGGTATCCCGCTTTTCAGACAGAAAACTGATAGATGTACCCATATCTTACCTAGCTGTGTCGGATGACGGCTTGCGCCTTATCCGACCTACAAAACAGCAACTATAAATCAATACAAAGCCTTAAGCTGATACCCCTGCTGCTGCAACAATTGCAACAAACCTTTTGGCCCCGCCAAATGCAAAGCCCCCACCGCGATAAAAGCGTTGCCCTCATGCAAACGATCTTGCATGCGTTTCAACATGCGGAAATTGCGATCTTGCAACAAACCTTTATTAAACTTCTCCATCAACTCTGTATCCTCAGATTCTTGCGCGTATTTTTGGTAAAACTGATACATCTCACCTAAGGCACGTCGCAAATACATATCATGTAATTGCTCGAAAAAATCAGGGATTTGATCCAATTGTTCTAAGGTTTCCTGCAACAAAGAGACTTGATCTTCAATGCTTAACTGAGTGAAGAATTGCAATTGCTCGTCAATTTTCTCTAAGCCATAGATTTGTTTTTGCTGTTGTTGCGCTTGCTGATATAACACCAAGTCCAAAAATTGCCCGCTTTCATTCTTCGGCATGCTGACCATGATCATGATTGCCCACGGCTTTAGCTGTTGCACTGCCATTTCGGGCATACCGTGTTCTTCTAACTGTTCAATTAATGACTGATAGATTTCCTTATCTTCAATCACAGACTTTAAGGTTTGCCCGCTGTCTAAAAACATCGCGCCCATGCTTTGCATTAAGCTGCTTGCATCCATTTTAACTTCAAATGAGGCACTGTCAGCGCGATCAAAACGGTTTTGTATAAGGTCAGGCACATTAAGCACACGCGGATCATCTGTGTGCATTGTGCCTAGCAAATAACTGGGCACACCGCCTTTTTTCTTCACTTCCCAAAAGACACCTTTTAGCTCAGCATCACTAAAAGTATCATCTTGTGCATAAGCCACTACGGCAAGCAAAGCACCGAAAAAAAGAAGACAGAATTTAAAATAACGTAACATAAAGACACTCAAGTTTAAAAATGATGGTGTGGCCTAAGCCAAGGTAGCTGTTTACAAGGCAATCACTTCTTCACGGGCAAAAGGATCATTACCTGCTAAGCCCGCTAAAACGTCCCCATTACCATGTTGCTGCATCGCATTGCGTACAAACTCATAATTGACTAAATCGTTGACAACGAAGTCAGGGTCTAAGTCTTGCAGAAAATGCTGTTCAGTATGCCCGATTAAGGTATGTGGCATGTTTTCCACTAGCATACGGGTGGCAGAAGGGTACGGCCACGGTGCAAAGTCAATGCGCCCACTGCCCCACTCTGGGTGTTGAATCGCTTGATTTTGTAAATATTCGGGCTGATTTGCATAATTGGTAAAGGCTCGCTGCATTAAGTTATCAGGCACAGGGATATAAGCTTTACCCGCCGCTGATAAAATATGTGCGGTTTCTACTTTATTTTCTTGCGCAAACACTTGTGCGCGCACAATGGCATTCATCACTTTTTGTGTCCAATCAGGACGTGCATTCACATCACGTTCATCCATACAGACTACACAACAAGGATGGTTGCGCCACATATCACCGGTAAAACGTAAGACCCGCGCCCCTGCTTGCAACTCGCCTGCACTGTTCAGCGGTTCTGCGACGATATATGCATCAATATTGCGTGCTTCTAATGCCCATACCATTAATTGTGGTGGCAATAAACACAAATTCACTTCATGATCAGCCAATGGCTCATGGCGAGGGCGAATGACAGGGGTTAAGCCCACATGCCGCAAGGCCATTTGCAACACCATATTGTGCATGGAAAACCAATAAGGCACTGCGACTTGCTTGCCACCTAAATCAGCAAAAGAACGCGCTTGCAAATGCGCACCGGCAATGACCGCAGAACCATTAATATGCGCCCATGCCATCACTTTGATAGGAATGTCAAAATGGTAGCGCATCCATACAGAAATAGGTTTTAATAAGTGAACCACATTGTACTGACGTGTAAAAAAACCACGCACTAACTCTGTCCAGCTCCCCACCTTTGTGGGAGGTGCAACTTGTAAACCTTCGTCAGTAAAATAACCATTGGCATCGGCAATTAACAAGGCTGTCGCATCGGCAATAGGCAAATAACCAATGCGCACCACATCATCTACCGGCGGTGTTAGCGTATTGGCCGCTAACAGATTAGGCCATGTAAGGGCAGATAAACCTAAACCACCTAGCTTTATACTGTCTAGTAAAAAGTCTCGCCGTTTCATTCCTTGTCGTGTTGACCCTGTTGGGCGCGTGCGTGTGTTCATGATGAAAACCTCAAGCGGGGGGATATTTTGACGTGCTGCTCATATGGCGCATATCTTGTTAAGTCGTATTAGCCACATCCTGTGTTCACTAAACCACATTATATTTGTGGATTTTGAGTAAAATATTTCTAAACTTAGTATAATGCTGTGGAATTAAAACTGCTTTTAACTAATGAGAAATATTGTTTTAAAGAATAGGCTGCTTTAATCTTTTTCGCAATCCTCTGACTACATTATTAACTTAAGTTAACAATCAAAAAAATTGAGGATCAGCTAAGGAATTCAGAAATGAAACTGCTCAATGACTGGCGTATAAAACATAAACTGGCACTAATGTTATTTTTTCCACTAGCCAGTTTGATTTATTTATCAAGCTTGATGGTGTTAGAAAAATCTGCAACTTATCATGAGATGACACGATTAGAAGATGTCAATAAGCTTTCACTGAAAATCAGTGATGTATTGCATGCGACACAACGAGAGCGTGACCTCAGTGCTTTATACGTCAAGTCTATGGGAAAAGAGTGGCAAACAGAGCTAGAACGTGAGATTGAAAATACACGCACAACGGTCGCCACTTTAGAAGTCTTTATTACTGAGTTAGAAGCAAAAATTGAAGTCAAAGGTTTATTATCTGCCTTTCAACAATTACGCGGTATTCTGCCTAATATTGATCAAGTACGGCAACAGGTAAAACAGATTGCTTTAAACGAACATCATGCAATTGAAGCTTTTTCAGAGATTAATCAAAGTTTAATTGAAATTATTAATGAATTATCGACTTTTCATCAACATGCTGAATTTTTAAAAGCAGAATTAGCTTATTTAAATTTGCTCACTGCAAAAGAAAAAGCAGCTTTAGAACGTGCTTTGTTGTCTACCGTATTTAAGCAACGCTATTTTGAACCAGGTGAATTTCAGCGTTTTGTGGCCTTAGTGACACAACAAGAGGTGTACTTATTTGCCAGTGCTAACCGTTATATGAATGTGACGCAACACACTGACTTTTTAGAGGTATTAAAAAGTCCTGTGATGCAAGAGGTAGAACGCTTACGGCAGTTGGCCTATGACGCAAGTACAGATGGTGTGTTGAAAGCGACGGTAGAAGATACAGACGGTAAAACGCAAAGCCTAGCGGAGTATTGGTTTAAGGTACAAACGCAAAAAATTGATTTACTCAAAGAAGTAGAAGATAGATTAACCGTATATTTGGTAGACGTGACACATGAAGCAGGTGAAAAAGCTTATTTAGAGTTTATCCTGTTGTTAGTGGTCGTCATTGCTATCATTTACTTTACTTTATTTGTTGTCTACTTATTGTTAAGCGGCATCACACAACGTTTAGCTAAAGCAGTCAATATTGCGAACGCCATTGCAGAAGGCAATTTAGAGAATGAATTAACTATTGATGCTAGAGATGAAACCGGACAATTGTTATCTGCTTTTGACAATATGCAGCAACAATTACGCAACCAAATTGAAAACGAACGTATTATGGCAGAAAATGCTTTGCGCATTAATGAAGCCTTAGATAACGTCACTACTAGCGTATTAATTGCGGATAACGACTACAACATTATTTTCTTAAATAAAGCGGCGCATCAATTCTTTGAAGATCGTGAGCAATACTTTAAACAAGAATTGCCAAGCTTTAATGCTAAACAGTTGTTAAATCATTCTGTGGATAATCTGCATAAGAACCCACAGATACACCGTCAGTTACTCAATCAATTAACGGGCAGTGAACATGCGCAATTAGATTTAACCAGTTTAACCATCGAATATTATGTCACGCCAGTGATTAACCAGCGCGGCGAACGCTTAGGCGTGGTGAAAGAATTTAAAGATCGCACGGTGGAAGTCTCTACTGAGCAAGAGATTAACCAAGTAATCCACACTGCTTCACAAGGCGATTTTTCAGGACGCATTCGCTTAACGGATAAAAATGGCTTTTTCCGTACGTTTGGCGAAGGCTTGAATCAAATCTTGGATTATAACCAGTCTGCTATTCAAGACATCATGCGTGTGTTTGCTGCTTTGGCAAAAGGAGATTTAACACGCACGATTGAAAATAAATACTTAGGTGCATTGGATCAATTAAAGCAAGATGCCAACACCAGCATTCAACGCCTTAATGAAGTCATGATTGCTATCCAGCAAAGTGCGGGCGTGGTCAATCAAGCCGCAGCGGAAATTTCACAAGGGCATGTCAGCTTAAGTCAACGTACAGAAGAACAAGCCGCTTCTTTAGAAGAAACCGCCGCCAGCATGGAAGAAATGACCAGCACAGTGCAACAAAATGCCGACAATGCCAGCCAAGCTACGCAACTGGCAGCCAGTGCCCGTAATTATGCTGAACAAGGCAGTTCAGTAGTGAATAATGCAGTGCAAGCGATGGTGAAAATCAACGACAGTAGCAAACGCATTTCCGATATTATCGGCGTGATCGATGAAATCGCCTTTCAAACCAATTTGCTTGCCTTAAATGCAGCAGTGGAAGCAGCACGCGCTGGAGAGCAAGGACGGGGCTTTGCCGTAGTCGCAACTGAAGTGCGCAACTTAGCACAACGCAGTGCAGTTGCGGCGAAAGAGATTAAGAGCTTAATCCGCGACAGTGTGAGCAAAGTTGAAGAAGGCACGACCTTAGTCAATCAATCTGGTGAAACCTTGTTAGAAATTGTGACCGCTGTGAAAAAAGTCAGCGATATTATCGCGGAAATTGCGGCGGCGAGTCAGGAGCAATCCTCTGGCATTCAACAAGTGAACAAAGCCATTACGCAAATGGATGAAATGACGCAGCAGAATGCGGCCTTAGTAGAAGAAGCCGCTGCCGCAGGTGAGTCCATGAGCCATGAATCACAAAGCTTACGAGAGCAAGTCAGCTTTTTCCGTATTCACCAGCAATACCTTGCCAGCATCAAACCTGCGTCTAAAAACACACCAACTGTGACCAATATACCGGCTATGGTGAAAAGTAAAGACGGTGATAAGAAGCTCGCTAAACCGGCCAAAACAACGACCATCCACAAAAAAATAGTGCGCAGCACGCCGGATGATGGGTGGGAGGATTTTTAAGTATATTTCACCATGCGGCTTATACTCTGTTTTTGCAGAATGATGCACTGCCATTAAATTAAGCATTGTCACAGTCTTGTAGGGAGGATAAGGCGTAGCCGTCATCCGCCGCAAGAGGCTTGCTTCAAGCTTCAACTGTGTTATGTCGGATGACGGCTACGCCTTATCCGACCTACAAAATCGCTTAACTTAATGGCAGTGACCCGACAACGACAATAACACTGAGTTATACACCTATGATTCATTGCAATGAAATTATCGTCCGTGGTTATCATTTGGATTTATACGGACACGTCAATAATGCACGTTATTTAGAATTTTTAGAGGAAGCACGCTGGTCGTTGCTAGATGGTCGCTTAAATCTGCATGAATGGCAGCGGCAAGGCCGCGCTTTCATTATCGTCAACATCAATATTAATTACCGCTATCCCGCAGGCTTAGGTGATATATTAACCCTGCAAGCGGAGTTAAAACGCATTGGCGACCGTAGTGCGGTAATCCATCAGCAAGTGTTATTACGTGGCACAGATACCGTGGTCGTCGATGCTGATGTGACCTTCGTCATTGCCGATGTTTCGACGGGTAAAGCCTTGCCCTTATCGGGTGAACTGCGCGAAGCCTTAGACGTGTTGCAAGTTAAAGAATTGAGTTATGAGCAGTGATACACCTTTGCTCAGCGTGACGGGTGAAGTATTGCAAGCGCAGAGCTTAAACCGCGCTGAGTTGCAAGCTTTGCCTTACCGTGAGATACATAATTTTCCTGTCGTCTGCGCCACTACACACAGTGTGTTAAACGTGATCACTCAAGCACGAGGCGTGTCATTATCGAGTTTATTAAAGCTTGCGCAGCCCGACCGAGGTGAGAGCAAGTCAATTTATCGCGCTTTGTTATATGTGACTGTAGCGGCCAGCGATGGCTATCGCTGCTTGTTTTCATGGCATGAGTTGATGAACACGCCGACCGGTGACGGCGCGTTAGTGTTATATCAGCAAGAAGGGCAAGATTTAGCGACATTGTCGTTGCTGGTGACGAGCGATATTTACAGCGCACCACGTTCTATGCGGGGTGTGAGTGCAATTACGGTTGGTCGTTTACGCTAGTTAGCGCACATAGTCTAATGCACCACAATGCTTAGATAATTCTCTGTGGTTTCGGTATCTGTTGGACGTGAGAAGTAATAGCCTTGCACATGATGACAATGTGAAGCTTGCAAAATATCCAATTGCGTATTGGTTTCCACCCCTTCCGCGACCACGCGCAAATCAAACGCATTGCCTAAGGCGATAATCGCTTGGGCAATTTGCATCGATTTATCCGAGGCATCAATGCTTTGAATAAAGCTTTTATCAATTTTCAGCGCATCAATAGGGAATTTCTGCAAATAGCTTAATGATGAATAGCCGGTGCCAAAGTCATCCACATATAACTGCACCTCTAAGCCTTTCAAGTCGCGCAACACATTCAGCATTAAATCAGGATCATTCATCATCGCTGATTCGGTTATTTCCATGCGACAACTTTGCGGCGATAAACCTGTGCGGTCGATAATATCTTGCACTTCACGCACTAGACGAGGCTGTTTCAGTTGTACCGGCGACACATTGACATTCATGCCCAACTGTTCATGATGCGGGAATAAGTTTTGCCACTCGCGCAATTGACGGCATGAGGTTTCTAATACCCACAAACCTAACTCGCGAATTAAACCCGTATCCTCTGCCAGTGGAATAAAGCGATCTGGTGGAATTAAGCCTTTTTCGGGGTGTCGCCAACGCAGTAAGGCTTCTAAGCTCACCGTGTGGCGGTTTTCCAGTGAAATAATCGGCTGATAAAACAGGCAAAATTCTTCGCGTTCAAAAGCTTTGCGCAAATCAGACTCCATGCGCATGATATTCAACACCTGCACATGCATACCGGGTTGGAAAAACACCGCTTTGCCGCGCCCTTGCTTTTTCGCTTCATACATCGC